>CALXXX010000020.1 GCA_944392795.1 uncultured Alphaproteobacteria bacterium | reverse complement strand
TTTGTTCGAAGTTAGAGTTAAGGGGGGCCTGTTATCAATGTGTATCGACGGCGGCGAATGGGGATGCCTGTACGAATGATGCAGGACAGGCTGGTACATGTGATAACGGTACTTGTGTCGTTGGTTGCGATGAAGAAACACAGCATTCTTGCACAAACGGAACAGACACCTGGTGTTGTCCAAATGGTCGATCTTGTGGTTCGTACAAAGGAGATTGTAATAGCTGTAATAATACTACTAATTGTTTGAAAAGCAAAGATTCAAACTCTTGTACAAGCGAACATACTAAAATCTGTCAGGATTGTGGTTATGATTTAGTTCTTGTTGGTGTTATAGATGATGACTATCCTGACTATAGAGTAGAAATTTATGGATGTGGTGGCCAAAAAAGCTGTGCTGCAGATGAAACATGGAAGTTAAAGAGCAAATATGGCCAACTTGGCTATGGATGTGTTCCTAATTCTTATGTCGCTTGTTGCAACTACCTATATAATTGGGAAGATGATAAGATTGTATCTGTTACATCTAATGGGTTCGTCGATTATGCCCCATCTGAAGCAGAGTGTTATGGAGAAGATCCCGATATAGGTTATACAGCGGCATGTAGTTAATTACCGCATTTTTCCACATCTTTAAACAGAAGAAATTGTTTCTTCATATAATGTTTTATCAAGAGATAAAAAAAGCCTCCCTTTTGGGAGGCTTTTTCTAAATAAGTTTTTTATTTTTCTAGAACCTTAACACCTGGCAGTTCTTTGCCTTCCATCCATTCTAGGAAAGCACCGCCGGCTGCGGAGACATAAGTTAAGTCTTTCTTGACACCGGCTTTTTTCAGCGCAGAAACCGTATCACCACCACCCGCAACAGAAGTCAGTTTACCTTCTTTTGTTAACTCGGCGACAGCATGAGCAATTTCATTCGTTGCTGTGTCAAAGGGTTTGATTTCAAACGCACCGACAGGGCCATTCCAAATCAATGTCTTACAGCCATTTAAGGTTTCAATGAATTTTGCAGTTGATTCAGGACCAATATCCAACAATGGCTTGCCTGTTGGCAAATCTGTAACAGCTGCGACATGAGGTTCTTGACCTTCTCCGAATTCATTCGCCCAAACTAAATCTGTCGGTAAGACAATTGTGCAGTTTCCTGCATTTGCTAAAATATTTTTAGCTGTTTCAATCATGCCTGGCTCAACTAAAGAACCTTCTCCCATTGGAATGCCTTTAGCAGCTAGGAATGTATGGGCCATACCTCCGCCAATCAGCAAATAATCTACTTTTTTAACAAGGTTCGCTAACAAGTCTAACTTCGTGGAAACTTTTGAGCCACCAACTAGTGCAGCAACAGGATGAACAGGATTACCAAGTGCTTTATCTAATGCTTCTAATTCAGCTTGCATTAAGCGACCCGCAGCCTTAACAGGAACATCATTTGCCATTCCGGCTGTGGAAGCATGTGCACGATGTGCAGTTGAAAAAGCATCATCTACATAAATATCAACATTTTTTGCCAATGCTCTAGCAAAAGCTGGATCATTTTTTTCTTCTCCAGGGTAAAAACGTAGATTTTCAAGTAAAAGGATATCACCATTTTTCATATTTGCAATGGCAGTATCTACTTTTTCTCCGATACAGTCATCGACAAATGTGATTTTCTTTCCAGAAGCTTTTTCCAATTCCGGAACAATAAAAGCTAAGGAAAATTCTGGTTTTTTTTCACCATCTGGACGGCCAAAATGAGAAGCAACAATGACTTTTGCTTCTTTATCTGCCAAAGTATTTAGTGTCGGGACAAAACGATCAATTCGAGTTGTGTCCGTTACTTTTCCGTCTTTAGCAGGAACATTTAAATCCGCACGAATAAAAACAAGTTTACCTTTTATATCATGCAAATCATCTAAAGTATTAAAGTTTGCCATTTTTTCTTCCTTCATTAATTATCATAAATTACTTGCGTGCAAGGATGCGGTTGAACCGGTTCAGCTTGTACAATAATTGGTTGAGGCATTGGTTGAACAGGTTGTTGAATAATCATGGGTTGTTGCACTTGTTGAATCTGTACAGGTTGTGTCGGAACTAATTTTTTTGTACAGATACGATACTGTATGTAACTGTTCTGACTTTTACGAACAGTTTGAACAGTATCACAAACCACATTTTCCGTATAGGCTTGAGTGGTTTGACAATTGCAGGGGGGAAGGGGTTCATTCATGTACATATTGTCAGCTTCTTGAGTGCTTTGGCACCCTGCAAGTGTTAAAATACTCAAACCAATGATAAAAGCTTTCTTCATTTTTTTTCTCCTTTTTTAGTCAAAAGACTGGGCACTTTGATAGTGCCCAGTTTTTGCTTTAGTTCTTTTTAGATGAGTTTTCCCATAGCAACAGCTGTATCTAACATCCGGTTTGAAAAACCCCATTCATTGTCATACCAGCTCATGACGCGTAATTGAGTTTCGCCCATGACTTTTGTTCCGTTTGCATCGAAAGTTGATGAAGCAGAATTATGTGTAAAGTCAATAGAAACCAAAGGTAAGTCATTATATCCTAATACGCCTTTCAATTCACCTTCAGCATATTTTTTCATAATTGCATTGACTTCTTCCACTGTCACAGGTTTTTCCATAATTAGATTTGCGTCAACTAAAGAGACATCAGGAGTCGGTACACGAATTGAAACGCCATCCAATTTACCTTTCATTTCCGGTAAGACTAAGCCAATTGCTTTAGCCGCTCCTGTCTTTGTCGGGATCATGCTCATAGCTGCTGCGCGAGAGCGATATAAATCTTTATGCAATTGATCTAAGATTTTTTGATCGTTTGTATAAGAGTGAATCGTCGTCATAAAGCCTTGTTTAATTCCAATTTCTTTATTTAAAACATAAACAACTGGAGCTAAACAGTTGGTTGTGCAAGATGCATTAGAAACAACAATATCATCTTTTGTTAAAGTATTTTGGTTAACGCCGTAAACGATTGTTTTGTCAGCACCATCTGAAGGGGCTGAGACTAAAACACGTTTAGCACCAGCTTGAATATGAACCATTGCTTTTTCTTTAGCTGCGAAGATACCTGTGCATTCCATCACGATATCTATGTTCATTTCTTTCCAAGGAAGTTGTGTTGGGTCTTTTTGAGCAATTACTTTTGTTCTGTAATCACCTGCGACCAAATATTCTCCGTCAGCATAAATGTCCATATTTGTGATTCCATGAACAGAGTCATATTTTAACAAATAAGCATTTGCTTTAGCATCGCCTAAATCGTTAATGGCGACGATATCAATATCTTTGCGGCCTGATTCCAAAAAGGCGCGATAGACTAACCGTCCGATACGGCCAAAGCCGTTAATTGCTACACGAATTGCCATCTTTTTTTCTCCTTATTTTAGTGGCTTTTAAAAAAATCAAATCTATACATAGCGCTATTTTTGAAAAAAATCTACTCTAAAATTTATGTTTATCTGTTTTGTTTGAAATATCTTGGAAAAAATGTTATTCTTAAAGAAGATACCTAAAAAGAGGTTTAAATGGCACATGCACTAAAACAAGCTTTGAAACAGTCTACGCCGGTGCTTTTTTCTGAGCAAGAAAAAATAATGACCTTGTGTGCTATGCCGGAAGGAGCTTTACCACCAGATTTTATTGTTATCTTAGATCATTTGTTGGAGCAAGGAGGATCTTTGACAAAAGCTGATGATAAAGGAGTAACGCCGTTATCTTTGGCTTGTAAAAATGGGAATATACAAGCTGTTTCTTTTTTTATTGCGCGCAGTGAGAATGTAAATGCTTTTCCTTCTTTATTAACAGATGCCGTTGAAGGAAAAAATGGTCCTATTATTGAATTGCTTTTAAAGAATATGACGACAAAGTCTGTTTTAACGGCTCAAAAAGAAGCTTATCGAAGAGGAATGGCTTATTTGTTTCAAGAAGAAATAAATAAATATGCTAAAATTCTTTGCTTCGAGCAAAAACGTCATCAGATGATGAGTTTTTTGCATCCAGAGTTGGTTGTTTTTGAAGCTGTTCAGCCGCCTTTAAAAGTGACACTAGGTGAGTTTTGGGCACAATTTTTTTCGTTTTCAGCTAGAAAAAGAGCGGATGCTCGAGCTTTAATTTCTTTGAAAAAAGCTTATCAGAAACACCAAAAAATTCATTTTGAAGATGTCTATATGAATGCGGTTATGAAACGTTTGCCGAGAACATTTGATTTTGTAGAAAGTATAGGAGCACCTTTTTTAGTCCAGGAAAAAGCTTTTCAAAAAATAAAAGATACTTCTCAGGAAGATAAGTTTATTGCTCATTGGGTCGATGTAACAGATTCGGTTTGTGATATCCGACATCATCGTCGAGATGTTTTTTATCGACGATATCGTTTTATGAAAGGTCTCTCTCATTATCTTAAATTTTTGTTTAGAAAACCATTAAATCACATAGAAGATATTGTTCTTTCAAACAAGCCTGTGCAGAAAAAAAAGCTATTTATCTCAGAAAAAACATTTTTAAAGCCATTAGAAAAACAAGATATAACTCGACAAAAAACAGAAAGAAAAAAATTATCTTGTTTTACATTACATTTAAAAGATAGAAACGAACGTTGAATTTCGTTTTTTCTACTTCTTTTCTTTGCTTTTTTATGAAAAATCGGTATGATGAATAAAAAAGAAGAAAAGGAATAGAAATGATTGCAAAATTGACAGGTCTTGTCGACCTTTTAATGGATGGCTGGTTGATTTTAAATGTCGGTGGCGTTGGCTATCGTGTTTTTTGTTCGAATCGAACTTTGTCAAAAATGCCAAGTCGCGGTGAGGCTGCACAGCTTTATATTGAAACACAAGTTCGAGAAGATCACATTCATTTGTTTGGTTTTGCTGATGCGGCAGAAAAAGAATGGTTTTCTGTTTTGACGAATGTTCAAGGAGTCGGAGCTAAGGTCGGTTTGGCTATTCTCTCGGCGCTCTCTCCGGAAGAATTGAGCATGGCTTTGGCAACCGGAGATGCTAAGGCTTTTACACGGGCGAGCGGTGTCGGACCAAAATTGGCTCAAAGAATAGTGTCTGAATTGAAAGGTAAAACGCCGTTTGTTAACTCTATCGGAATGCTTGATTCACCAGCCGGTGTCAGTCATATTATCAATAATGTAATGGAAGAGGCTATTTCTGCGTTAACGAACTTAGGATACGGCCGTAGTGAAGCAGGTGTCGTTATTGCTTCAATTTATAAAGAACATACGGATATTGGGACAAGTGAGCTGATACGACTTTCGTTAAAGGAAATAGGACAAAATCATGGTTGAAGAAAGAATAATTACGCCGCGTAAGATGGCTGGAGAAGATGAGTTAAACGCATCGATTCGTCCACAAACACTCAGCGATTTCGTTGGTCAAAAACAAGCCTGCGATAATTTACGCGTTTTTATTAAAGCGGCTCGAGAAAGAGGGGAAGCTCTAGATCATGTTTTGCTTTACGGTCCTCCGGGGCTTGGAAAAACAACATTAGCGCAAATTATTGCAAAAGAGCTTGGCGTCGGTTTTCGTCCTACGGCAGCACCGATGATTTCAAAAGCTGGAGATTTGGCAGCTATTTTAACTAATCTTGAAGCTAATGATGTTTTGTTTATTGATGAAATTCACAGATTAAATCCGACAATTGAAGAAGTATTATATTCTGCAATGGAAGATTTTCAGTTAGATTTAGTGATTGGTGAAGGGCCCGCGGCTCGGTCTGTTCGGATTGACTTGCAACCGTTTACTTTAGTCGGAGCCACGACAAGATCAGGTCTTTTGACAACGCCTCTTCGTGATAGGTTTGGTATTCCTATTCGGTTAAATTTTTATAATACGGAAGATTTACAAAAAATCGTTACACGGGCTGCTAAAATTTTAAAAATCGGTATGACGGAAGAAGGGGCTCATGAAATAGCTAAACGTTCCAGAGGAACGCCACGTGTTGCCGGTCGTTTATTACGGCGCGTGCGCGATTTTGCTGTTGTTGCAGGAAAAAAAGAAATAGATCGCGAGATTGCCGACAGTTCTTTATGTCATCTGGAAGTAGATAAGGCTGGGTTGGATGCAATGGATAGACGTTATTTGCGGTGTATTGCTGAAAAATATGGCGGGGGCCCGGTTGGTGCAGATACATTATCAGCGGCGTTATCGGAAGAAAGAGATACAATAGAAGAAGTCATTGAACCTTATTTAATGCAGGAAGGATTAGTGCAGCGTACCCCACGTGGCCGCATGTTATCTCAAGCCGGCTTTAAGCATTTGGGATTGTCGGCTCCGGAGGTAATGCCGTCCTTATTTGATGGAGAAAAAGAGTGAAATATACATTTGATATTCCGGTTTATTATGAAGATACGGATGCTGGTGGTATAGTCTATTATGCAAATTATTTAAAATTTGCAGAACGGGCTCGGACAGAGTTTTTGCATGCTTTGGGATTAACAAATAAGGCCATGCTTGATGATGGGTTTGCGATTGTCGTTCGCCGAGTTGAAATAGATTATAAAAGACCGGCAAAGTTGGAAGATATTATAACGGTGTCTTCTTCTTTGGAGGAATTAGGCGCTGCCTCTATGGTGATGCGTCAAACCATGACGAGAAATGAACAAGAATTGGTGGATTTAAAAGTCTATTTAGCCTTTATCGATGTGAGGGCTTTACGACCTGTGCGCATTCCCGCAGAGTTAAAAGAGAAATTTAAAATGTATTTAGGAGAAGAAACATGCAGCCACAAGTAGAAGCAACAACTCGTGTCACAATGTCACTTTGGGGGATGTTTGAGCACTCAGATATTTTCATGAAAATTTTAATGATTGGATTATTGTTGGCGTCTGTGTGGTCTTGGGCGATTATTATTGATAAAGTGCGAGCTTTCCGTAGAATACGAGAGCGTTCAGCTGCTTTTGAAAGAAAATTTTGGTCCGGAACATCTTTGGAGGCTTTATATGAAAAACTAGATGGTAAGCCGACAGATCCTTTATCTGCGATTTTTATTGCTGCAATGAAAGAATGGAAACGGTCTAGTCGTAATAAAAAAGAAATTTTGGTTAAAGGCGTTAATGTGCAAGAGCGTATAGATAAGGTCATGCAAATTGCAATTGATCGAGAAGTCGAAGCATTGAGCAATCAAATGATTTTTTTAGCATCTACAGGTTCAGTTTCTCCGCTATTGGGATTGTTCGGAACTGTTTGGGGAATTATGGATAGTTTTCAATCAATCGGTGTGACAAAAAATACAAATATTACGGCGGTTGCTCCTGGAGTCGCGGAAGCTCTGTTGACGACGGCAGTTGGGTTGGTAGCAGCTATTCCGGCGGTTGTGGCATATAATAAATTTTCAAATGATATTGAGCGCTTTACGAATCAAATGGAAACTTTCGCAGGCGAATTATCAGCAATTATCAGCCGCCAAATCGAAAGTGTCGGAGGAGGAGAGTAAATGGCTTTTACCGCTCGAAAACGGCGCAGAACAAGTATTCGATCTGATGTCAATTTAACACCTTTGATTGACGTGATGACTTCTTTGTTAGCTATTTTTATGATTACAACGCCGATGTTAACGACAGGTATACCTTTGTCTTTACCCAGAGGAGATGGGCAGACTCTTCAAGGTGATGAAAAAACTTTGGATTTGGGCGTTAATCAAAAAGGTGAGTATTTTATCGGAACACAAAAAGTTTCCTCTCAGGAACTTTTGCCAAAGATCCAGGCGATTATTTCCGAGAACCCTGAAATTAAAATGATTATCAGCGCAGATAAAAGCACTTCTTATGGCAATGTTATTGAGTTAATGGCTCTTTTAAGGGCCGCCGGTTATACGCAAGTTGGATTGAAAACAGATGCGGAGGCAATGCAGGTGCCGCGTCATTTGACAAAAAGGAAATAAGCGGTGGGAGGATCTTTTTTTTACTCCATTTTATTGCACGTTATTGTTTTTGCGTTGTTGTTAATACAGTTTCCTGCTTGGGAGGCGCAACGTAGAGAAACTGTTAGCGCTCCTATTATGATAGATCTGCGTCAGGTGGAAATAAGTGAAAAAACAAATTTACCGCCATTGAAAACGGTTCAAAAGCCTAAAAAGATTCAAGCTCCCAAACCTAAGCCAGCTCCTCCGAAGGAAAAAAAAGCTATTCAAGAAGCTCCTAAACCAAAACCTCAACCTAAACCAAAAAATGCTGTGGAGGCAAAAAGTTCGAAAGTTAAAATGGACACTAAACCTAAGCCGCAGCCAAAGGTTAAACCGGCTTCTAAGCCTGCAGTTAAATCAAAAGAAAATACAAAATCGACCTCTCAAGAAACAAATGATTTAGATAGTCTTTTGGCTTCTGTAGAAAAAATTTCTCAAAAAATACCGGAACCCAGTTTGGATGATATTGTTGATACGGTGACACGAGAAGGAACGAAAAATGGAATTAAAGGAGGGGTTTCAGGTTCTTTAACACAAAAGTTGTCTATTTCAGAAATTGATTTTATTCGTAGCACGGTTCAAAAGCATTGGAATATCGATCCCGGTGCCGAAGGAATGCATGATATGCGTATTGAAATTAAAGTATCAGTAGATAAAAGTGGTCACGTATGGGATGTGAAAATTATGGATCAAAAACGTTTTCAGACCGATCCGGCTTTTCGGTCTGCGGCAGAAAGTGCTAGACGAGCTATTTATATTTGCGATAAACTGGGATCAGAATCGCCTTTTCAAATCATTGCGTCAAAGCATCCTGACAGTTATGAGCATTGGAAAGATATGACTTTTACATTTAATCCGTTAGAAGGAAATGTTTCTTAAATTGAGGGAAAAATGAAAAAACTGATTGTTTTTATTTTAGGAATAATGATTTCTTTTTCAGCAAAAGCCGAGCTGAAAATTGATATATCAGGAGCCCATTCTGATCCAATTCCCATCGCTGTTGCTGATTTCGAAGGGACATCTTATGGAGAGGATATTCGTCAGGTAATTGTTCAGGATTTAGAACAGTCAGGTTTATTTCGTATTATTAATCCCGATGCCTATATTCAAAAAATGCAGGGGGTTAATCAAACTCCCCGTTTCCAGGATTGGCAGGCGATAAATGCTCAAGCTTTATTATATGGAACAGTTGAACGAACATCGGATCAACGGTTAAGAGTTTCTTTTCGTTTGTGGGACGTTTTTGCGGGACAATCAATGGAGGCAAAAGCTTTAACTTTGCCAGTCAAAGATTGGCGTCGTTTAGCACATATGATAGCTGATATGGTCTATTCACGTGTAACGGGGGAAAGTGGATATTTCGATACTCAAGTTGTGTATGTTGCTGAGAGTGGACCTCTTAAAAAACGTGTGAAGCGATTAGCTGTTATGGATCAAGATGGAGCTAATCATCGTTATTTGACGGACGGAAAGAGTATGGTTTTAACACCTCGTTTTTCTCCCAATATGCAAAAAATTGCATATATGTCATTTAAAGGGGGAAAACCTCAAATATATATAATGGATTTAGGAAGTGGAAATGAAGCATATTTAGGAACTTTCCCTGGGATGACTTTTGCACCGCGTTTTTCTCCTGATAGCAATGAATTACTTTTATCTTTGGCACAAAATGGAAATAGTGAAATTTATCTTTACAGCCTGAAAGATGGGCGAAAAATACGTTTAACAAACCATCCGGCCATTGATACAAGTCCTAGTTTTTCTCCAGATGGTCGCCAGATAGTATTTAATTCTGATAGAAGTGGTTCTCAACAATTATATGTTATGGATAGAGATGGAAAAAATGTTAAACGCATCAGCTTTGGGACAAAGGGGACTTATGCCACGCCTGTTTGGTCTCCGCGTGGCGATTATATTGCTTTTACAAAGATACAAGGAGGAACATTCTATATCGGTGTGATGCGTCCTGATGGAAGTGGGGAACGTTTAATTACTCAAGGATTCTTAGTCGAAGGTCCTACTTGGGCACCGAATGGTCGAGTACTGATGTACTTTAAACAGCTTCCTTATACTCGAGACGGAGAACGTGGACAAACCGGTCTTTATTCAATTGATATGACAGGATATAATGAACGTTTCATTCGAACGCCAGTAGAAGCTTCTGATCCTGCTTGGTCTCCCTTATTGCATTAAGTATGAGAAAAACATTTTTTTTAAACAAAAATTAAGAAATACCGGCGTAAACTTGTCTACAAGATTTTGACGTCAATAGATGAAATAGGGGTATTTCAATGAAAAAAACATCAGTATTGATTTGTGCTTTGCCAATTTTACTGGTCGGTTGCTATTCAACACCAGAATTTAATGAAACACAGGTAAAACATTGCCAGTATAAAACAACAATAGGCTGTGATCCGGAAAATTTCTATCAAAATGCTGCTTTCCGTGAGTGTGTTGAAGAAACGGCTTATTTGAAGCAGAAAAATAAGAAAACAGTTGTTTTCGGAGAAACAGCTGATGGAACAAGTCTTGTCATTCCGTATGCCGCTGGCGTGGAGGAAATGAGCGATCCAAATATGGTATACCCTGTCGTTGATGTTCGAGAAACTGCCGAAAATGCAGAGGTTATCGTAATGAATGAGGCCGCAACAGAAGAGGATATGTCCGTTCAAGAAAAAGTCGTTGTTGAAACAGAAACAATTAAAGAAAAAGCGTCTCAAGAAGAACAAGTAAAGACAGCTTTATCCGGGGAATTGAAAGCAATAGAACCGGGGACAGAAGATGAATTGAAAAAGCTACCTGAAACTGGGAATCCTAATCAAGCATCTTCTTTTAATCTAGAAGTAAATGTAGAAGAAGAAGTTATAGCGGAGGAGCCTTCAACAAAAACTGAGGAAGTATCAACAGGAGATGTTAATTCCAGCACAGTGGAAGAGCTTGAGATCACAGAGGATACTGAGAATTTGGAACCTGTTTCTGATACGGAAACGAATTCAATAATAAATAATGAAAAAGAAATCTTGCCTTTAGAAGAAAAATAGGCTAAGACTTTAAATGTGATCATCTTATAGAAGGAGAAAAGAATATGAAACACATTTTATTTGCTTTATTAGTTGGTTGTACTCTTTTAACAGCTTGCGCTTCTGACGAAGATGCAGCAACAACAACAAAAGCTCGTTCTTCAGCAGTTGAAACACTTCCTGCAGAAAACAAGTAAGAGGCGCGTGATGAAAAAAACGTTCCTGGCTGCGGTCTTGATTTGTGCTGTGTTAAGCGCATGTGCTTCATCAGATAAAGCAGGAGATGCAACTGCTTCTGCAGAGCGAATAAATGCTTGGTCTGATGCTGACATCACAAATTTAAGCGATACCCGTTATTCGGAGCAGTTTAAGAATGCTGTCAGTCCTATTATTTATTTTGGATTTAACAGCTCTTCTTTGAATGGAACAGCGCTTGAAATTTTAAATGAGCAATTGGCGTGGCTACATCAAAATCCAAATGCAATGATTGTTATTGAAGGTCATTGTGATGAACGAGGAACGCGCGAATATAATCTTGCTTTGGGCGAGCGTCGTGCGAATGCTGTTCGAGATTATTTTGTGGCAAACGGTATTGATGCCGGTCGTATTCGAGTTATTTCTTATGGAAAAGAAAGACCAGATGTCTTTGGTTCTACAGAAGCTGCATGGTCTAAAAATCGTCGAGCGGTGACAATTGTAAATTAAAATTTTAAAAAATACTTTTAAAAAGAGTGCTTTGTCGGTATAAATAGACAAGGCACTTTTTTTATATATAGAGGAAATGATGCACAAAAAAGGATTTATCTTTATAATTGCTTTATTATTCTGGCCTTGCTTAACTCAAGCTGAGCTTGTACAAGATGAACGGGCTATTTTAGATCGAGTCGATCGTATTGAACGTGATTTAACGCTTTTACAACGGAAAATCTATAAACAAGATGTTCAAGATGCATCTTCTGCAACACAAACACCAATGGGTTCTGTTCAGCATTTGTATGCTAAAGTGGCAGATGTTGAGCAAATTGCAGCAGATTTAACAAATCAATTCGAGGAAATAAAACATCAGCAAAAGTTATTAACAGAGCGTTTGGACCGAATGAACGCTGATATGGACATACGATTCGCTGATTTAGAAAAAGGACAACAGGCTTTATCTAAAGAAGAAAAAAAATCTTCTCAGGCTGAAAGCGTTAAAGAAAAAGTAATAGCAGAAAATCCAACAACAGTTTACGAGTCTGCATATCAATTGTTAAAACAAACGGATTACAATGGTGCAGAAAAAGCTTTGAGAGCTTTTTTAGAAAAATATCCAGAAGATTCTTTGGCAGGGAATGCTCAATATTGGTTGGGGGAAACTTATTATGTTCGTGGTCAATATGAGGCGGCGGCGGTTGCGTTTGCTGAAGGATTTAAAAAGTATAAAACGAGTACGAAAGGACCGGATAATTTGCTTAAATTAGGCATGTCTATGTCTCGCTTGGGGAAAGAAAAAGAAGCATGCACTGCTTTTAAAAGTCTATCAAAAGAGTTTCCGAACGCTTCTCAGACTTTGAAAACGCGTGCTCAAAAAGAAGCAGAAAAGTTGTCTTGCTCATGACATTTTTATTAAAAGTAAATCAAGCACTTAATCAGTTTTTACTCTCTCTTCAACCTTCTAGCGTTGCTGTTGCTGTTTCAGGAGGGGCAGATAGTCTTGCTCTGACGTATATAACAGCAGCATGGGCAAAACAACATCAACTTCCTTTTAAGGCCGTTACAGTTGATCATGGTCTTCGTCCTGAATCGACAGAAGAAGCTCAAATGGTTCATCAATGGTTGTCTGAAAAGGGAATAGAACATTGTATTTTGACATGGACAGGGAAAAAACCAAAGACAAGAATTGAAGAAAAAGCACGGGAAGCAAGATATGCTTTGTTAACAGACTGGTGTCATCAAGAGCATATACCTGTTTTACTTTTGGCTCATCATGCAGATGATCAAATGGAAACTTTTTTTCTACGCCTTGCTCGGCAGAGTGGCTTAGATGGTTTGTGTGCAATGCCGACTGTTTTGTATCGTCAAGGCATTGCTTTTGTTCGGCCGATGTTAAGTATTCATCATCGGGATTGCATTCATTATTTGAAAGAAAAAAAATTATCATGGGTAGAAGACCCTATGAATGAGTCATCTCTTTATGAACGTGTTCGGTTGCGAATGATAGAGCCTATTTTAGAAAAAGAGGGCCTAACGGCTGAGGCAGTATGTGGCTCGATTCAAAGACTACAAAGAGTTCGCGTGTGCCTTGAAACATTGACGAGCGATTTTATTAACAATCATGTGACGAAATCTGAAGCCGGATATGTTTTTGTTCCCCTAGATTTTTTTAATTCTCTGCCGGATGAACTGAAAATTCGCGTATTGAGCTCTTTGATGAATTGGGTTAAAGGTCATTCTCCTAAGCTTCAGCAGTTAGAAAAAATATTACCTATTTTTCCTGTGAAAATGACTTTGGGGGGCTGTCAAGTTGTTCCAGTAAAAAAAGGATTTTACATTTCAAAAGAAGTTTCTAAAATGGAGGTCGTTACGGTAGAAGCAAACCGACCAATGAATTGGGAAGGATATGAAGTGCTTGTGTCACAACGTGTTCAGTTGGGTCCGCTTAAAAGTGTATTAAAAGTGGAAGGAATTCCAGCAGCTGTTCGTGCTTCTTTTCCGGCTTTTTTTGATGAAAAAGGGCTTTTATGGGTTCCACATCTTGATTATAAACGCAAAAAGGCTAATATTAAAGGTAAGATAAAATTAAAGGAAAAAAAAGATGACAAATGAGAATAAAACAAAAGAAAAAAAAGTTTCATTTATTTGGTGGTTAGTTATTTTTGCGGTTGTTTTAGCTATTTCAAATATGTTCTTTTCCCCTAAGTCAGATAAAATTGTTGATTTAGCTTATTCTGATTTGTATAAGCAAATTGAAGAAAATAATGTAACAGAAGTAACTATAAAAGGACAGGCTTTACAAGGAAAACTGAAAGATGGTCGTTCTTTTACAAGTTATGCTCCCGAAGAATCCGGTTTGGTTCCGGCGTTAAGAGAGAAAGATATTAAAGTGACGGCTTTAAAGGCTGAGAGTGATGATTTTTCTTTCGGTTCTGCTTTATTGTCATGGCTTCCCATGTTATTGTTTATCGGTATTTGGATTTTCTTTATGAAACAGATGGCTTCCAGCAACGGTAAAGCCATGAGCTTTGGAAAGTCTCGAGCTAAACTTTTAGGACAAAAAGATAAGGTGACATTTAAAGATGTCGCGGGAATTGATGAAGCTAAACAAGAGTTACAAGAAGTGGTTGATTTTTTGAAAGAGCCATCCAAATTTCAAAGATTGGGTGGTAAAATTCCAAAAGGTGTTTTATTGGTTGGTCCTCCAGGAACAGGAAAAACATTGCTCGCTCGAGCAATAGCCGGAGAAGCAAATGTTCCATTCTTTACAATTTCTGGTTCTGATTTTGTTGAGATGTTTGTTGGTGTTGGTGCGTCTCGTGTTCGAGATATGTTTGAACAGGCTAAAAAAGAAGCTCCTTGTATTTTGTTCGTCGATGAGATAGATGCTGTCGGACGTCAGAGAGGCGCAGGTCTAGGAGGCGGTAATGATGAACGTGAACAGACATTAAACCAGTTATTGGTTGAGATGGACGGTTTTGAAACAAATTCAGGCGTCATTCTTATCGCAGCGACAAACAGACCAGATGTTTTGGATCCAGCTTTATTACGTCCGGGACGTTTTGATCGTCAGGTTGTTGTTCCAAATCCGGATGTTAACGGTCGTGAAGAAATTTTAGCTGTTCATGTTCGTAAAGTTCCATTAGCCCCTGATGTCGATATTCGTGTCATAGCAAGAGGAACGCCTGGCTTCTCGGGAGCTGATTTAGCAAACTTAATTAACGAAGCAGCTTTATTGGCAGCTCGTCGTAATAAATTTAAAGTGACGATGGCAGATATGGAAGATGCAAAAGATAAGGTGATGATGGGTGCTGAACGTCGTTCAATGGTGATGGATGATAAGGAGAAAAAAA
The DNA here is from genome assembly GCA_944392795.1 of uncultured Alphaproteobacteria bacterium. GTDB lineage: Bacteria > Pseudomonadota > Alphaproteobacteria > CAAHEQ01 > UBA3637 > CALXXX01. The sequence goes on along the minus strand of CALXXX010000020.1, from coordinate 18,774 downwards.
TGACAGCTTATCATGAAGCCGGGCATGCGATTTGTTCTTTGCATTTGCCTGAGTCTGATCCTCTTCACAAGGTGACGATTATTCCTCGTGGACGGGCTTTGGGGTTAACAATGCAATTGCCGGAAAAGGATAAGTATTCTCAGTCTTATACCTATTTAAAGTCTCGAATTTCAATTTTATTCGGCGGTCGGTTAGCAGAAGAATTAACTTTCGGAGCGGATAAGGTTTCTACCGGAGCTTCTAATGATATTCAGGTGGCAACAAATATTGCTCGGCACATGGTGACAGAATGGGGAATGAGCGAAACTTTAGGACCGGTGGCTTATGAAGAGCCAGAAGGGGAGGTTTTCTTGGGACACAGTATAACACGTCATAAAAATATTTCGGATAAAACCGCAGAAGAGGTTGATCGTCAAATTCGAAAGATCATAGATGATGCTTATGCAGAAACAAGACGTATTTTGGTTAAATATAAAAAAGAATTAGAAACTTTATCAGAAGCTTTGATTGAGCATGAAACTCTAACAGGAGAAGAAATAAATTTACTTTTGAAAGGGAAAAAATTACCTTCTAAAAAGGAAAGCACTCCTTCTTTTGCCCGCGCGAGCGTTCCGAGTGTTGGTGATATTTCTTTGACTCCTTCTAAAACGCTTAAAAAAGAGGTTGGGGAAAAAGAAAAGGAGAAAAAATCAGATAAAACCTAACTCTCTTGCTTTAATTAAGATCTGAGTTCTATTAATGGCTCCGAGTTTGTGAAATAAGCCGTGTATATGTAGTTTAACGGTTGGTTCTGTAATTCCCATTTTGGCTGATATTTGTTTGTTGGACAGGCCTTGCATCAAATATTGAAGTACTTGAACTTGACGTTTGGTTAAGTTATCTCCGGAAGGTAGCCGATAACTTTGATTTCCCATTGGTAAAGTTGTTTTCTTTTCTAAAATTAAACTTGGTAAATAAACACCTTTATGTATTAATAAACCTAAAATATGATGCATTTTAGGAGACGTCATGTCTGAATAAGGAATAAATCCAATAATGCCGGCTTCAAAAGCGCCAACTAAAAGAGAAGGATCAATTGTTTCTCCCATAAGAACAATTTTTGTTCGACTGATTGAGTCGAGTAAATCTTTTATACGCTGAAGCCAACTGACGCCCATAATATTTAGGTCTAAAAACAGTAACTCTGATTGATCAGAACGGATTAAATCAAGTAAAGTACAATCCCAATCTTCACACTCTATGATTTCTGTATTTGAATCAAAATTACGAATAAATTGTGCAATTTCTTTTCTTTTTTCGAAAGATTTTTCACCTAATATTACTTTCATTTAAAAGTCTCCTTTAATAAACTTTAAGTTGTATTCTTTCGGAGGAAGTAGGGATGTTCTTTTTCTTTGTCAATTAAAAAAAAAAGATAAAATAACAGATAATGTTTTTCTGCATTATAATTTATTTTTTGCTAAGAATACCTCAAAAATATGACGTATTGAAAGATTTGTTGATAGGTGCCTTATCAATGTTGAGATTGAATTTCAGAAATTAAAGCTTGTTCTTGTTTGCGTAGCTGATCAACAAACACTCTGTTCTGATTAAAAAAGTCATCTCCCCGAGCATAAATAGCTAAAGCAATAGCGTCCAGAGGATTATAAGCCGTTCCTTTTAGTAAATTTTCGAAGTATAATTTTTCAAAATTTGGACTACAGCGTAATCGCCATTTTTTAGGATTTCCAGGATTATTATAACGTCCCGGTTGTCCGGTTAAACTAGTAAAAAATGCCTGAACCCGACGCGCCGGACAGGCTAAAAGCTCACCCCATTTCATACGTATTAAGGCTTGGGGTGAAGAAAGGCTGGGAGAATAATAAAAACGTAAGTCCTCAGCAAGTTGCATTGCATGACGGACTCTGTTTTCTTGATTCATCGTTTCATAAAATTCTAAAGTCGCCGGCGTATCATGTGTATCTAAAACGGCCATATCAATCGGACGAGCATTCTTAAGACGATACATGTGATTCGGATCCCAAATGTCTACGAATTGAGAAACCAACATATGACCTAATCCGCACAAATCCATAACAGAGTTCATTTGTTCAGGTCTGTTTCCTAAATCTTCAGGATAAATTTGTTCTACAGTCGCATTGTTTTCTTGCATGGCACGTAGAATTATTTTTTCTGTTATTTCTGCAAAGGCTTCTGTTGTATGTTTTGTGTATTTTTGAAGTAAAGGATTCTCTGGCGATGAATATAAACGTCCATTTGGGATATCCTTTTGATGCGATATTAAATAAGGATTGACAAAGCCTATATAATGATCAATTCGTACGCCGCCTTTGTAAGTTTTAAACATTGTATCAAAGACTTTATACATAAATTGTCCGGCAGGTCCCAAACTACCATCTGGATTAAATAAAAAATCGGGATTGAAAACTTTAAAGTTCCAATCACGGCTGTAATCTGCAAAAGCATCAGGCGGAGAACCGAGTGTAAAATCTTTTAAAAATAAATTAGGTTGAGCAATAACAACCGAATCTGGGATTTTGACTTCTAAGTCAGCAATAGAGGGTGCTTGCTCATTTTGTGCTGCACGATAAGCTAAGTATGCTTCAAAAATATGCCTTTGAGGACTAAAAGGGGCATAAAATAGCGCATCCGTTTCAAGATAAGGGCGTTCCTGTTTAAAAGTATTGATTTCTTGTTCAAGAGCTAAAGCAAATTTGTCGTTTTGTGCTAATCTTTTTTCAAAAGTGTGCCATGCTTCGCTAAGTGCTTTTTCATATAGTCTTCCGACTGTCGGAAATGAAATATCTATCGGATTAGAAGGTGTTTCATATATTTCTTCTAAAGTTGCTAGACTCAATAAATGACCGCCTTCTTCTGTCGTTAGCTTTTGAAGAGGAATATAAAACGGATTCTCTCCATAAGTGCTTTCATAAGGAGAATAAAAAGGAGGAAATGTTTTTCCTGTCGGACCTAAAAGAATTTTATGAAAAACGGAATTAAAAAAATCTAAAAAACGTTTTGCTCCACGGCCATAAGGAGAACCGATACCTGTATCCTCTTCTAATGAGTAAGCCGGCATACAAGGTCCAGGGATGGTAATAGCAACTTCTTTATCAAGAATTCGATAGCCTTCTGAAATCAGTTCTTTAGATTTTTCCCATTCTTTCATCATGAACCTCACCTCGCCGTAATCAACTTATTATGTGTATCATATCCTCCGGCGCCTAAAAGGCCGTAAATATTTTGAAAATCATTAAACAATTTAAGCCAACGGTAAGCTCCATACTCGGGGTCCACTGGAATTTCGCCCGTTATCATCTTTTGAGCTTCTTGCAAAGAAGCGTTATCAAACTGATAATTCGTTTCCAGAGCTCTGTTTCCTTTATTTTTAAGCATTAACATAAAACGCCATAACATTTCTTGACCAGCATCTAAACAGCGATTATTACAAAAATCAATAAAACTTTGACTTAAAAATTTGCCGGCATTGATTTTAGCCGGATGGGCTACGCCTAAAAAGCCAAAACCGGATTGAAGCCATAAATTAAAAATATCATCTGTGCTTTGATAGGGATCCATCTCTGCCGGTGGATTAAAATGATGATTAAGGCTGTGACAAATGCGTTTAATTTCTTCATTTTGCGTTGTGTCAGCAACTTTTGAGATGGCATATTTTGTTAAACGTTCAGCATACCCCAATCCTTGATTTTTAAGAAGTAAAGGATCTTGAGCAAAAGCATCTTCTTTTGATATACCAAAGAACGGATAGCGTTCGGATAAACGATGAATAATTTCATCACGCGCCGCATTGCGTTTTTCTTGATGTGATTGTAGGAAATCTTGAATAGAGACATCAAAAGGGTTTACACCATAAAACATCAGTTCATATTCCATAGGAACACGTTGCATTGTTTGTTCTTTCCAAACAGCTCCCATTTCAATTCCAAGGACAATACGCAAGTTTTGATATTTTTCATAATGGCGTGTTAATTCTTTTAAGACGGGAATAAGACTATCCATACAATCATGATCTGTCACGGCAATGGTTAAAGGAGGCATACCATCTTTTTTGACAAGAGGTGCAATTATATCAGCATAAGCTGCTGCTTGTTCTAAGAGTTCTTTAACTTTAAATGCACCATCTGATGCTTCTGTATGTAAATGTAAATTAAAACGAAAAAGAGGATCATTTGGTTGAATCGCTTGAAAATTCCTGTATGTGGCAAGAGGAAGTGTATTACTGAGTTCTTGAGCTCCCATGACGGAAAATAAACGGTATTCTTCTCCTTTTTTCAATTCAAGATTAGAAGCTAAAGCTTGAATATAATGGGCATCGGTCGGATAAAAAAACAATCTGTCCCAAAAAACTTGTTTTAACGTTTCTCTTTCCATAAGTACAGTGCTCCAAAATGAATAATTGCATCCTTTCCGCAAAGATTACCAATATTCATGACGTATCCGGGCAAACCGGGATTAAGTATGTTGGCGTAAGTGACATGTCCAGCATCAATCAATTGAGGTGTTCGAGGTGATTTACACTGTAGAAAATTAGAATCGCGAATATCATTAATATAGACACCTAGTTTTGAAATAGCGGGAACAATGTTTTTGTTAAAGTCAACTGGATTTTTATAAGTGTGTTTACGGTTTGGAAAATGAAAAGTTGTCCCATTCGTTTCACGATAAAGGACAACATCATAAACAAAATTATAGTATAAAATTTGTGGCGCCATAGGACAGTCATTTAATTTGAGATAAAAATCCAACATTGCGTTAGAGTAGGGTGAATCTGCTCGGATAAGTTGATTTTCATGGCTTTTTCTCATGGCATCTGTCTGAATTTGTTTAATATTATCCTGAGAAAATTTAATTATATATTTATGTCGGTTAGGTGTTTGAACACGAACAACAATTTTATTGGATACCGGATTGAATAAAGGATGAATACGAAACTTTTTGGTATTGACTTCAACGACAAAGTCATGAGCCATTTGCTCTTTCAGTAAGCGTTTTACCACTTTGGTTTTTTCGGCTAAATTATCAACATTCCGTTTCTGATTTTTTTGTTTATCAGACAATAATGAATCCGGTTCATGAACTTCCATATCTTTGATGCGCCGGAAGTCTGTAACGGCTTGAGATTCTGTCAATTTGTCAATTAAGTTTAAGAAATCTTCTTTTGTTCCAAAATCTTTTGGAATTTCGCCAATATCTTTTGTCGGAGATTTATCTTCAAAGGCCCAAGGTGTGATAGTTGGGAGCATTTTGACGCAATCTTCAATATCTCCTTTGTCCCATTTATACCGAAACCATAAGGGATAAAAATCCATGTAGTAGTTATAATACCATAGTAAAAAATCTTCTCGCGTTTTAAAGGATTCTTCAATCGCAACGGCATTGTCATTTTGACTGAGCTTATCATCCATTAACAATTCAATAAACTTAAAAGCCTTTTTTTTGTCGCGTAATAAAACACGCAGGAACACATCCAAAGGATCTTCTGCTTTATTATTTTTTTTTAGAAATGCCTCAACCGCAGGTGAAAATGCCATTTTTTCTCCCCTTTCAACCCTAATGTAAAGAAAAAGGCATTAAAAAGCAAGATTAAAATGAAGAGGGATGCCATAAATATTGCTTCATATTCACATAACCTGTTTCGGAAACAACGACACCTTCAGCTCTTAAAAGATTTGCTTGTTCTTCAGGTCCTCCGAATGCAAAAGCCGGAGCAATTCGTCCTTCTTTATTAACAACGCGATGACAAGGAATGACACCTGGTTTGGGATTGGTATGTAGTGCATATCCAACAGCTCTTGCTGCTCTGGGATATCCAGCTAAAGCTGCGATTTGACCATAAGAAGCGACTTTTCCTTTTGGAATTTGACAAACGATTTTATAAATTTTTTCGTTAAAATTCATGGAGCTTGCTTGGATACTAAGAAGTGGCGGATGGGAGAGGATTCGAACCTCCGTTAGGCTTTAGACCTAAACACGCTTTCCAGGCGTGCGCCTTCAACCACTCGGCCACCCATCCAATGAGACTTTTATATACACAAAAAATCTTTCAAATGCAAGTAAAAAATATCAATGTTGTTTTATAAAAATTGTTTTGTTGACGGCTTTATTAAGGAGATATTTCTGTTTAGAGAATTTTCAAAAAATCTCTTTAATATTTAAAATAGCCTGCAAAAAGCAGGCTATTTTTTATGGAATGATTAGTTTTCTTTGTTTTCCGGACGTCTCAATTTAATATGCGACTCTCGTAGTTGCAGTTCTGTCACCGGAGCTGGGGCATGCATTAATAAATCTTGACCTTTTTGATTGAGTGGGAATGCAATGACTTCTCGAATGTAATCTTCTTCAGCTAACAGCATCACTAATCGATCAATACCAAAAGCACAACCACCATGTGGAGGAGCTCCATATTTAAACGCATTCAGCATGCCGCCAAATTTTTGTTCAACGACTTCTTTTCCGTATCCTGCGATTTCAAAAGCTTTGTACATAATATCATCACGATGGTTTCGAATGGCTCCGGATAGAATTTCAATACCATTGCAAACCATATCGAATTGATAAGCTTTTATTTCTAATGGATTTTTGTTGAGTAAAGCTTCCATTCCTCCTTGAGGCATAGAAAAAGGATTATGAGAGAACTCAATCACACCTGTTTCTTCGTTTTCTTCATAGAATGGGAAATCGGTGACCCAACAGAAAATAAATTGCTTTGTATCTATTAAATTGAGCTCTTCACCTAAAGTCGTGCGAACTCGACCTGCAAATTTAGCTGTTTTATTTCCTTTTCCGGCAACGAAAAAGACGACATCTCCTTCATTCACTTCACAAATTGTTTTAATCATTTGTAATCGTGATTCATCTAAATTTTTAGCAACAGGTCCTTTTGTTCCTTCCGCTGTCCAACCAATATAAGCTAGGCCACCGAAACCTTCTTCTTTGGCCCAATTGCCAAGCTTATCAAACCAACTGCGTGGTTTGTCGGCCGCGGCCGGAGCTTTAATGGCTCTGACAAAAGCACCTTTTTCAATCATCGATGCGAAAATGCCAAATCCAGAGTCTTTAAATACTTCTGTCACATCTTTAATTAAAAGAGGATTTCTTAAATCAGGTTTATCTGTTCCATAGGTTAACATGGCTTCATCGAAAGGAATTTCGCGGAACGGATATGGGGAAACTTTTCGTTCTCCGGCTAATTCAGAGAACGTTTGTTGCATAACAGGACCAACGGCGTCAAAAATATCTTGTTGCGTGACAAAAGACATTTCAATATCCAATTGATAAAATTCTCCAGGACTTCTGTCTGCGCGGCTGTCTTCATCTCGGAAACAAGGAGCAACTTGGAAGTAGCGATCAAAGCCGGATACCATCAACAGTTGTTTGAATTGCTGAGGTGCTTGCGGTAAAGCATAGAATTCTCCCGGATGTAAACGACTGGGAACTAAAAAGTCGCGAGCGCCTTCTGGAGAAGAAGCTGTTAAAATAGGTGTCTGAAATTCTGTAAAACCTGCAGCCCACATTTTTTGACGGAGACTTTGAATAAATTGAGAACGAAGCATAATGTTGGCATGAGGTTTCTCACGACGTAAATCTAAGAAACGATATGTTAAACGTTGTTCTTCGGATAAATCCGCCGCGTCGCCATTGACTTGCATTGGGAGTACATCTGCTTCGGATAAAATTTCCATATCATTGATTTTAACTTCAATTTGTCCCGTTGGTAGTTTTTCGTTAATTGTATTTCCTTCACGTAAAACAACCGTTCCATCTATTCTGATAACGCTCTCTGGTCTGATTTTAGTGAGAGTTTCAAAATAGGGGCTGGATGTGTCGGCGACACATTGAGTGATACCATAATGGTCTCGTAAATCGATAAATAATAGATTCCCATGATCTCTTTTAGAGTGTATCCAACCGGATAAACGAACTGATTTGCCAGCATCTTCTGCACGAAGCGCAGCACATGTATGTGTTCTGTATATATGCATTTTAATATCCTTCAATTTGTTTAAGTGTAAGGGCGAATTTCGTCCGCGGTGCCACCTTACTTTACGGTCTTGACTAATCGCAACCGCCTTAAAACGCGCTATAACGGGCACACCCGAAAGGTTCTAGTAAGGCTATAGCCTGTTCTTCCTTTAGCTCCGCCGTGTCATCGGCATCAACGCAGATGGAAAGTAATATACACCTAAGAAAAAATTTTGCAAGGAAAAATGGAAAAGTCGTTTGTTTAAAAGAAAAACTTGGCGGAAGAAAGGGATTGTTTTATACTATTGAAAACAGAAAGGGAAAAAGATGAATACTGAAATTATATTGATAAGTTTGCTTGTTTTATTGGCAATAAATTTATTTCTTGTTGGGTATGTTTTGTTGACGCTTCATACACGAAAAGATGTGTCAGATGATTTAAGTCGTTTAGAGCGGACGAATAAAGAAGATGCTATGCAATTGCGTCAAGAACTCAATGGCAGTTTGTTGAGCTTTAATGATAGTTTGCGTAAAACTGTTGAAGAACATATGGATAAGTTGCGAGCAGAGAATACACAAAAGCTTGAACAAATGCGGGCAACTGTTGATGAAAAACTACAAACGACATTGGAAAAAAGGATTGGAGAATCTTTTTCACAGGTATCAGAACGTTTGGAAAAAGTTCATCAAGGTTTAGGTGAAATGCAAAATTTAGCCATGGGTGTTGGTGATTTAAAACGTGTCTTAACAAATGTAAAGACGAGAGGTGTTTGGGGAGAAGTTCAATTAGGCGCTTTATTAGAGCAAATGTTGTCTCCGGATCAGTATATGAAGAATGTAAAAATAAAAGAGGGGACAACAGAGCTTGTTGAATATTGTGTTTGTTTACCCGATGGGTTAATACCAATTGATGCAAAATTTCCTTATGAAGATTATGAGCGCTTGGTTATCGCTTCTGAAAAAGGAGATGCGGTAGCGGTTGAAGCTGCTTCAATTGATTTAGAACGTCGTATTAAAACAGAAGCTAAGCGTATTCATGATAAGTATATTGAAGTTCCTAAAACGACAGATTTTGCGATTATGTTTTTACCGACAGAAGCTCTTTATGCTGAAGTGATGCGCCGTCCAGGTTTGTCTTCATCTGTTCAGAAAAGTTATAAAATTACAATTACGGGTCCCAGTACTTTAGGCGCTTTTTTAACCAGTCTTCAAATGGGCTTTCGAACATTGGCCATTCAGAAACGTTCAGGAGAAGTTTGGCAAGCATTGGGAGAAGTTAAAACAGAATTTAACAAGTACGGTATGTGGGTTGAAAAAGTTAAAAAGAATATTGAAGCAGCCGGTAAAACATTAGACGAAGCCGGAACAAGAACCCGTGCGATAGAACGCAAATTGCGCGATGTCGGAAATGTCGGAGAAGGTATTGAAAAAGAAACGATTCCTGGTTTAGAGTATTCCAAAGAAAATCTTTCCTAAATAATTATGTTGATTTCAAAGGGGTTTTGTTTTAGAAAAGAAAAAACAAAATAAGGAGAATCGACTATGGCAAGGTATGTTTTTATTTTAGGCGGGGTTGTGTCAAGTCTTGGAAAAGGAATCGCCTCAGCTGCTATCGGTTCTCTATTACAAGCACGCGGATACAAAGTCCGTATGCGTAAAATGGATCCTTATTTGAATATTGATCCCGGAACAATGTCTCCTTATCAGCATGGAGAGGTTTTCGTTACGGATGATGGTGCAGAAACAGATTTAGATTTGGGACATTATGAGCGCTTTGTCGGCGTTTCTTGCCATAAGACGGATAGCGTATCCGGAGGCAAGATTTATTATAATGTGTTGACTAAAGAGCGTAAAGGAGAATATCTCGGCGCGACTGTTCAGATGATACCTCATGTGACTAATGAACTTAAAAGTTTTTTGGAATCAGATATCACAGATGAAGATTTTGTTCTTTATGAAGTCGGAGGAACCGTCGGAGATATTGAAGGAACTTTATTCTTGGAGGCTATTCGGCAATTTGCAAACGAAAAAGGACGAAATAATTGCTGCTTTGTTTATTTAACATTGCTGCCATATATTGAAACAGCCGGAGAGTTGAAAACGAAGCCAACTCAACAAGCTGTTAAGAAGTTGTTGGAGTCTGGTATTCAAGCTGATATTTTATTATGCCGCAGTAAGGTAAATTTAGGACAAGATGAACGTCGTAAATTAGGTTTGTTTTGTAATGTGTCGAAAGATGATGTGATTGCAGCATTAGATGTAGATAATATTTATAAAATTCCTTTATCTTACCATGAACAAGGGTTGGATACACAGGTTTTAAAACATTTCGGATTATTGGAGCAATCTCCCGAACCGGATTTATCAAAATGGCATGAGATTATTGATACAATGAATAATTTTGAACATGATGTTAAAATTGCCGTTGTCGGTAAATATTGTGGTTTACCGGATGCTTATAAATCATTGAGAGAAGCACTTGTTCACGCTGGGATTGCTAATAAAACGAAAGTGCATATTGAATGGGTTGATAGTGAAAAACTAGAGCCTTTGACGGAAGATGAAGTCGCTCATACACTAAATCCTTTTGATGGTATTTTAGTTCCAGGGGGCTTTGGTTCTCGAGGAATAGAGGGGAAAATCAAAGCGATTACTTATGCAAGAACACATAAAATACCATTTTTCGGCATTTGCCTAGGTATGCAAATGGCTGTGGTTGAAGCTTGTCGAAATTTGCTTGGTATCCAAAATGCCAGCTCCAGTGAGTTTGGTTCTGATTGTACGGCGGTCATTACACGTATGAAAGTATGGGAAAAAGATGGGCAAAAGACCATTCGTCCGGATGAAGGAGATTTAGGTGGCACAATGCGCTTAGGAGCTTATCCTTGTATTTTGCAACCCGGTTCTCTGGCTAGTCGTATTTATGATGGTGCTGACAAGATTTATGAGCGGCATCGTCACCGGTATGAAATGGATATTTCTTATGCAGATAAACTATTAGAAAAAGGTTTTGTTGTTTCAGGAAAATCTCCGGATGGCTTATTGCCTGAAATTATTGAAATTCCAGCGCATCCTTTTTTCTTCGCGGGACAATTTCATCCGGAATTTAAATCAAAACCATTTGCGGCTCATCCCGTTTTCAAAGCTTTTATTCGGGCAGCGATAGAGCAATCTAATTTGTTATAAGAAAGAAAATAGAGGATTAAGATGCAATCGCATCTAATTTATCTTGTATCTCTTGAGCTTTTATAAAAGCATCCTCTACACTGTCAGCAAAAGCAACAAAATCTAATCGAGCTTCGTTCACACAGCCATCGGTATACATTCTTTCTAACTGCTCTTTAAGAGGAGACCAAAAACCACTTAGGTTAATGAAGACAAGAGGCTTTTTCATAATTTCACCTGTTTGTATCAGAACGGCGAATTCCGAAAATTCATCAATTGTTCCCCAACCACCCGGAAGAATAAACATGACGTCCCCTTCTAAGAACATTTGTTTTTTGCGAACAGATAAATTGGGGACAATTTCAATTTCTCCTTCTTTAAAAAGGGAAGGATCTTCACATTGTAAGTCCAGTAATTTTTCTGTCGTGATTCCTCGAATAGGTGTATTTTGAGATAAAGCTCCGCGGAAGACTTCTCCCATCATTCCATTGTCTCCGATACCAAAAACAAGAGTAGCTCCTTTTTGGCCGATGAGCTCTCCTAATCGATAGGCCGCAGGAGCATAATCTCCGTTAATTGTCTTTGACGCTCCGCCAAAAACAGTTATTTTTTGAAAAGTCATATTTGTCTCCTTATCTTCTTATTGTTGCCTAAATTCCTTAATCTTTTGTTAAGACAGGCGCTGTAAAATATAAAAAAATAAGAAAGGAAGTCCAATGTCTGAAATTTCTAAATATTTAATTGATTATACGGAAAAGGCCAAAAAAGGTGAATTAACAGCTTTGGTCGGTCGGTCGGAAGAAATTAACCGACTTGTCCATATTTTGTTGCGCGAGGCTAAAAATAATCCCCTAATCGTTGGACCTTCCGGCATTGGTAAAACAGCTTTGGTAGAAGGATTAGCTGCCTATTTGATTTCTGAACAAGCTCCGGAAGCTTTGAAAAATAAACATATTATTGGGGTTGATGTCGCAACAATTATGTTGGATACAAAAAACGATGAGGAGTATGCTCAAAGATTGAAAGAGGTTTTTGAAGATATTTATGCTTCTCAAGGACAAAAGATTCTTTATACAAAAGATGTTAGTTTCTTGGTTAGAACAGATGTGAATCCAGAAAATATCGAAGCAGCTAAATTTTTAAAGCTGAAAGTCATGGAAGGAACGGTTAATTGTATTATGGAAGCCGATCCTCTAAGTTATCGAGGATATGTTGAAAAAGATGTTGCTGTTTTACAGCATTTTCAAACTCTTTTTTTAGAGGAGCCAACGCAAGATGAAGCTGTAAAAATAGTTCAGGCTCAGAAGCACCGTTTTGAAAAGCACTATGATGTTGTTATTCCGGATGATGTTGTTAAAGCGGCAGTTAATTTGTCTCATCGTTATATTAAGCAGCGGCAGTTGCCAGAAAAAGCAATTGATTTGTTAGATGATGCCGCAAGTTTACTTTTGATGGATCATGCGGAAGGTAAAATGAAGGCTGATGATAAAACCGTTACGATTGAACATACAATGAGGACGGTGGCTGCTTGGACGGGTATTCCGTTGGAAAAAGTAGATGTCGAAGATAAAAAGCGTTTAGCTTTGGCAGAAGAGTATTTACGGAAACGTGTTGTCGGACAAGATAATGCAGTTGTTGTTGTTGCCAATGCTTTACGTCGTTCTCGTTCCGGATTGCAAGATCCTAATCGACCGATTGGTTCTTTTTGGTTTCTTGGTACAACTGGTGTTGGTAACACTGAGCTTTCTAAATCTTTGGCAGAATTTATTTTTAATGATGAAACGGCTTTGTTACGCTTGGATATGTCAGAATATATGGAAAAATCAAGTGTGACGCGAATGATTGGTCCCCCTCCGGGAACACCGGGTTTTGAACTGGGCGGTTTATTGACGGAAGGTGTTCGATTAAAGCCTTTCCAAGTGGTGTTATTCGATGAAATTGAAAAGGCTAATCCGGATATTTTAACTTTGTTGTTGCAGGTGTTAGACGATGGTCGTTTGACAGATAGTAAGGGTGTAACGGTTGATTTTAGAAATACCATTATTATTATGACATCTAACGTTGCCTCAGATTTGCCAAGTTATCAACGTATTGAAGTCTTAACTCAATATTTCCGTCCGGAGTTCTTAAACCGTATTGATGATATTGTGACCTTCCATCAATTAAATGAAGATCATTTGCGTCAGATTATTGAAATTCATTTAGGTAAATTATTAAAGCGAGCCGAAGCTGTCGGTTATCATGTGACTGTTGATGATAAGGCTAAACAATGGTTTGTGGATGAAGTTTTCACATCTAAATTCGGTGTTCGTGCTTTGAAACGATTATTGCAACACGAGATTGAAAATCCATTGGCTTTTTTAATTATGCAAGGAAAAGTTCAACCGGGACAGGAAGTTTTAGTGACGATGAATGAGACCGGTAAAAAAGTTGTTATGTTTAGTAAAAAATCTAAATCCTCATGAAAGATTTAACAAACGCACTTTTATCTTGGTACGCTCAGAACGGTCGTGATTTACCTTGGCGGACAAAAGGGGGAGCTGCACCGGATGCCTATGCTGTTTGGGTTTCTGAGATTATGCTTCAACAAACAACGGTTCAAACCGTATATGATTATTTCTTAAAATGGATGAAAAGATTTCCAAGAATAGAGGTTTTAGCGGAAGCTTCCATAGATGAAGTTTTGCATGCCTGGCAGGGACTTGGGTATTATACGCGGGCCAAAAAAATGCATGAATGTGCTCAAATTATTGTTCAACAATATGGCGGGCATTTTCCGGCTCAAAGAGAAACGTTGTTGTCTTTGCCGGGTATAGGTCCTTACACAGCGTCCAGTATTTGCGCTTTTGCTTTTAACCAGCCGGAAACAGTCGTGGATGGAAATGTTATCCGTGTAATCGCTCGGTTATATGGTATTCAAAAAGCAATCGATAAAAATGATATTTATGCTCGAGCACAGAAGTTAACTTCTCAGGAACATGGAGCAGATTATGCTTCGGCAATTATGGATTTGGGCGCAACAGTTTGTCGTCCTCAAAAGCCTCTTTGTACGATTTGTCCTTGGGTTCAATCTTGTAAAGCGGTTAAGTTGGGTATTGTAGAGGAAATTCCTATTCTCAAAAAAATGGAGAAAAAGAAAAAAGAAGGTGTTGTTCTAGCTGTCTGGGATAAAAAATGTCGACTTTTTATTCAAAAAAGAAAAGGGAAAGGATTGCTTTCCGGACTTTGGGAATTACCTTGGACTGACGATGGTGTATCTTTTCCTTTTCAAAGTGAATGGATAGACAAGCATCAAAAAATACATCATGTTTTTACGCATTTTGACTTAACTTTAAATCTATATGAAACAACGGTAAATGAAATACCTTTTTGTTTGAAAGAAGGTATTTTTGTCTCGAAAACAGAGCTATCTTCTTATGCTTTTTCAACTTTAATGAAAAAAGTATTGAAAAAATTGAGTTAATAAGCCTTGTTGTTTTTCGCAAAAGAAATATCAAACAACACATCTGTTCCGCCGACAGCTACGGAACTCAATTGAATTGTGGCAATACGATTGTCTCGTTCAAATGTCATAATGCTGTTTTGCGTTCTGATAACCGTAATTTCTTTCCAACCGAATTTCGGCATTTCCAACATATAAAAATCAAAGACGCTTGTTTGGTTATATGGGGCATTGAAAACTAATCGACCAATAAGCGGATCGCTACCGAATAACAGCGTGCGTTTTAAGTCCATTGTTGCTTTTTCTGGAATAGGAATATCTTTAAATTGTGCAAAGTTGGGAGGCGGTTGCATTCCACCTTGTGGTGTAGATATATCAGATCTAAATGATGGTTCAATATCCGCTGTTTGAAAACAACCTGTTAAAGGGATAATGCCTAATATAAATGCTAAAAGATACTTTTTCATGATGAACTCCTTTCTTTTTGCTTTATTTTGACTTGAAAAGAAAAAAGAATCAAGTCTTCATTTTAAACTTCTTTGATATAAAGGGTTCCATAGACGTTTTCCTAAACTATCCGCAGCATTTTCCAATCGATATTTCCCATTTTGGATATAAATAACATGTGTTCCTTTTTGCCATAGTGTGTTTCTGTCAATAACCTGAGAAGATAGACAAGGTTCTTGAGGATATTTATCTCGAATAAAAGCAATATCTGCATTTGGACATTCACTTGTATCAAGGGCAATAGATAAGCCTTTGACGGTATATTTTTGCTCGATAAGGCGTTTTGTTTTGGGTGCCGTTTTTGGATCAACGCCGGCAGCTTCCATCCACTGTGAGCGCACATAACGTTCTTTCCGCTTTTCCGAAAAGTGAAAAGTATTTTGCTCGTTTCGAATAGCAAATAATTTACCACCTTGTGCTATGTAAACATCCGGAGAATTAATAAAAAAGACTGTTGATAAGCCTATGCATATTGGGATGGTTCCTAACAAGCGCCATTTTTTCTTCCAAAGACAAATCCATAGACCTCCCAAAAGAACGAGCCCATATCCCCAGTCTGTAAAAGAGGGAAGGACAACGGAAGCTTTGGGTAAAGAGGCAATATGTTCAGCTATTTTTCCGACAAGCTCTAAGAAAAATCCAGCACTTTGAAAGAAAAACGTATCAATTTTGAATGGAATAAGAATGGTTCCTATTAAAAGCAATGGCATAATAATAAATGCAAAAAGAGAACTTGTCAGAAAGTTTCCTAAAATACCATAGTTGGCATATCTGTGAAAATGATAAATGCCTATTGGCGCTGTGGCAATATGTGCGACAACATTTGTTAGTAAAAAGCCTAAAAAAGCAGTCCATAAAAAACGTGATAATTTAGATCTTTTCTTTTGAATAAATCGAGAAATTGGTGTCCTGAAAGTTTCATAGCCTGCAATTAAAGCAATAACAGCTCCGAAAGATAATTGAAAACTGGCAGTCATAATGCTTTCAGGAATAAAAAGTAGAATGATAAAACCAGCCCAGCAAACATTGCGCATAGATAAAGCTTGTCTATCGAATAAAACAGCCAATAGAATAACGGCAATCATCAAAAAACTACGTTCTGCTGGAACAGCTTGTCCAGAGATTAACAAGTAGAAAAAAGTTATGATTAAAGCTAATACAGCACTGACTTTCTTTGTGTTTATGCGAAGGGCCAAAGCAGGAAAAAGAGCTAAAGAAAATCGAACAAAAGCAAAGATAAGTCCGGCAATGAGTGTCATATGAAAACCAGAAACAGAAAGGACATGAACAATACCGGCATCACGATACGTATCATAGGTGTTCTGAGAAGCAACGCCTTGTTCACCTACGACCAGTGGAATAGCAACGGATGCCTGTTCTGATGGGAGTATTTTCATAAGGTGAAGTGTAATTTGTGTTCGTATTTTATCTAATATTTGATGAAGATATGTTAATTTTCCTTCTTTTAGAATTTCTATCCCGGATAGAGAATAACCTGTCGCTCCTAATTCCATAAACCATGCGCGACGAATAAAAGCGTATCCGTTCGGATAAGCAGGTAATGCAGGAGGCCTCAGCGTAGCTCTTAAACGAATGATATCGTTTTGGTGTGCAATTGTTTTGAGACTATTAACGCGTATTCTGACTTTTTGAAGCTTTATTGGGAGCTTATTCGTTTTTAAGTCTGTTAATGTCAGACGTTGAGCAGAAGAGAAAAATTCATTTTTTTCAACTCGTCCTTCAATCGTGACATTATAGTATATTTTGTCTAAGACAGGCGCTTGAACTAAATGAGCTCGAACTTGAATACGTGCAAAACCTAAAGCGGTAAAGAACAAAAATAAAGCCAGATAAAACAGAGGAAGCTTTTTCTTAGAGAAGAAGAGTAGTATTCCTGTTAAAGTAGGTAAAATAAAACTCCAATAAAAAGATGGTTCTGTCGGCAACAAAAAATAAAGAACTATTCCGGCACCAAAAGCAACAGGTAGCCATAAAAGCCATCTATCATGCTCTTCTATGAAAATTGTTTTGATTTTATTTATCAATTTCATTACTTTTATTCTTTTCTTTTTGTCTGGGAAATGATATACCACAAAAGATAAAAAGGTCTACATAAAATCGTAGGTGTTATATGGAAATATTTCAAACTTTTGTCCTGGCTCTTGTTCAAAGCATTACAGAGTTTTTGCCGGTCAGCTCGTCAGCTCATTTAATTTTGGTGCCATATTTTACAGGTTGGGATGATCAGGGCATTGCAATGGATATTGGGATGCATGTCGGTACTTTATTTGCTGTAGTAGTCTATTTTTGGCCTTCTTTTTGGAATATTTTGACAGGCTTTTATAAAAAAGGTTCATCTCAACATTTGTTTTTGTGCCTAGTCGTCGGAACAATTCCCGCATTGATTGTCGGTTTTCTATTAGAAAAGTGGGTTGAAACAACTTTGCGTAGCCCGTTTATTATAGCTTTTACACTTATATTTTTTGGAGTTGTTTTATATTGGGCGGATAAAAAAAGTCAAAAAAAGAAAACAATCGACGGAATAAGTCTAAAAGATGCGTTTTATATCGGCTGTGCGCAATGTTTGGCTTTGATTCCTGGAACAAGCCGCTCAGGTATTACAATGATAGCGGCTCGTGTACGTGGAATGAAGCGTCCAGATGCAGCTCAGTTTTCTATGATGCTTTCTGTCCCAGTTATAGCTGCCGCGGCGATTTGGCATATAGGAGGTTTGTGGTTGGTGCATGATTTAAGAGTTTTAAATCAGTCTTTTTGGTTGGGAATTATATTTTCTTTTGTCGGTGGCTTAACGGCTGTTTGGTTTTTAATGAAGTGGGTTAAGACAAAATCTTTTTTTATTTTTGCCGCATATAGAATTTTGTTAGGTTTTTACTTATTGTGGTTTTTCTGTTAAGGCTAAAATTTAGCAAGGTTTTTGTCATAAAAAAGTTAAAATTTCCCTTTTTTTATTCCAAAAAATGAGTTATATCTAAAGAATAGTTATCGTGTTTACTAAAAAGTAAGGTAGGTCGCCTATGTCTGATGTTGTTGTTGAACCGATTAATGAGTATGAGATTCTTTTAAATGAAGAGGACGAGATTTTAATTGCCATTCGCGCTCGTTTAGGCGGCGTGAATAATCCTCAAATAATTTATGATGGGAAAGATAAAGTTGTTTTATATCGAAATGAGGGACAAACTATTTATTTGAGTGAGATACCTGATGAAGTGCGTTCTTCTTTAATAAAGTTGCAAAAATTGCTTATGGTTGAGATACATGATGATGCCATTGTTCGGGAGTATATGGTTCCTGTAAAACATGTTACGAAAATTCCGGCTCCTGCTGTTTAAGTTTAAGTAAAAAGAGTCTTTTTAGATTTTATTTTTAAAATATAATAGGTTAAAGGAGAAGTAAATTGCAAAGAAAAGGCAATTCTGGCCGCAGCATGATAGAGATGCTGGGGGTGCTGGTTATTGTGGGTGTATTGAGCATAGCGGCATTGTTTGGATTTACATATGCGATGAACAAGTATAAAGCGAACGAGACGATCCATGATGTGATGTTACGTGCCTCGAATGTGCCGATGATAGATGAGTATTATCAGATACGACCGACGGGATATGGGTTTAAGTTTCCGGATTTACAAGATGAGTTGTCTTCTATGGGTTATACGATGA
>CALXXX010000019.1 GCA_944392795.1 uncultured Alphaproteobacteria bacterium | reverse complement strand
TTTTTTCATAAAATCAAAAAGCGTTTCCACTTTGTTGGACATATTATTTCCTTTGTTTTTTTAAAACGTGTCTCTTGGTTTTTGCAATTGGGAATAGGATACCGTACGAGCTTTTTTTTGCAAGTTTTTTTGCGTCAAAGCAGAAACGGTATCGGGTTTATTTTTATTGTCTGCACGAAACAAATCCAATTCTTCTCGATACAGCTCATAAAAATATCCGCGTTGAGCCACTAAGTCCCGTGGTGTTCCTTCTTCGGCAACATGACCGTCCCGCAATAAGACAACACGATCCGCTTTTGCGATTTCAGCGGGATTATGAGAAATCAAAATCAAAGTCTTATCTTTGCCAAAAGCCAGAATAGTGTCCAAAACCGTTCGAGCAGTATACCTGTCCAGTGCGGAAGTCGGTTCATCCATCAATACAATTGGACTTTCTTTTAAAAAAGCCTGCGCGATGGCCAACCGTTGTTGCTGCCCCCCCGATAACGTATTGGGCAATGCATCATATCCTTCGGATCTTAACATAATCTCATCATGTAAACCGGCTTTTTTCATACACGTTTCCATTTCTGCCCGCGATGCATGAGGTTTAACAAACCGCAGATTTTCCCGAATGGAACGTTTTAAAAACTCGGGTTTTTGCTCAACATAAGAAATGTGACGGTTTAAATCTTCCGATTGCAATTCGCGAATATCTATTCCGTCAATTTCAATATTTCCGCTGCTTATTTCCATTTCATGTTTTAGCAAATTAACCAAAGTTGTTTTACCGCATCCTGTTTTACCAACGATGACCAGTCGTTCTCCTTTACGAATGTCCAAATTGAGCCCGCTTAACAACGGTTTTTCCTGTCCCGGATAACAAAAAGAAACATTGTTAAATGAAACATTTCCCAAACAGCGATCTAAAGTCTTCGTACCACTCAGCGGTTCTAAAGATTTGTCATATTCCAACTCTTTCATACTTCGTTGATACAGCAAGTAGCTTTCTTGTGCCGACGAATAGTTGTTAACGGCCGATGACCCCCCGTAAAGCACACGATAAGCACTCCCCGTCACCAAAAAAAAGGTCCCCAAATCTCCCGTTTTCATGGCTGCATAAATCGCCGGCAAAGTAATTGCCAATGAACCCGCCAAATCGACGATCTTCATCAAGGCTTCCAATTTTAAACGTTTTCCCTGCACCTTTTCGACTTTTTGTTGAGCTTTTTGATTCAAAAAAGCAGTCGTCATCATTTCGATGTTTTCTTTGTTATGAGCTCGAACAAAAGTGGCTTTTTCCAAAATATCTCGTGTTCTGGCAGCGTTTCGATCCACTTTTTTAGCCACCGCCTGAAAAGGTTTTTCAAACCGTTTGTTTATCCGATGAGACAATCCGGCCTTAATGGCTGTCACACCCACCAAACAGCCTGCCATAATGGGAGATGTCATCAACAAAATACTGCTGGAAATCGCAAACGACCCAAAGTTAATCAGTGACAATGAAGCCGACTGTAAAACAGAGCGGCCACGCTGAGAAGCACGCATTAACACTTCGGCCAAATAAGCCGCTGTTTTTTCTTTTTGTGCCAATCGCGGCATTTTTAACACCTGGCGCATGTTTTTTTCAATCACTTTATTACCAAAGCGCGCCTTAAACCAATTGGTCGTCAGAAAAGACAAACGATTGAGAAAGTTGCTGCTGATTTCCAACAAGCCATACCCGACTGCTAATGTCACTGCCGTCGCAGTGATTGTTCCGCTGGAAATAGCGCCGGAAGCCGCATTTGTCAAATATTGCAAAACAACAGGTTGAGAACTGGACAAAGCGGAAATACCGACCAAGGCCGTTAAGGCATAAAAACCGGTTTTTTTATTTTCTCGGATGGTCTCGTTCAAGAAAGAAACCAAGGCTTGCATATCCTTGTTTTTCTTTGTCATTTCCGACAAACTTTTTTTCAGCATTTCATTCCTCTTTTAGATAAGAGTCAGTATAACACAAAATGTTTGATTTTTAAAGGGAATATTCAATCTTCCTTTTCAATATCGGCTTTGACTTTCGGGTCGTTCAGCAGGGCTTCGATTTTAACGGCTTCATCAAAAGAATTATCCTCTCTAAAGCGAATATCTGGTGTAATACGCAAACGTATTTTCTGTCCAACTGCTTTACGAAAAACACCCTTATTTCGATTTAATGCGTCAATAACCGTCTGAACCGGCTGCCCGCCAATGGAGTGAACATAAGCTGTCGCCCAAGAAAAATCCGGACTCATTTTTACTTCAGTAATCATTACCAAAGCGCCATTTAAATCTCCATCATATAAGTCTTGTTTTAGCAAAACGTCTGACAAAACATGACGAACTTCTTCTCCAACACGCAACTGCCGCTCTGTCGGCATTTTAGGTTCATTTTTGACCATCTTTACACCCGAATATCTAAAGAAACAGCAACCTGTTCTATCTCAAAACATTCTATTGTATCACCGACTTTAATGTCATCATAGTTCGCAAAGCTCATACCACATTCAAACCCGGATTTAACTTCTTTAACATCGTCTTTAAAGCGTTTTAATTGAGACAATTCGCCTTCATGAATGACAACATTATCTCGTAACAAACGAACTTTAGCACCACGTTTGACCAAACCTTCTGTCACCATACAACCAGCCACATTACCGACCTTCGATACATGTATAACCTGACGAACTTCAGCATAGCCCAAGATTTTTTCTTTTTCTTCCGGCGTCAATAAGCCTTCAACTGCTTTCTTCATATCATTCGCCACATCATAAATAATCGAATAATAACGAATGTCAACATTATCACGTTTAGCATTTTCACGTGCTTGCGGATTTGCTCGAACATTAAAACCAATAATCGTCGCATTTGATGCACGCGCTAAAGCGACATCTGTTTCATTGATGCTACCGACTGCAGCATGTAAAACACGTATCCGAACTTCATCATTCGCAATCTTTGCCAAAGTTCCTTGTAATGCTTCCACAGACCCCTGCACATCACCTTTGACAATAACAGGAAATTCTTTTGTTTCTCCGGCTTTGATTTGTGCAAACATTTGCTCCATTGTCGAACCGCTAGCACGTTTAACCGTCATAGCTTCACGAGCTTTCCTTTGACGATACCCGGAAATTTCACGAGCCTTTGCTTCATCTTCGACAACAGTTAATTCATCACCAGCCGCAGGAACTCCTTGAAGCCCCACAACTTCAACCGGTGTTGCCGGTAAAGCTTCTTTCACTCGTTGTCCTTGATCATTCAACAAAGATCTGACACGACCCCACTCCTGACCGACAACAAAAATATCTCCGATTTTCAGCGTCCCACGAGACACTAAAACCGTTGCCACCGGACCACGACCTTTTTCCATCTTGGATTCCACGACAACTCCTTCGGCTGCACGGTTAGGATTAGCTTTTAAATCTAAAACTTCTGCTTGTAATAAAACAGCTTCAACCAACTTATCTAAGTTTGTCCGCTGTTTAGCCGATACTTCAACAGATAATACATCACCACCTAAACTTTCCACGACAACTTCATGATTTAATAATTCCATTTTAACCTTGTCTGGATTTGCGCCCGGAACATCAATCTTGTTAATGGCAACAACGATAGGAACACCAGCAGCTTTAGCATGATTAATGGCCTCTATTGTCTGAGGCATAACACCATCATTTGCAGCAACAACCAAAATAACAATATCCGTAATCTTAGCACCTCTGGCACGCATCGCCGTAAAAGCTTCATGACCCGGCGTATCGATAAATGTCACTTTTTGACCAGACGGCATTGTCACTTGATAAGCACCAATATGTTGTGTAATACCACCAGCTTCACCGCTTGCCACATGCGTCGAACGAAGTGCATCCAATAGAGATGTCTTACCATGATCAACATGTCCCATAACGGTCACAACAGGAGGACGAGGCTGTTTATCTTCTTCTTTATCTTCTGCCGTTTTTAAAATATCTTCCACATCCGATTCTGCAACACGTATCACTTTATGACCTAATTCTTCCGCAACCAACTCTGCTGTATCCGCGTCAATTGTCTGCGTAATCGTTGCCATAACACCCATATTCATAAGCGTCTTTACAACTGTCGCAGCTCGTTCCGCCATACGGTTAGCCAGCTCTTGAACCGTAATTGTTTCAGGTATCACAACATCTCGTGCAATTTTCTCGGCAGTCTTTAACGCCTCGGCATGTTTCAGCTTCTCTTTCTCACGAGCACGACGGATAGAGGCTAAACTTCGACCACGACGTTGACCCCACCCATCATCATCGTCATCATCGCCGCCTGTATACGCAGATATATTTATTTTACCGCCTTTACGACGTTCTTCATTTACCTTAGGACGTTTAACAGGCAACGCTCTTTCTTGCTGAGTTTTCTTACGAGATTTAAAATCTTCTTCCTCATCTTCATCGTCTTCTACATATTTCTTTTTGTTTTCTTTAGCTTGTTGCTTGACCTCGTAATCGGAGGGAACCTCGGTCAATGGCTCTTGTGCATTTTCTTTTTCAGCTGTTTCAGAGACTTTTTTTGCCTGTTCTTCAGCTTCTTCCTTTAATCGACGCGCCTCTGCTTCTGCTCGTTCACGCGCACGTTGCTCTTCTACTTTCTTAGCTTCCTTCAACAATTGAATTTTATGAGCTTGCTGAGCGTCTGCCTGTGCCGCTGTCAATGGAACGGTCCCAGGTTGAATTGTCCGTTTTTTCCGAACTTCAACTTGAACCATCTTGGAAGAAGAACCAAAACCTTGACGAATATGTGAACGCTCTAAAGGCCGTTTTAACTCTAATTTGCCTCTATTCAGCGTTAAAGATGTTTTTTTCGTTTCTTCTGTCATTCTTTATTTTCCTCTTTTTCTTGATAGGCGCGCCACCGCAACACCTCTTTTTTAAAAGTTTCAGCTAGTTTACTCTTTTTTATTCCCAAATGCACGCAAAAATCGCGACCAAGCGCTAAATCTAATTCTTCAGTCATAAAATCTTCGACTTGAAAAGCGTCTGAAAAAAGCTCTTGTAGATGTTTTTTTTCTGTCGGAGAACCATCTTTTGCTTGAACGATAACTTCAATGGGATATTGATGGGCTGTCTCTTTAACCTTATCAAAACCGATGACCAAATATCCTGCTTTTTTTGCTATTCCGAGTATTTCCAAGCATCTTTTCTTTAATAAATCAGCAATATGCTCAACAAATCCTTCTGGAACTGTCACATTCGTATGAAGCGCCTTACGAAAAGAACCTTTTGCAATCGCCGTTTCCAAAACAGAATGAGATGCCTTCAGCCAAACGCCTCGACCTCCAAGTTTTTCTGATAAATCCGGATAAATCAACTGATCCGGACCTTCCACAAAACGTATCAAACTGCTCCGAAGCCCAGGCTCGCCGGTGATAAAACACCGACGCTCGCCTAAGTCCGCTTTAACTTGACAACTTTTATTTTTGTGTTTCGTCACCGTCAAACCAATGCTCCCGCGCTTTCATAATCAGCGCATTTGCCGTCTCTTCATCAATGGCTTCTTTTCCTAAAATCTCTATCAGCTCATCTGATGATAAATCCGCAAAATCATCTAAAGTCTTAATGTCATGCTCACCTAATTTAACCAGCATTTCAAGTGTTAAACCTGATAATGCTTTCAAATCTTCGGCTATTTCCATAGAAGCAAGTTTCTTTTCAAATGCTGAATTCTTTTCTTCTAAATAAGTTTTCGCACGATTTTGTAATTCCGTTGCCAATCCTTCATCAAAGCCATCAATACTTAATAACTCTTCTAAATCAACATAAGCAACTTCCTCTATTTTCGTGAAACCCTCTTGTATCAACAGATGCGCAATCATATCATCGACATCCAATGCCGTTGTGAATAACTCCAATCGACCTTTTTCTTCGGCCTGGCGATGTTCTGCTTCTTGTGCTTCGTTTAAAACATCAATATGCCAATTCGTCAATTGACTGGTCAAACGAACATTTTGTCCTCGACGACCAATCGCTTGAGATAATTGCTCATCCGGAACGACGACTTCCGCATTCTTAGATTCCTCATCTAAAACAATTTTCAAGACTTCTGAAGGAGCTAAGGCATTCACAATAAAAGTTGCCGGATCAGATGACCAATGAACAACATCTATCTTTTCGCCTTGTAATTCCGTGACAATCGCTTGAACACGAACCCCCCTCATCCCAATACAAGCACCTCGTGGATCAACGGAAGAATCTTTAGAATAAACAGCAACTTTTGCGCGTGAGCCTGGATCTCTCGCCACAGATTTAATCTCAATAATTCCATCATAAACCTCGGGAACTTCCGCCGCAAATAATTTCGCCAAAAATTGCGGATGAGAACGGGTCAGAAAAATTTGAGGACCTCTGTTTTCTGAACGTACATCTAATAATAATGCACGTACACGATCCCCTACTCGGAAAGTTTCATTCGGAATAAGCTCATCACGACGCAATATAGCTTCAGCTCGTCCTAAATCAACAATCACATTACCGAGTTCAACACGTTTCACCGTTCCATGAACAATCTCACCTATTTTATCTTTAAATTCATTGTATTGATGCATACGCTCAGCATCACGTACCTTCTGTGTGATCACTTGTTTAGCCGTTTGTGCCGCAATACGACCAAAATCTATTGGCGGCAAAGGATCTATGACAAATTCTCCGACTTTTAAGTCAGGATACTTCTTAGCCGCTTCTGTCGCCGAAATTTGTGTCATTTCATTGTCAACTTCATCAACAACTTCAATATAACGAGCTAATCTGATTTCTCCCGTTTTCCTGTCAATCTGCGCACGAATATCATATTCCGGACCATATTTCGACCGCCCGGCACGTGCAATAGCAAATTCCATTGCCGATAAAACATCGTCGCGCTCAATCCCTTTTTCGCGAGCAACCATATCTGCTACCTGAAGTAATTCCGGTCGTGAAAGTGATGTTGTATTTTCCATAATATTTTCCTTCTTAACTATTTTTCAAAAAAGATGCCACCAACTCATCTGTTAAGACAAGCTTCGCTTTACTGATTTGAGCAAACGGAATGCGAATTTCCGCACCCTCAAATATCATGATAACCTGTTCTGTCGCCGCGTCATAACCTAACAATTTACCTCGAAAACGCTTCCGACCATCTATAGCTAACAGGCTTTCTAATTTCATTTCATTTCCTTTGAAACGCTCATAATCTTCTGCTTTAACAAGAGGACGATCTATTCCTGGAGATGTCACCTCTAATGTATAACGTTCTTTAATCGGATCTTCCACATCCAACAGAGCTGAAATGGAACGAGATAATGCTTCACAATCCTCAACCTGCATATTACGACGATCTTGTCGCTCTGCCATAATTTGTAATGTTTTATTACCTTCCGCACCCTGGAATAAAATCCGCACCAAGTCATATCCCATTTCTTCAAGGGTGGGCGTAATAATATTCGAAACTTTATTTATAATATCCATACTCTTCCTTTCTTTATCAAAAAAGGCGGGGCTTTTGGCCCCACCCTCTTCATTTATTTTGGAGAATGTACTTTCTTTATACCTTTTCTTTTTTTAAATTGCAAGTATTTTTTTATCAATTCCTCTTTTAAACTCAATAAAATAAAAAATTCTCTTGCGCAAAAAATATTTTTTTGGCATGCTATCATTCATAGGAAATAAAAAATGATGATAAAAAATACATTTTTTTGGGCTTTTTACTTTACTGAGGTGAAAAAACTCGGATAAGCCCCCTATTCATTTAACAAATTCAAAAAGAGCGGGTTTTATCCCCGCTCTTTTTTTTATAAAACAGGAGATTAAAATGACAATACTGGAAAATACACAAACGCTCGCAAATCTAATACAAGAAGATAAAAGAAGAGAAGCTCTCGATTTACTCGAAAAACAACCTGTTGATGTTCGTATAATACTCAACAAAAATGCAGACAATCTTCTTTCATTAGCCTGTACTCAACATAACTTTCCACTTGCAGACAGGCTTTTAGAAAAAGGAGCCCCTATTACGGCTTCTCTTTCTCTTCTTATCCAAAAAGACACTTTGGTTGCCCGTTATATGGCTCTCCGTTGTATTAGCACGCACAATATAACAAAGCACTCTGAAATTATTTCCTTACAGAAACAAAAATGCCGTTAATGAACACTCATCGGCGTCATATCATTCTGAGCAATAATCGCCAAAGCGACATCTCGTTCCGCCGCATACCCCATGCGAGACCCTTCCGCTCCATAAATAGCCCACACAGGCTCATCGTTGACAATATCCCGCTTAATATAAGCAATGTCATCCAATCCCCAATCCGCAAAATTAGCATCCGGAGAAAGATCACATTCAATTAAATTTTTTTTCTCAAGACTAATCATCTTCTTCCTTTGTTTTTAACTCAATTTCTTTCTTTTTGAAAGCATTAATTTGTATTTTCGTCACTTTTGTCTTTGGCTCCGGTTTTTCTAAATCAATATGTAATAAACCTTTATCCATCGTCGCACCACTTACACGCATACCATGAGCTAACATAAAGGTTCTTTGAAAATTCCGACCGGCAATTCCTCGATATAAATATTGATGCTGTTCCGCCTCCGAACTTTGATGACCTCTGATAACCAACTGATTATCTTCAACTGAAACCTCTAAGTCCTTTTCATCATAACCAGCAACAGCCAAACTAATACGCAAACGATTCTCTGTCAGCTGTTCTATATTATAAGGCGGAAAACCCTCACTGCCGGCTTTTGCCAGTTGCTCCATCATTCGTTCTAAGTTATCAAATCCTAACATAAACGGATTATTAAATTGAACTCGCGTCATCTTTGCTCTCCTGAACTATAAGAAAGAAAATAGACATCTCTTTTGCTTTTACAAGAACGCTCATGCCTTTAAATTCCTTTCCAACAAAGCTAAATCTGCCGCTAACTGTTGGTCTTTCTGTTTTAATTCATCAATCGTTCTAACGGCATGAATAATTGTTGTATGATCACGTTCAAAAGCTGAACCAATATCCGGTAATGACTTCGTTGTCATTGATTTCGATAACCACATTGCAATCTGCCGCGGTCGAGCAATTTTACGATCTCGACGCGTTGATTTTAAATCTGATAATTTTAACAAATAAAAATCTGCAACAGCTTTTTGAATATCCTCTATTGTAATTTCTTTTTCATAAATATCTAAAATATCCCGCAAAACTTGACGAGTCGTTTCCAAGTTAATCGGAGCTCCCAATAAGTCCGCATTAGCTATGACACGTTTCAACGCACCTTCTAATTCTCGAACATTAGACGTAATTCTTTCTGCTAAAAAAGCTATCACATCTTCGGGAACTGACGCGCCCATCAAAGCCGCTTTCGATTGTAAAATACCGATACGCATCTCATAAGTTGTCGGGAAAATATCAACCACCAATCCTTGAGCCATACGTGTTTTTAAACGATCCTCTATTCCTTTTAACTCTAAAGGAGAACTGTCTGATGATAAAATAATTTGCTTCCCTTGATCAACCAACGCATTAAACGTGTGAAAAAATTCCTCCTGGGTCGCTTTTTTACCACAAATAAATTGAACATCATCTATCATTAAAACATCGACTGAACGAAACAAGTCTCTGAAAGAAACCGTATCATCATATCGCAAAGCTCGAACAAACTGATACATGAACTTCTCTGCAGATAAATATAAAACGCGCCGTGTCGGATTTGTCTTTTGAATATGCCACGCAATCGCATGCATTAAATGCGTCTTTCCAAGGCCAACGGAACTATGCAAATACAGTGGATTAAAAACAACATTATTCGACTCGGCTACGCGTTTCGCCGCAGCATAAGCAAATTCATTTGGCTTACCGACAACAAAATTTTCAAATGTGAAATGAGGATCTAAGTATGTATTTTGAAAAGCCTCCGCTTCTTCAACATGAGCCGTTTCAGAAACAACTGTAGAAGATAATGACGTTTCCGTTGGCTTTTCTAAGACGGCTTCTCGATGGGGCTGCAACTTTAAAGAAATAGGACCGACATCTGGATTCTCACTTTTCCAAAAATCTGCTATCAGCACATCATATTGCTTTTCTTTTAACCACTCTTGCATAAAACGAGTCGGGACTTGAAGAGAAACAGCACCTGTCTCTGCACATGAAGGTGTAATCTGTTCTAGCCAACGGACAAAAACACCATCACTGGATTCACTCCGGATCCGATTGCATACAGCCGACCATTCTTCCTGTAATGTATTTTCTGTCATATCCTACTCTCCCATGCGTTTCAAACCGAGGGCTCTAAGCGTTCAAAGATACTTTCCGCTGATGCCATCAAAGTCTTCACGACTCTTTCCTTTTGTCCCTTGATATTAAAAAGGAGATTTTTTGAACGCAACAAAACTTTTTACAAAAACGACAATTAAAATTCTTGACGCAAGATATAGAATCTTGAATCTATATCTTGTGTTTCATATAATATGTTATTGATTTTTATTGTTTTTTTTAGATAAAGCCAGAGTCTTTTTCCTCTTTTTTTTACCTCAAAAATGCTTATTTTCCCTAAGAGACTCGTTTTTTTATACCCGCCTCTTTCAATAGAGCTCTAGAGATTTTTTTTCAGATAATCCTAACAAAAAATTCTCCCTCTTTTTTTTAAGAAAGGAGATTTTTATATAAAAAAAAGACTCCAATCGGAGTCCTTTTCTTGCCTGATAATAATTTTAATCTTCAAATGTATATAAACTATCAAAGCGTGCTGCAAACATAACATCTTTAACTTTGCCTGTTGCTGACTTAATAATTAAAGTCATATTTTTGGCAGATGCCTCATCACTCGCAATAACAAACATACCCAAAGCAGCACTATCGATAAAATCACATTTAGATAAATTAAAAGTCATCTGCTCGTCCTTTGAATTTTTAATCAAAGAAACGACTTCGAAAAAGCGATCGTGATCTCGAAAAGTAAAAGCCCCTTCAATCCAAATCTCTTGTCCTTTTTCGGTATCTACAACTCTATATTCCATGTTCCTTCTCCCATGCTTCTTTTTTTAGTATAAAACGAACCAGCACTTGCCGTCAACCTTTATTTTTTCACATAAGTCAGATAAACCGGACGATGCCCAGCTTTCAATCCTTTTTGTTCATAACGCGTTGTAATCCAATCTGCTGGAGGTTGATAAATATCTTCATTTGTTTGAATAAATAAATCAGAAGATTCAGCTTGTTGAATTGTCCAAACAGCATAAGAAGCAACATCTGTCGCAACACATAGTTCTCCTCCTGAAACAAGCAAGCGCGCTATTTCTTTTAAATTTTTCTGCCCCAAGAAACGCCGATCTTCATGTCGAGCTTTTGGCCACGGATCTGGATAAAGGACAAAAATTCGTTCAAAGCTTTCATCTTTAAAAAAAGGAAACAATTGTCGAACATCATCTGCATAAATACGCACATTATCAGAACGACCTTCTGCAATTAAACGATCTTCATTTGCACTCTTTCCCCAAGAACCGTTTAAATGAGCCAACAAACTAGCAACTCCATTAATAAATGGTTCCGCACCAATAAAGCCAATATCCTTATGCTCCCTAGATATCTGAGCCAAATGCTCACCACCGCCAAAACCTATCTCTAGCCAAAAGGCCTTTGGCGTAAATGGATAAAGTGATTTTAAATCAAATACTGTATTCGGCTTTTTGATCTCGACGAGTGGCAAAAGCTTTTCCATCAAAAAGATACGAGTCCCTTTCAGCTTTTTACCATGACGACGCCCATAAAAACGTTCATTTTCAGTCATACTCACCTCAAAGTGTCGGCTTTACATGCCAAATTTCTTCTGCATACTGGTGTATTGTCCGATCAGAAGAAAATTTCCCGGATCGAGCAACATTTAATAAGGCTTTTCTTGCCCAACTCATTCGATTAGCATAATCATTTTCAATTTGCGCTTGTGTTTTTATATAAGCATCAAAATCGGCTAAAATCATATAAAAATCATTAAACATAATATTTTGGAAAATCGGCGTAAATAAACCTGGTTCATTATCACAGAACAGACTGGAGGTTAATGCATCCATGACCCGTTTAATCCGAATATCTCCATTATAATAATCCCATGGCTTATGACTGCCGTCTCGATGACGCTGAGATACCTCTTCCGCCGTTAGCCCAAAAAGATAGAAATTCTCAGCACCGGCTTCTTCACGAATTTCAATGTTTGCTCCATCCAAAGTTCCCAATGTTAATGCGCCGTTTAACATAAACTTCATGTTGCCTGTTCCTGACGCTTCAAAACCCGCTGTCGATATTTGCTCAGAAATATCTGCACCCGGCATAATAATTTCCGCAACAGAGACTTTATAGTCTGGGATAAACGCAACTTTCATTTGATCTCCCACTTTCGGATCATGGTTAACAACACGAGCAATGTTGTTAATCAGCTTAATAATCAGCTTAGCCATCATATATTCCGGAGCAGCTTTCCCTCCAAAAATATAAACTTTGGGAGATGCTAACTGAACACCATCTTCTGTAATTTGCAGGTATTGATAAATGATATGTAATGCATTTAAAAGCTGTCGTTTATACTCATGAATACGCTTCACTTGGACATCAAACAAAGCATGTGTATCAACCGTCACGCCAGTCGTTTTCAAAATTAAATCTGCCAGCCTTTGTTTATTTAAGTCTTTCACTGCCAAAAATTCATTTAAGAAGTCTTTATCTTCTACAAAATTTTCTAATTGTCGCAGTTGATTTAAATCAATAATCCAGTCATCCCCTATACGAGATGTAATTAAATTCGCTAAATCCGTATTACAGTCTAGCAACCATCTGCGAGGTGTAATACCATTCGTTTTATTATTAAACTTTTCAGGCCACATTTGATAAAAGTCGGGGACTAAATTTGTTTCGATCAACTTGGTATGTAATTCCGCAACACCATTCACCGAAAAACTGCTTGTAATTGCGAGATGTGCCATCCGCACTTTTTTATCAGACCCTTCTTCAAAAATAGACATCCGGTTTAGTTTTCCATCGTCTCCTGGATATTGCTCTCTGACTTTACGCATTAACCACTCATTGATATCATAAATAATCAATAAATGACGCGGCAAAGTTTGTTCAAACATAGAAACTGACCATTTTTCCAAAGCTTCTGGTAAAAGCGTATGATTCGTATAAGCCATTGTCCGACTCGTCACATCAAAAGCTTCTTCAAAAGAAAAACCATGAACATCCATTAACAAACGCATCAGTTCGACAATAGCCAGTGTCGGATGTGTATCATTTAATTGAATAACAACTTTTTCCGGCAAAAGATGCAAATCATCAAAATCTTCCAAAAAACGACGCAAAATATCGTTAATTGCGCAAGCCACAAAGAAATATTGCTGAACCAATCGTAAATTACGACCGGCCTCAAATGAATCTGAGGGGTATAATACTTTTGAAATGGTCTCTGTTTTAATATTGTTTTCCACAGCATCAACATAACCACCCTCGTTAAAAACCTGCAGGTTCAAAGCATTCGTGGAATGAGCAGAAAATAACCGTAAATAATTCACCGTTGTCCCGCCAAATCCAACAATCGGCATGTCATAAGGAATACCCATAATATGATCCGCATCGACCCACCGCGGGTAACGCATTCCATCTCTTTCATCATAGTGAATACGCCCCCGAATAGGAATATAACAAGCACGATCAGATCTTTCAATCTGCCAAGGTGAAGCACGATCTAGCCAACTATCAGCGCTTTCTTTTTGATAACCGTTCTCAAAGCGTTGACGAAACAACCCAAATTGATAGTTAATGCCATAGCCATAGCCAGGAAGACCTAATGTTGCAATTGAATCTAAAAAACATGCTGCTAATCGCCCCAAACCTCCATTTCCAAGCGCCGGATCATACTCTGCATCTAACACCTCCCGCAGGGGAATAGGATTATCAAGCTTGATTTTATCCAACATATCATACAGACCAAAATTATGAAGATTATTTTCTAATAA
Source organism: uncultured Alphaproteobacteria bacterium (assembly GCA_944392795.1). Taxonomy (GTDB): domain Bacteria; phylum Pseudomonadota; class Alphaproteobacteria; order CAAHEQ01; family UBA3637; genus CALXXX01. Next base: position 83,281 of record CALXXX010000019.1, on the reverse strand, counting down.
ACGACCTATCAAGTACTCTAAGGATAAATAATAAATGCGCTTGGGATCTTTTTTGGAATGACGAGCTGCCGTTTGAAACATTTGATCAATGCATAAATCACGAACTGCCAATGCCAAAGCCGTAAATAAATGCTCTTTTGTCGCTTCACTCATCTGCTTGCACAAAGTATACTTCATATGCCATTCAATCAGACGAGCCATATCATCGGCTGTTGGTTTTTTAAAACTCCCCTTCTTCATTTTTTTCTCCTTAAATTTTACTCGGCTGGTTTAACGCTAACACAGCTTATTGTTTTCTTCTATTATTTTTCAAAAAAATTAACTTTATGTTAAAGGAAAAAAAATTATGCTGTATTTAAGAAGATTTTAGAAAAGGGACAGCTATGTTCAAAAGAAAACTCTTAATATGTTTGTTGATGGGCTTCCTATGGGTTTCACCAGCGATGGCTCAGGAGGCTTTTTGGGCTTTTGATGATGACGGACGAGAAATGATTATTCCGCCCGAATGTGATGAAACTTTTGATGCAGATGAACTCTATGAAATCGGCATGCGTTTGCTCGATGAAACCGGTTATGTTCGACAAGGAGCCGCTTATTGCCTTCTTGCATCAGCTTTTGCTGGAAATGTCGATGCTCAGTATCAGGTTGCTAATATGTATCACAAAGGTCTTTCCATGCCTAAGAGCGATTTAGCCGCTTATAAATGGGCAACCCTTGCAGCCTTAAACGGAAGCGAGGAAGCAGATAGGCTTGGAGCGAACATCGAACAATTCTTATCCATCCAAGACATCGAAGTATCCACGAATTCTTTGGGTAGTTTAATTGATAGCATGACAACAAACCGTGAAGAAGAACTAGCTTTACAAAACTCAGACAATGAGAACTTAAAAGCTTATTTAAAAATGCTCAAAGAAGATATTTCAGATCTTGAAAATTATGGAAAGATACGCAGCTCTGGAAGAGAACGCATTGTCCCCGTCAGACGGCCTAAATCTTATCAACCAGAAATAACAGCTCCTATTTTTGTGCTAGGTCGCGTTGCTCAAACAGTCGATATGTGTCCTGAAACAGAAAAAATCTATCAAGCTGAAGGAAACAAAGGAGAAGTATGTTGTCCAGACAATAGCACAGGAGCCGCCTGGGACGGAAGTGGCGCCTTTTCTTGTTGTCAGACAGGAACAAAGCCTATTCTTATTCCTTCTCGAGGTGATTCCATGTGCTGTCCCGAGTCGTCAGTCAGCGCACGTTGGTTAGGCGGAGATTGGAATGACTATGAATGTTGTCCGCCAGGAACTATTGAAACAGAAAACAAAGGAAAAGGAGATAAATATATTTGTTGTGCGCCTAACAGCACTGCAACAGATGGTGTTTGCCGTCCTAGTGTTACACAAACAGATAATGAAAAAACAAAAAACACAAAGAAAAATACGACACCGGCCTTGAGAAAAGGTCCTGCAAAATCAGGACAATCTATCTTTTCATCCTCTGATTTAAAGAATGCACCAATGCCGACATATTAAAGAAGATGATGAAAAAATACTGCTTAATTATCTTATTATGCTTATGTGGAATCCTAATTCTTAATCAACTGAATGCGGAACCCGCTTTCGTCGAAGGAATGCAGGATGTTCCTTTATCAGAAAATATGCAACCTTTGCCGGAAGAGCTGTTTATTTATGATAATTTAAATGAACATGTTATCTTATCCAGTGCTGTCGCTTCGGCTGATGAACAGGAAAAGATCCAAGCTTTTTATAAAGAAACATTGCCAGAACTGGGGTGGATTGAAACAGCTGAAGGAAGATGGGCTCGAGACGGAGAAAAACTCAGTATTGACTTTGATCCCAATGGAGCAGACATCTTTATTCAATTTACTTTAGAAACAATTTCAAAATAAGGCTTGACTTTTCCTTTTATTTCATGTAAAAGAGTTTCCCTAAGGTTTTTTAATATAATTTGATAAGGTAAGAAAACATGGCCAATCATAAATCGGCAAAAACTCGGATTAAAAGAAATGAAAAAGCTGCGGCTTCTAACGCTTCTTATTTAAGCCGTGTCCGCACGCTGGTAAAAAAAGTCGAAAAAGCTATTTTGGGTGGAAATAAAGAAGAAGCCCAAAAGAATTTTAAAGAAGCTGAATCTGCTTTGGGAAAAGCAGCTCATAAAGGCGTTATTAAAAAACTCGCCGCTTCTCGTAAGACTTCCAGATTATCTGCTGCAGTAAAAAAACTTTAATCCGTAAGTAGAACTTTTAAAATTAAACGCTTTCTTTTAAAGAAAGCGTTTTTTATAACTTTAAACTCTATTTCTGCGCTGAAAAATCTGCTCTACGAAACAAATAAGAAGAAGCTATTTACTTTCCCTTTAAAATCCATTAACATTTTTTATTATGAAAAAAATAATGTTTTTATTTTTGATATGGACTTTTCCCGCTTTTGCCGTAATCTTCCCGGAAAGTATTCAACAAGGCTCTTTTATTTATGGAACAGTCCAGCCTTCAGAAACATTATTTTATCGAGGTCTCAAAGTTCCTGTTGCTCAGGATGGAACTTTCTTAATAGCTGTCGGTCGAAATGAAACAGAATTAACTTTAACGCTGAAGAAAGGCTTTTTTTCTAAAGAAACATTGCGTATTCCTGTTGGAAAAAGAGTTTGGAAAATTGATCGGATTGAAGGAGTCGCACCTGAAAAGGTTACTCCTCCCCCGGAATTAGCCGAACGACTTAAAAATGAACAAAAATTATTGGATACGGCTCGTGCCAAAAGACCGTTCGAAGAAGGCATTTTTCCTGTATGCTTTTTAAAGCCAGTTGAAGAAACGCGTATTTCTTCTCCTTTCGGAGCTCAACGCATTATGAATGGCATTGCTCAAAGTCCTCATAGCGGTCTGGATATGGCTGCCCCGAAAGGAACGCCCGTTAAAGCAACTGCCGACGGGATTGTTATCTTATCAGAAGAAGATTTATTTTACACGGGCGGCACAATTTTAATCGAACACGGCTCAGGTGTACAATCCGGTTATTCACATCTTAGTAGCAGAGCCGTTAAAACAGGAGATAAAGTCAAAGCAGGAGATATCATCGGAGAAGTCGGTTCTACCGGTCGTTCAACAGGACCTCACTTACATTTTACCCTCGCTTGGAACAACATCCGGATTGATCCTCAAAGTATTTTCAGTGCGCGATGTCCCTAGGGGACAAGAACTTTCTTGTTTTTTCTAAAAAATCTGGTATTTTAACAATCATTTCAAAAAAAAGGAAAAAAAGTATGCTTCAATTTTACAATACACGCACACATCAGATGCAAGAATTTAAACCTTTAGAAGGAAATCATGTTCGTATGTATGGTTGTGGACCGACTGTTTACAATTATGCTCATATCGGCAATTTACGCGCTTATGTTTTTTACAATTTATTGTATCGTTATCTAAAATACAAAGGTTTTGATGTCACCTTTGCAATGAATTTAACAGATGTCGATGACAAAACAATACGCGGTTCTCGAGAAGCCGGGCAACCTATCCGAGATTTTACGACAATTTACGCCGATAAATTCTTTGAAGATTTAACAACGCTCAACATTTCTCGCCCCGATAAAGTGATTCGCGCAACCGATGAAATTGACGCAATGGTCGAAACAATTCAATTGCTGATGCAAAAAGGACATGCTTACCAAACAGAAACCGGTGATGTATTCTTTAAAATTAGCTCTTTCCCCGCTTATGGTGAAATGGCTAACATTGACGCCAGCAAGTTAAAAGTAAATGCAGATGGACGCCTGGCTGATGAATATGAAAAAGAAGATGCACAGGACTTTGCTCTTTGGAAAGCATGGACAGAAGCGGATGGAGATGTTTACTGGGATACGCCGTTAGGACGCGGTCGTCCGGGATGGCATATTGAATGCTCAACCATCAGCCATAAACATTTAGGTCAACCTTTTGATATTCATGTGGGCGGCGTAGATTTAATTTTCCCGCATCATACAAATGAAATTGCGCAATCCGAATGTGCTTATGGTACACTGTTCTGCAACTTTTTCATGCATAACGCTCATCTGATGGTTAACGGACAAAAGATGTCCAAATCAAAGCATAATTTCTACACCTTACGAGATTTGTTAAATAAAGGATATACACCGAGAGCCATACGCTATGAAATGCTGCGTTCTCATTACCGTCAGACAATGGATTTCAAAGAAGAAAACATGCCCGGAAATCAATCCGTCATTGATAGATTAAATAACTTTATGGAACGCTTGGGACAAGCATCCGGAGCGGGTTGGTCAGCTTGCAATGAAGTGATTCAAAAAGCGATTGAAAAATTCGAAGCGGGTATGGATAATGACTTAAACACACCAGAAGCTTTAGCTGCCGTCTTTGATTTTATGAGTGAAGTAAATCGAGCTTTTGCCGAGCTTTCTTCTGACAATGCGGCTTGTGTGCGTCAAACGATGGAAAAATTTGACACGGTCTTAGGCTTACTGGAAAAAGCCAAAGAACAACAATTAACCTCCGAACAACAAGCTCTGATTGACGAACGCCAGAAATATCGACTGGCAAAAGATTGGGCTAAAGCAGATGCCTTGAAAGCTCAATTGGCTGAAATGGGTATTGAAATAAAAGATACGCCAACTGGTCCCGTCGTCAAATTTATCTCTTAACAAAAATAAGCCGGAACAAAAACTGTTCCGGCTTTTTATTTTAAGTAAATTTTTATCTTTTTTGATTAAAATCCGCCTTAATAAAGCATCATCTTATAAAAGAATTTTTCGCCCTTCAAACAAGGACAAAAAATTTGACAAAGATATCAAAATATGCTATAAATAAAGATATACACTAAATTAAGGGGAAGAAAGGAAAAGTTATCATGGCCAGTGTTGTTTCACGTTTCATCAAAAATCATAAATTATTATCTTTAATTGCTTGCGCAGGTATTTTAATGGGTGGCAATGCCATGCTTCGTCATTATACAGGATATGAGTATGAGTCTCCTTTTGCAAAAGCCGCACGACAAGCTCAAGAACGCGTTGAAGTTCGTTCTGACCAATCTGGTTTAAATATTGCACAAGCACAGCAAAATCGTATTGAAAACTCTGCTGCTTCTGCCTTTGAGCAAGTCCTGGAACAAGGGCGATTAGCCGCTTCCGGTTATGGAACAAACACATCTGGAATTGAAGTTCAAGTTTCTAATGAAGCCCCTTCTACGATTAACGATAAAATCACAGCTGCAGGTATCGGAATGCCCGGACAATCGTCAACGGAAAACACTCCAGCTCCCCAAAATCCACAGTCTTTTGAGGAAGTGATGGCTTTGGCGCGTCAAAATCGAGCAAATGGAACAACCGGAATTCAAGTGCAAACTCAAGTAGCTGAGCAATCTTCTTCAACAGTAGAACAAACACCAACCGTTCAACAAGAATCCAATGTTGAAACACCTTCTTCTGCACCTTCCGAAGTGGCTCCACAAAACCCAGAACAACAACGATTAACAGAGAGCGAACAAAAAGAAGCTTTAAAAGCGATCGGCCGCTATATGGCACAAGAACGAGAAACATTAGAACAGCTCAATGCCATGATGGGAATGGATGATGAGACAAATATACCAAAAGGTTTTGGTATGTACTTAGATGAAAATGGAGAATATCAAACTTATGGTTTCGACGAAAAAACCGGATTAGAAAAAGTCACAGACACCATCATTCAAGAAACCAAGGGAGCTTGGAATGGAACGATTGATGTTGTTTCTTCCATCTTACCAAGTCAACAACAAGTCGGAGATGCTTTAGATGCTATTACGCCGACACAAGAAGGTTTACAAAAAATTTGGAATGGCACTGTTCAAATTGCTTCTGACACAGTTGATTATGTCACGCCATCAAAAGAAACAATGCAGGTTATCGGAGATAATCTTACTTTTGAAAAAGGGACAACAACCGACGGTATGTGGCAAAGTGTCAAAGGAGGAGTTAACTCTGTTGTAGATGCGCTTACACCTGCTCAAAAAGAAAACGCACAAATTGCTCAAGAGGCGACTAAAACAACATCCGTTCAAGAAGAAGTTGCAAAACCTGAAGTTGCTCAAGCAGAAACGACTACTCAAGAAGCAACCGGGCCAAACTCATTAGAAAAAGGCTGGAATACTTTTGTTGATAATTTGACTTTCAAAGATGGCACCACAACGGATGGTGTATGGCAAAGTGTCAAAGGTGGATTTAATTCTGTTATAGATGCGCTTACACCTGCTCAAAAAGAAAACGCACAAATTGCTCAAACAGAAAAACCTTCTGCAGAAGCTGCTGATCCAACATTATTAGAAGAAGCTTTAGATGCAGTTACACCTACTCAAGAAGGATGGAATCGCTTTGTAGATAATCTCACCTTCGAAAAAGGAACAACAATGGATAGCGTCTGGCAATCGACAAAAGCCGGAGCACAAACAGCTTATGATTACATGGGAGACGCTTTAACGGATGCAAAAAATTGGACTGTTCGACAGTTTGAACCAGATCCTTATATCGTAACCATTGTAACACCTACATTCGGCGCTTTACCTGTCGCTTTGCCGCCTGAAATGAACCCTCATCCCAAAACATTTATGCAACGAACAGGTGATCAAATTGCTGCAGCTTATGATAAAGTCAAAGATGCAGGACATGTTGTTGCTGATGCCTTTACGACAAAAGAAGGGTTTAACAAAATGGTGGATGGAACAGCTCAAGTCGTCAAAGACTTACCTGGAGATGTTTCAAATTTTGCGCAAAAAAGTGTTGAAAAAGTATCCGGATTGTTTACTTCTGAAAAAGAACAGCAAACCGCCGAAGTCAAAGCAGATGAAACAAAGCCTGTGGAAGCTTACACTTATGTCGGAACAGGTGCTGAGGACGTCAATATTACTGTAAGTGCTTTCAAACCAGAAGCAGAAGGAAAACAACCTGCTGTCTCTGAGAAAAAAGAACAAGTGCAACAATCACAAAAAAATCCTCAGACATTGGCAGAGTTCTTAAAATCTAAAGGTCTGTCTGATGAAGATATTCAAAAAGCTTTGACATTAGCAAACAAAGAAGCTAAACGTGCTCAGTTAAAATGGAGCGGAAAGGGCTTAGGTTTGGAAGAAGGAGAAAAATCCGTTGCCGTATCGACAACTTCCCTTTTAAAGCAAAAATTATCAAACGGTCGTGGTTAAGATTTAACCTTATTTTAAAAAGCCGGAGAGCATCTCCGGCTTTTTTATGATAAAGATAATACTTGAAAAATCGGAAGAATCTGCTAAGAATACAGACAGGTGTTTAACACAAATAAAGGATCATAAAATGACAAGAAGAAAATTAATTGCCGGAAATTGGAAAATGAATTGCTATAAAGAAGCTGGAGTTTCTTTAGCGTTAGAAATTGCTCGTCGATATAAAGCATTGTCTACGCCCTCTTTTGATGTATTCATGGCTCCTCCTTTTACATTGCTGGATGCAGTTGTGCAAGCAACAAAAGCAACAGGTGTATGGATTGGAGCACAAGACTGCGCTGTTGAAGAAAAAGGAGCTCACACCGGGGATGTCAGTCCGGAAATGATTAAAGATTTAGGCTGTGGCGGCGTAATTGTCGGTCACTCAGAACGTCGTGCTGATCACGGAGAAACTGATACTTTAGTCAAAGAAAAAGCAAAAGCGGCTCTCAGAGCCGGTTTAGGTGTCATTATTTGTGTTGGAGAAACACTCCAAGAACGAGAGGCCGGTCAAGCATTAGCCGTCGTTGGTCAACAATTAAAAGGTTCTGTTCCTGAAGAAGCCGAAGCTGGCAAAGTTGTGATTGCCTATGAACCAGTTTGGGCAATTGGAACAGGTAAAACGCCCACCAGCGCTGATGTTCAAGAAATGCATGCTTTTATGCGCCAAACTTTAACTAATATGCTCGGTTCAGAAACGGCTCAAAAGATGCAACTGCTTTATGGTGGTTCCGTCAAGCCCAACAATGCAGCAGAGTTATTAAGCTTGCCGGATGTAGACGGAGCACTTATTGGCGGTGCCAGCTTAAAAGCAGATGATTTTTGGGCAATTGCCGAAACACAATTACAAAAATAAATACAAAAATCCTCTTAAAACCTATTTGACAGAGGCAAAAGAAAAAGAAAGGAAAACAAATGTATACTGTCGTTCTTGTTATTGATATTATTTTAGCCGTATTTTTGTGCGCCTTAGTCTTATTACAGCGTTCTGAAGGCGGTGCTTTAGGAGGCTTAGGCGGCGGAACAGCAGCAACCAGCTTTATGACAGGTCGTTCTGTCGGAAACATGCTCACTCGTTTGACAGCTATTTTAGCTTTTTGCTTTGTTGTAACAACACTCACATTAGGTATTTTAGCAAAACGTGACTTGCAAAGAACCAGTATGGTGACAACGACCGTTCCTATTGAAGCTCCAGTTCAGGAATAATTTGATGAAACATGTTTCTGTTAAAAATGTTACATTCGGTAATGATTTACCGTTTGTTTTGATTGCTGGTCCTTGTCAAATGGAAAGTCGGGAGCATGGGCTTGAAATGGCCACTGCTTTGAAAGAATTGACAGACCGTCTTGGAATCCCTTTTGTATTTAAAGCCTCTTTTGATAAAGCTAATCGCACCTCTTTATCCGGGAAACGCGGATTAGGATTAGAAAAAGGATTGTCTGCTTTTCAAGAGATTAAGGAACAAGTCGGCTGCTTAACTTTAACAGATATCCATGAACCCGCTCAATGTCTTCCAGCATCAGAAGTTGTGGATATTTTACAAATTCCGGCTTTTTTATGTCGACAAACGGATTTACTTGTCGCCGCAGCTCGAACAGGCTCTGTCATCAATGTCAAAAAAGGACAGTTCTTAGCGCCTTGGGATATGAAAAATGTCGCCGCTAAAATTGCCGATTCTGGCAATCAGAATATCTTATTAACGGAGAGAGGCGTTTCTTTTGGATATAACACCTTGATCGTTGATATGCGGAGTTTACCTATTATGAAAGAAACAGGATATCCTGTGATTATTGACGCAACGCATGCGGTACAACAACCCGGAGGACAGGGTTCCTCTTCTGGCGGAGACAGACGGTTTGCACCCGTTATAGCAAATGCTGCTCTGACGACCGGAATAGCCGGTGTATTTGTCGAAACACACAAAGATCCGGACAAAGCTCCCAGTGATGGTCCTAATATGATTGTTTTTGCTGAGTTGGAAAACTTATTGAAAAAAATGATGGCGTTTGATTGTGTAGCAAAAACCGATTTATAAAATTATCATTTCAGTCGCATAATTCATACAACACAAAAAAAATTAAATCCGTCAAAATATTTTTTTGAAAGTTTTTTATTGATAAAAATATCCACAACAGTCATAGCTGGAAAAATTATCACAGCTCGTTAATTGTTCTTCTTGTATACAATCATATCTTTTAAAATATAATGGACCGTATGTACAGAGTTCAGCAGATAACAGCCATTGTGAACCAGGGCTATTGACATCACAATATTGTTGTCCGCCACAAGAATAAATTGTTTCTTGTATATTAATTTCGGCAGGTGCATTTCCATTGTTACAGTTACAGGAACCAGTTTGTTGTGTTAAAATCCATTCTCCACCGTTCGTACAGCATTGCTTTTCCTGACCTGCAGCATTCGGATTATTCGAACAACACATAACGACATCATCAAGAATATATCCACTCAGATAATCTTCCGCGCAGCAAATTTGGTAAGAAGAACCGCTGATATTTTTGACAAATTGCCCGACAGGACAACAAGCATACTCATTTTCAGCTTTTTGATAAACATTACCATTGCAACACACACCCTTTGAACCATTCCAATAGGCTTTTTCATGCTCTTCACAAACCATATACATTTTTCTTTGAACAACTTTAGCAGAAGCAGGTAAAGCAAGAATAGAAAAGAGGATTATATAATTAAAACAATTAATTAATATGGGGGGGGGGGGTAACTTTAGCTAAAATAGACATATTAAACTCCTTTTGTATATTCTTTAAGTTAGAATAACAAAATAATAGTCGATTTGTAAATATTTTTTTAAATAAAAAAACAGCTGCTTTTTTATCCTCTATATAGTCATTTTGGGAGAAACTTTTTCAATAATCTTCAAATTAGTATTATCTTGCTGTATCTTGAACAGAAGTACAAGTCTCTTTAAGAGCTTTTTTATAAAAAAAACTTGAAACTTTGTTAATTTCGAGATACAAGGAAAGATATGTTTTTAATATGTATTATCAAAGAAAAGGAAAAGAAAAATGACAGAAATTGTTGATATTCGTGGTAGAGAGATTTTGGATTCCCGCGGAACACCGACAGTAGAGGTGGATGTTTTGTTGGAAGACGGTTCTTTCGGTCGTGCAGCTGTTCCAAGCGGAGCTTCAACTGGTGTTCATGAGGCTGTTGAACTCAGAGATGGAGATAAATCTCGCTTTGGCGGAAAAGGTGTCACAAAAGCTGTTGAAGCTGTAAACGGAGAAATCTTTGATGCTGTAGTGGGCATGGATGCTGAAGACCAAATGGCCATCGATCAAACAATGATTGATTTAGATGGAACTGAAAATAAAGGACGCCTCGGAGCAAATGCTATTTTGGGTGTTTCTTTAGCAACGGCAAAAGCGGCTGCTGAAACTGTCGGTTTGCCTTTATACCGTTATATCGGCGGAACTTTTGCACATGTTTTACCAACACCAATGATGAACATTTTAAACGGTGGTAAACATGCTGATAATCCAATCGATATCCAAGAATTTATGATTATGCCTGTTTCTGCTCCAACAGTTGCAGATGCTGTCCGCATGGGAGCTGAAGTTTTCCAAGCATTAAAATCTAATTTGAAAAAAGCCGGAATGAACACAAATGTCGGTGATGAAGGTGGCTTTGCACCTGCAATCGGTTCTGCTAAAGAAGCTTTAGATTACATCGTAAAATCTATCGAAACCGCCGGATATAAACCTGGTGATGATGTTGTCCTCGCTTTAGATGCTGCTTCCAGCGAATTCTACAAAGACGGAAAATATGTCTTAGAAGGTGAAGGAAAGACATTTACAAACGAACAACTCGTTCAATACTATGTTGACTTGAAAAACAACTTCCCAATTATGTCTTTGGAAGACGGTATGGCTGAAGATGACTGGGAAGGTTGGAAAATGCTGACAGAAACTCTGGGCGGTAAAATGCAACTGGTCGGTGATGATTTATTTGTCACAAATTCCAAACGTTTAGCTATGGGTATTGATAAAAAAGTTGCAAACTCTATTTTGGTAAAAGTTAACCAAATCGGCTCTCTGACAGAAACTTTAGATGCTGTTGAAATGGCTCATCGTGCCGGCTATACAGCTGTTCTGTCTCACCGTTCCGGAGAAACTGAAGATGCCACAATCGCTGACATCGCTGTAGCTACAAACTGCGGTCAAATTAAAACAGGTTCTCTGTCTCGTTCTGACCGTATGGCAAAATACAATCAACTGATTCGTATCGAAGAAGAATTAGCTGATACTGCTCGCTATGCCGGTAAATCTATTTTTGCAAGATTTTCAAAATAAGAAAAATTAATAAAGAAAAGCCCCTCTTCCGAGGGGCTTTTCTTATGTGAATAAAAACTATCCAACAACTGCCTTTTGCGCCATATCTTGAGCACTCACGTAGTCAAATTTCCCTGTCCCTAACAAAGGAGGCGTATCTGTTAGAATAATCTTTTTGGGAATAGCCAATTCGCTAATTCCTGCTTCTTTAAAAGCGAGAATTAACCCTTCTTGATTAATGTCACCGCATGTTGTAATCAAAATAATTTGCTCACCTTTCTTAGGATCAGGAACTGAAACAGCACCGCTGATAAAACCAGGCCATTTCTTTTCTATGACTTGCTCAACAGCTAATAAAGAGACCATCTCACCGCCAATCTTAGCAAACCGCTTGGAACGACCTTTAATAAAGACAAAACCATCCGTATCAATATCTACAATATCACCTGTTTCATACCAACCATCTTTTGGCGGTTGTAAAACACCGGGTTTCTCAGGACGCATATATCCCAACATAATATTAGGTCCCTTGACGACTAATTCTTTTCCCTCTTTAATCCCGGGAACATTTTTCAACCGATAGCTCATACCGGTCATAAGTTGTCCAACAGAACCTAATCTGTTATGCATAAAAGTATTAACCGCGATAACAGGAGAACATTCCGTTGCACCATAACCTTCCAAAATACGGAGCCCGAATTTTTCAGACCAAAGCCGACGTGTCTCATCTTTTAGCTTTTCAGCGCCTGCCACAACAACACGCAAGCTGTTAAAATCATACGGGTTTGCACATTTAGCATATCCAGCCAAGAAAGTATCTGTCCCGAATAAAATAGTCGCCCGTGTTGAACTACATAATTCTGGAATAATACGATAATGTAATGGAGTTGGGTACAAAACCGTCTTAAAACCAATAACAAGCGGTAAAAAAGTTCCAGCCATCAACCCAAAAGAATGGAACATTGGCAAACAGTTCAACATAACATCATGAGGAAAAATATCAATCATACAAGGAACTTGACAGATATTACCCAAAAAGTTGCGATGGCTTAATAAAACGGCCTTAGGAAGCCCCTCTGAACCTGAGGTAAATAAAACAACAGCAGGATCTGAAGGCTTAACATCTCCAGATGTCCGATGATAGGCTTTCATCGGGAAGAACATAGCATATAAAGCAAATAACTTATCTTTAAGCGTTAAATACTTTTTCAAATCTTCTAAATAGACAATTTGAATATTTTCCTTTATTAAACAATCAATCAAAGTATCCAGTTTTCCAAGCGCTACAACTTTACGAGCTGTTAAAATTGTTTTAACTTGTGCTGTTCGACAAGTTGATATGACCTGCTTTGGTCCAGAAGTAAAATTAATCATGGCAGGTATTTTCCCATACGCATGTAATCCCAGAACCGTTAAAGCCGCAGCATTTGAAGTCGGTAGCATAACGCCTAACATTTTTTCATTTGGAAGAGCTTTATTGATCAAGCCTCCTAATGCAAAAGCTCTCATAAAGACTTGTTGGTAAGTCAAGGGTTTTCGTTCAGTATCCTCCAACATCGGTTTACGACGACCAACCGCATGCATGGTGTGTATCATGGCTTCCAACAAAGTTCTGTCTAAATTATAAGACTCAAATGCCATCAACGAAAGCATATCATACAACTTATTGCTAGAAATACGTCGTGCTTCTCGGAAAGAAAGACCAGCTTTAGGCGTAAAATCAACTGCCGGCAGAAACTTCAAAGTAATTTGTGGTAAAAAACGACGTTCTGAACGACCTTTCATCCGTGTCAAAAAAGCATGTTCAGCGCCTAAAATTTGTATGGGCAAAATACAAGCTGATGCTTTTTCGGCCATTAACGCCGGCCCTTCATAAATTTTCATTTGCGTATTGCCATTTGCTATACGACTTTCAGTAAAAATCATACATAATTTACCGGCTTTAATTTCTCCGACCATCGTTTTAACAGCCAATGGACTTTGAGGATCTAGCGCTTTCACATCCATTAAATTACATAGCAACCGAACCCACCATTTGTCTGACAGTTCATTGGTTAAAGAAAAAGTAATTTTTTGATCTACAAATGCCGAAATCAATAAGGCATCCAAGTAAGAAGTATGATTAGGAATCATTAAAACACGAGGTCCGGCTTTTTTCAAATTCTCTAATCCCTCTACTTTTACTTTAAAGAAAAATTTCAAAAGACGACGACATAACCGTTGCCGTGTTTCAAACGGCAAAATCTGAGCAACATAAATAGCAAAAAACGCATTCAAAACAGCCAAAGCTGAAAAAGTCACTAAAATAGACACATGTAATAATGTCAGTGACGCAACAATCAAAACGCCCCCTAAAACAGCCATACTTCCCAATACGCTAGAAAAGCCGAACATACGACCACGGAATTTATCAGGCGTTGCTCGCTGTATCAAAGGATAAAACGGAATAATAAAACAGGCACCACATAATGCCATTGCAAAAATATCAAACATCAATCGGCTAACACCTAAGCCTAAGTCTAAAAATTGCCCTAATGTCAACTGAACCGTATGAGGCTCCAATGATACGGCCGCCCATAAAGTATCCATCAAAAATAAGGAAATACCTAAAGCAGAAAGCGGAGCTAGGCTTTGCCAATGACGTCTATTGATAAGATAAGTGCATAAAAAAGAACCAACTATATAACCAGCAGAGAATAAAACCGTCAACAAAATCAAAACTGATTTTTGGACACCAAGAATATCTGTTAAAAAATCAACAGCAAAAAATAAAACAATACTCCCCAAAAGCCAATACCATGCCATTGCAATCAGATAAAACTTAAACTGAGGAACTTTTTCAACAAAGCTACTAAAGGAGGATAAATAATTCCAAGGATTACCAGAAATCATAAGTCCTGCATCTGCTGATTTTAAATGCGGCAACCGCAAAACAGCTAAATAACTTAAAATAGAAGAAACGATCAAAAAGCCACCTAAAATAGGAAGAACATCTCGCCAAGGGACCAATACTAAAAATAATAAACTCGCAATAATTGCTGCGAAAAAAGTTATGCCCTTAAAAAAAGCATCTACCGCTAAAAGATTTTTATCTTTTACCAAATTAGGTATCATGGCATATTTCACAATTCGAGTAAACGATGTACATCCTCCCAATAAAGTCAATGCGGCTAACATCAACAAACGACTTTCATAAGCAACTGAAGTCATCGTTAAAGCCATCACGCCAATTTCCGCCAGTTTAATCCATTGAATTAAACGATCTCGCTCTATCTTATCCGAGCAAGGTCCAGCAAACAAAGCTGTTGCTAAAAATGCCATACCATAAAGCACAAAAGCAATACTTTGCCAATATATACTACCTGCTGTCAAATGAATAGCTGTCAAAAAAACAAAAATATGCTTGATTAAATTATCATTAAAAGCCCCTAGTGCATGTGCTGTCAATAAAGGCATTACCTTCTTTTCTTTTAAAATATTTCCCATTGTGTTTTCATCCTCTGCTATTCATTCTCTTTTTTATTTACCACATATTCCACGATGTTGCTAGCTTTCTTTTCAGAATCGCAGAAAAAGAAAAAAAATACACAAGAGCTCTCAAAAAATTAAAAATAAACAAGTAAAAATTATGACATATCGGAAAGAATCTGATAAACAGCTTGAACCATGCTCTCAGGTGCTGAAGCGGCTGCTGTTATTCCAATAGGCTCTTGTAAATTCAATCCACGTAAATCTGCCGGAGTTTCAATTAAATAGGCTTTTTTACCACTTGCTTTTGCGACTTCTACTAATCGTTTGGCATTGGAAGAATGTGTATCGCCGACAACTAATACTGTAGGACAAGAACAATTCTTAACTGCCGTTTGCCGTTCCGTTGTTGCAAAACAAATTCCATTTTCTAGAATAGCATTTGGATAAAGTTGTTGAATGCGCTTTAATAAAACATCTGTTTCATCTTGAGAAAGCGTTGTTTGCATTGCAACGCCGACTTTATCAAGCTTCTGAGGAATATCCTCTTTTTTTTCAATCACAAATACGGATGTTTCGGAAGATAAACGCCCTAAAGTCCCTATAACTTCCGCATGACCTTTTTTACCAATTAAAAGAATATGATAATCTTCTTTTTCCAACTGCTCGACATGTGCATGAACTTTTTTCACAAACGGACACGTTGTATCAATGACTCTTAATTTTTTTTGAGCCGCCAAACTTTCTATCTCTTTTCCAACACCATGTGCGGAAAAAACAACTGTAGAACCATCAGGAACCTCTGATAAATCCTCAACAAAACAAGCGCCTTTTTCTTTGAAAAAATCTATAATCACTTTGTTATGCACAATTTCATGTAAAACATAGGGCTTTTGAGGTAATGCTTTTTCCAATAAGGCAAGCGCCCGTCGAACGCCAAAGCAAAAACCTCGAGGTTCAATTAAAATTGTTTTCATCACACATACCTTTTGGAAAATGGTGGGTATTCAGAGACATGAACTCTGAACCTGCTGATTAAGAACCGATAGACTTTGCATTCACAATAAAACGGCTTTTCCTTTGAACTACGCCGTTTTCAAGCAAATGTCAAGCACAAAATAAACTCAATTTAACAAACTCTTTATAACAATCATCTAATCCATCATAATGACTATAATATTTTTATGAACTCATAACCATTTTCTATTGTGCATACATGATCTCTTTGAATAATCCAATCTAATAGCTGTAAGATTTTCTAAGTATCAGTGTATATGTATCTTTTTAATAATTCTTAAATACGTTGCATCTCATCTTCTCTATCGAAAAACATAACTCTATTTTGTTAATAGAGAATCTGTTAATGCGCTCTAAGCTATTTCATAAAAACCTTTTCCCATCAAGAAATCAAAGCCAACAATATCATAAGCGCCGTTTTTTTTAAAAAAGAATCTACAATCGCTTTGTTATACACAATTTCATGTAAAACATAGTTTTTTTGCTTAGCTATTTAGCAGAATTGATTTTAAAGTATGGAGCAGAGTAAATGTTATTTTTCTTTTCTATTTAACCATTTATCCATCATACGAACCATAGCTAAAGATATTTCTCCTTTGGAAGCCATCGATGATAGTTCTGATGCACTGACCCACTTTAAAGAATTTGATTCCTCACTCATCACAAATTCCTCTGTAGGAGCCTTTAATAGGAAACGTACATCATAATGTTTATGTTCTGGCTCATTTTTTTTCGGATTTTCTGGAATAGTATGAATATCAATATCAAAAATCTCTTTCATTACAAATTGGATGTTGGAAATTCCAGATTCTTCAGTTGCTTCTCGAAGAGCTACATTCCAAGTATTGTCTTCTCCATCCGAATGACCACCCAACTGCAACCAGCGATTAAGCTTTTTATGATGTGTTAATAAAACTTTCTTTTCATCAGGGCTTAAAACCCAAGCAGACCCATTAACATGTCCTGATAAATTAGAACGTTCAAAGCAATTCGGATTTTTTTCTATGAAATCTATCATCTCTTGAATAAAACCCTGCTCTGATTCATAATTTGTTTTATATGTTTTTAAAGCCCTTAAAAGTAAATTACGATTGGCCATTTTTAATCCTTTCTTTGATAACAATGCCTACCCATTTGGTTGATTGCTGACATAAATTGATAAGAAATTCTCTTTAAATCACGTCTTTTTACTGCTTCAGAAATAGGAACTTCTTCTGATGTATTCATACAAGTTTTTATTCCACCATCTGGAGTAATAAATAAATCTTGATTCGCACGACAATATCCACTTGGATCTTGAGTTCTTATGGCGTGAGCACAGAAAATTCTTGTGACGGCAACAGTTATCGCATTATCTCTTGAATAAATGGTTTGACGTGCGTTTTCTTGATTTTTTTTAAAACGAAGCTCTTTTAATCTATCTTCAACATCAGACAACGGAACAAAACCCGTTGTTGAGGATGGATAGAGTTCTATAAATTTTACAGATGCATGAACATCTTGTGCAAAATCTACAATAGAACCAATGCTATCAGAGTCATCATTTACGCCTTTAAGAACAGTCGTGTTAAAGCGAATTTGAGCGTTTGGAAATTTTGAAGCTACTTTATGAATTCCTTTTATTACTTTCGATAAAGCGTCCGGATTAGAAGCAACGATGGATGAGTAAATATCAGAATTTAATGAATGTAAAGAAATATTTATCCTGTCTACATATTTCCCAACTTGATAAAAGTTTCCTAACAAAGATCCATTTGTCACCAATGTTGTTTTTGACTGAGCTGCTTTTAAAGATTTTAAAATATCAAAAATATCACTTCGAATAAGAGGCTCACCACCGGTAGCAGTAATTTCATCAGATAAATACAAATCTCTAAATGCTTTATAAAGATATGTATAATCTTCAGCGTCGAAAATAGGACGTTGTTTCCTTTCTTGTAATCCCTCATGATGACAAAAGAAACAATTATAATTACAGCTGCTTGTTAACAATAATCTTAATTCTCTCATTTTTTCCTTTAATGTTAATTAAGAAGTATTATATTACAAAAATGTAAAAAAGCAATTTCAAACACAAGAAAATGTTTCAAGAGTATAGACAAAATTTTGCGTCAGTTTCGGATTAGTTCATAGAAAAAAGGTCTTTCAACATACTTACATTTTTGATGTTTAAAAGACCTTATTTTTAAAATGGTGGGTGATCAGAGACTCGAACTCTGGGCCCGCTGATTAAGAGTCAGCTGCTCTACCAACTGAGCTAATCACCCGCACCGCCATTTTATACACGATTTTATTTAAAAAAGCAAGACCTGTTTTTAAAAACTTTCAGACCTCTTTTTGACAGAAATAACATCTTTTGATATAATAAAAGAAGGTGATTGTTATGGGTCTGAAAGAAAAATTATTAAGTGCTTCTTTAGCCGGTATGACTGCTGGCAGTGCCTTATTGGGAGGTGAACCTAATATAGAAGAACCGGTGTCCCATGAAAAGATTACCATGACGGAGAACAAAGAACAAACACCTCAAGTTAATTCTGATATAAATGAAGAAACAGGTTCCACAACATTTTTATCTCCTGAAGAAATGCAAGAACATTTTCAGTTAGAATGCCAAGCAAGAGATCAAAAAAACGCAACTTATACAACAAAAGAGGGACACAAATATTACATTGATTATTCTTACGGCGCTAGCTTTGATTTTGAACTTTATCGTGCATATAAAGAAAAAAAATCTTCATTTGTTTTTGATGGCGTTACTTATCAAACAGAAACAGCTTATGCAGAAAATCAACAACTAAAAGCTGCTCGAAAAGCAGGAAAAGCGACATATACATTTATGGACGAAGAGAAAAAAGCCTGCTCTTATTATCCTCTTCAAGAACAAATGAACGTTTTTGGAAATACATATGAAGAAGTTCTGGCGCCTCAAGACGAAGAAAGCAAAAAATATCTAAACGAATATGCACAATTATATACTTCAAAACCCTCAGAAGAATTAGAAATGAAAGATCGACTATACCAACTTTGGCGCGTATGTGGATATCCAGAAATTCGCAATCAAACAGAAGAAAATATGACCCTCATGGGACGTATAATTGAATACAATCGCCATGGGAAAACTGCTCATTTTAAACCTTCTTTATATGGCAAAGATACGGTTTATCTCATTCCTGAACATTTCTTAGGTCACGAAACATTTAACGCTGAAGCAAATGTAGATTATCTTCTCCCTGAAATAGCTCATGCCTTTCGCCACAAAAACAACGTATTCGGAGAGGCGACACAATTCATCGGTGATGGATTAAAAGATATTTTAACTTTTAAAAGCATCGGTTTTACGCCGAAAGCACAACTTAATAATTACAGCAACCCTGATAGAATGGAATATGATGCGCATAAAATTGTAGAACCGGCTCTAAGAGATTTTGTCCATGGAAAAATTAAAACACTAGAGGAAATGTATTACATCATTGACACGGAACGAAAGAAAAATGGTAACGAGTATATTTGGACACCCACAGCTAAAGAAAAAATCGCAATAGGAGCAAAACAAATGTCCAACTCACCCAAAGAGTTGAAAGTCGCTGATACCCTTCACACAAAAAATAGCCGTTCTATTTAAAATCTCATTTGAATTTCAAAAAAAGTCTGTTAGGCTGAATAAAAAAGGAGCCTTTCATGAAAATAAAGAAACAATTATTTATTAGCTTCGGAATGGGACTTATTTCAGCGCTTGGTTTTGTCCCTGCCGGTCTATTTTGGTTGATGTTTGTTTTATTTCCTGTCTGGTTTGCATTTATCAATCAAGCTCAAAATAAAAAAGTTTTATTTGGATTAGGCTTTAGCTTTGGAGCCGGTATGGGCGCCGCCTCAATGTTTTGGTTAACCAACGCTTTGATGATTGATAATGGCTCTTTTGTATGGGCTTTACCTATTGTTCCGATTGGATTTGGACTGATTTTTGGTATTTTTTGGGCAATCCCGACACTTTTATGTTATTGGAGCCGTCCCGGTTTTCCTCGGTTGATCATGTTAGCCGGTTCATTAACGCTCTTTGAATGGATACGCTCTTGGATTTTCACAGGCTTTCCTTGGAATTTATTAGGTTCTGTTTGGATTTCCTGTCTTCCTGTCGCACAACTCGCCTCTATTACTGGTGTATATGGTCTAACTTTTGCTTCTGTTTTTTGGTTCGCTGCACCTTATTTTTATAAAAAGAAAAATCTCTTAGCAGCAATTTCTGTCTCTTTCCTATTAGTATTAGCGATTGGAACAGCTCGTTTAGCTGCCTCAGAAGACGAAACTGTCTGGGGTGTTCGATTACGTTTGGTGCAACCCAACATCTCTCAAACACTCAAGTGGGATCCAATTGCTCGAGAAGAAAATCTAATGAAGCACATTCGGTTAAGTAAAAAAGCCGGGCAAAAACAAGTCACACATGTGATATGGCCAGAATCTGCTATCCCTTATCTGTTAAATGTTGATATAGAGGCAAGAGCCATGACAATTAGCGCCGTTCCTCAAGGAGGAACTTTAATTACTGGAGGCTTACGATTAACAGACCCTAAAACACGCCAACTTGCTAATAGTATTTTTGTCTTAAACGATATGGGAGAAATTAAAAGTACTTATGATAAAGCTCATTTAGTCCCTTTTGGAGAATATGTCCCTCTACGAGGAATTCTGCCATTCGATAAAATTGTACCAATACATTCTGATTTCGCAGAAGGCCCTCATGTTCGAACAGTTCGTGTTCCAAATGCTCCGCCGGCTGGGATGTTGGTTTGTTATGAAGTTATTTTCCCAGGGCACGTTGTTCAAAAAAAATATCGCCCGGAATGGCTTATCAATGTGACAAATGACGGTTGGTATGGATTAAGTGCAGGACCTTATCAACATTTGGCTGCAGCTCAAATGCGTGCCATTGAAGAAGGCTTACCTGTCGTACGAGCTGCCGGAACAGGCATTAGTGCCGTTATATCTCCGACAGGGGAAATCATCGATTCTCTTCCCCTTGGATTGGAAGGTATCCTTGACGCGGATTTACCTCGAGCATTACCACCAACTTTATATGGAAGAATGGGAAATCTTATTCCTTTGTTATTATGCTTACTGGCAATCGGATGGTCCTTATATAACTTTCGTAAACAAACCATCACTTTTTTAAGTTAACTATACAGGAAAGAAACCTTTTTCTTTCCCGTATAAATTTTTCACATAAAAGCTTAATCCTTGGGAGGAACAAAAACAAATAAATCTGCTTTGATAGGAATGTTCTCTTCTATCTCATATAAACCAACTGTTGACTTAATACCTTTCATATCCACAAGCTCCCACTGCTTCAATTCAACGGGGTCTTGAGAAACAATCAAAGTTAATTCCCCTAACTCCGGTTCATCTTTCTTAATCGCCGTAATACGATATTCATCCAAATCCTCTTGCACATTCGTCACTAAAAATTCAGGATCCTCAAATGAAAATCCGGGTTTCAACAAAATCGCCGCCGGTGTCTGGTTAATTTCTAGATAAGAAACCTGATCAAAATCTTTATCATGATAGATAAAATATTGTCCATCTGCAATAAACTCTAATTGCGTCGGCGCATCATACACTAATCTCATTCGATTGGGGCGGGCCAGATAAAAATCTCCATGTTTCATATAGTCTCCGTCTTTGGACGAAAACTCGGAAAAACGACTTTTCATGGTCGTAATCCCATCTAACAACTTTTCAACTTTTGTCAAAATAGCTTTGTTCTCAGCTGTTTGTAATTCTGGAAGAACATCTGCTTGGACAGATGTTACACAGAGCATTAAAAGGATTATAAATAAATACTTTTTCATCTTTTTTTCTCCTATTCAAAGTTTGATGATGAATACATATTGCACAACATCAAACAGCCTTTTTTTATGAACTGTTTTAATATTAGTTATCTCCTGTCAAAATCTCTCGCCGCCCGGTCGGAGAGGCTTTTGAAACAACTCCCTCAGCCTCCATCCTGTCAATTAAATCCGCCGCTCGATTATAACCTATCCGAAGCTGACGCTGAACATAGCTGATGGATGGCTTTTTATCACGTAGAACAATTGCTTTTGCTTTCTCATATAAATCGCCTTCCCCACCCATCTGAGAACGATCAAAAACAGCGCCTTCATCAAAACTTTCTTCCTCTTCTTCCATAACAGCCTCAACATATTGCGCTTCTCCTTGCTCTTTCAAGAAAGAAACGACCCGTTCCACTTCTTCGTCACTGACAAAAGGACCATGTAAACGAACAGGGCGCATCCCCGCTGCCATAAACAACATGTCTCCTCGACCCAATAATTGTTCAGCTCCTTTATCACCTATAATCGTCACACTATCAAACTTACTGGTCACTTGGAAAGCTATCCGAGATGGAAAATTCGCTTTAATCGTGCCGGTAATGACATCCACAGATGGACGCTGCGTCGCCATAATCATATGAATACCTGCCGCTCGTGCCTTAGCTGCAATCCGGCTGACAGCTATTTCAATATCTTTACCCGCCGTCAACATCAAATCTGCCATTTCATCTACGATAACAACGATATAAGGCATTGGAGTTAAATCCATATCTTGTGTCTCAATAATCGGACGACCCGTTTCTGGATCAAAACCTGTTTGAACTTGTCGTGTTAATGTTTTCCCTGCGGCCAATGTTTCTGCAATTTTTTTATTGTAAAGTTCTATATTACGAACACCTAAATTAGCCATTTGACGATAACGATCATCCATCTCTCGAACCGTCCACTTCAATGCAACAACAGCTTTGCCAGATTCTGTCACAACAGGCGTCAATAAATGAGGAATACCATTGTAAACGGATAATTCCAACATCTTAGGATCAACCATAATGAGGCGACATTCATCAGGCGTAAAACGATACAACAGAGATAAAATCATTGTATTGATGCCAACTGATTTCCCTGAACCGGTTGTACCGGCAACCAACAAATGAGGCATTTTAGCTAAATCAGCAAAATAAGGATTACCTCCAATATTCTTTCCTAAAATTAATGGAAGCGCTCCCGTATGCTCTGCAAACGCCGGTAAATCTATTAATTCTTTAATAAAAACTGTCTGCCTATTTTTATTCGGCATCTCAATGCCAATCACAGATGAACCTGGTATAACAGCCATACGAACCGAAACAACACTCATGGCACGTGCAATATCCTCTGCCAATCCTATCACGCGTGCAGTTTTCACTCCTGCTGCTGGCTCAAACTCATAAAGTGTCACAACCGGACCAGGACTTACACGTTGAATCGTCCCTTTTACACCAAACTGACCCAAAACTGCCTCCAAGCGACGAGAAATATTATCCATCATATCTTTCGTTAATGACTCTTTGTTTTGAGCTTTAGGATCGTCTAACAAAGATACCGGAGGTAAATTAAATCCATCTTTGGGATGTTTCTTTTTTATCTGGGCAGATGGTTTAGAAGAACTTTTTGCTGTCTTTTTCTGAGATGAAACAGGCTCAACTTTTGCAATGGTTTTATCCTCTGTTTTCTTTAAAAGAAACGGCATAGAAAAATGCGGAAGCTTTAGCCCAGTCAAACGACGAACCATAGAACCAACAGGAATTTGGAAAACAAATAAAGCTAAACAAATCCAGACCGTCCATAAAATAAACTGTCCCACTTTCGGAATATACGGCAAGAATCTAAAACTAAAGAAACCAACAACACCCCCTTTATCCAACGGGCCCAAAAGAACAGAACATGATAAAAGCAATACAAAAAAACCAAAAAAATGACAAAATGGATATTTCAAAGGAAAGTTCCGGAAAATCCACATGCCTTTCACAACAAAGCCAACAACAATTAACCATGATGCCCACCCGAAACCTTGTATTAAAAAATCTGATAAATAAGAACCAGGTAAACCCGCCCAATTTTGTACAATAGAACCACTTATTGTATTTAACGACGGATCTGTCGGATGGTAACTAAACAACGAAATGCCGATAAAAACGCCGACAACAACCCAAAGACAAGCTCTTAACCATTTCACTATTTGTTTTAACATACCCTGTGTCCTTTCCCTGTATCAGGAACAGCCTCCATCTTCAAAATCGTCAAAAGCGTCGCTGCACATTCGTTTAAATCTTCTTTTTCCATAAGCGCTTGTTTTTCAGATGGGTCAAATGGTAATAAAGAAACTAAAACAGCAATCAACCGCTGTGCCGATAGACCTCGAAATAGATCTGAATCAAGATCAAGCCTCTTAGCCCGCGCATATATATCTAAGGCAAATAAAACAGCCTCTGTGTCAAATAATGGCTTTATTTCTTGAAAATCCTTTTGAAATGGAGCATATGTCACTTCTGCCATATCATGATCTTCATACTTAAAACAGCTTAAAACACGAAAACGACAGACACCCACCAAATGCAACATTAAAGAATCTGTTTCTCCTTCCATAAATCCGGCAATCCGACCTGCACATCCAACATCATAAAAGCCTTTCCCTTGCTCTTTCTTCTGAACAATCCCTATCATTCGGCCATGAGCCAATGAATCAAAAACCATCATCATTTGTTTTGGATCAATCAATCGAATGGATAACTTACCGCACGGCATTAGAACCGTCCCTGGCAAACTAAGCAAGGGGATTTTCGTGGGCAACTCTCCCATATTTAAATCAAAAAGTTTTACGGGTGTCATTCTTCTTCCTTTTTTTCTTATCATAAAAGAAAAAAGCTATCATTGTCCAGGAAAAAGTCAGCTATCCGACAAAGATTGTGTCAATAAAACTTGTTCGGGAATCGCTGCTGCCGTAATGGCACCCATCGGGCAAACACTCTGACATTTACCACAGCCGATACAAGACAAAACATCATACGCCGGAACGCGTTGTCCTCGCACGACAGAAAGAGCTTTCTTGGGACAAGCCTGAACACATCCATAGCAACCGACACAGCGATCTCTATTAATATTCATGATACTGATTCGTGTCTTTTGTTTTTCTGATAATGCAAGCTTTCGTAAAGCTCCTGTCGGACAAACACTTGAACAACGATGGCACTTAAATCGACAAAAACTTTTATCAAACTCAATAAAGGGTCTTGCGAAATCTTGATCTGCCTTTCGAATAATGCCCTGCGGACAATTTTCAACACAAGCATTACAGTTTGTACAACGATTTAAAAATCGTTCGACCGAACCGGCTCCCGGAGGTAGAATACGCAACTTTACACTTCGAGCTGTCTGTTTAATCCAACGTCCTGTTGCTATTGCACCAGCACATAAAACACCTAATCCAGCACTCTTCAATAACCGACGCCGATTTAGATTTAACGCTTTATAAGACACTTCCCCTTTTAAAGCTTCTTTTGATGAAATAACGGGCGCTTTTTTTACATGCGCCAGGCTTATGGCTCCAACAGGACAATTCGACACACATTTTAAACAACGAACACACCGCGTATTATCAATCGAATATACTGCCTGGCGCATGCACCCTGCGGGGCAATTTTGCTCACATCGCCCGCAATGAA
Source organism: uncultured Alphaproteobacteria bacterium (assembly GCA_944392795.1). Taxonomy (GTDB): domain Bacteria; phylum Pseudomonadota; class Alphaproteobacteria; order CAAHEQ01; family UBA3637; genus CALXXX01. The sequence goes on along the minus strand of CALXXX010000019.1, from coordinate 57,740 downwards.
CACATTTGTCACCGATATGAAGTCGATAATACGAAAATTTAGATAAACCTCCCAAAATAGCCCCGACAGGACACACATGTGTGCAAAAAAAGCGCCCAAACGGCAAAGCTAAAATTAAAATAAAAGAGACAATGCACAAACCGACGATTCCAAACGACAAGATATTTCCGATAAGAGAATAAGGCTCGACAAATCGTAAAAGTGCGGTTGTCCCTCCTAAAAAGCTTCCCCAAAATATTAACGCCAAAGCCCAACGCAAAAGTAAACTATTTTTCTTTATTCCTTTTGTCCGATGAAAAAGCAACATTTCAATTTCTTGTGCTAATCCAAGAGGACAAAACAAACTACAATAAAACCGACCGAACAAAAGCGTTATCAATATCCATCCTAAAACGATTCCACCAATAATCAGTTTTGGCTGAGAAATAAAGTGCAACAATGCCGGACCAAATTGCCCTTTCAAAAAAGGCGTTATATGTTTGACCCCCATAAAAGCAAATAGAAAAAAAACGCCGATAATAAAAGCAAAGCTGAGCCGGATTAAATAGACTTTTGGGTGACGCATATACTCTTTTACTCCCAAAATATAACATAAAATTATATTCTTGTTGTTTTAAAAGAAAGCAATCTTTTTTTCAAGCCTTTTTAAAAGATATTGTTCAACCATCTATCATTTGACCGTTTGGAGCACCTCTATAGGTCTCAATATCGCCGCCAGAACAATGACCATCTACCAAATTTTGAACGGGACAACATCTTTTTTCTCGGGAACATCGATTATTCATATCTGTTTCAGAAAGATAGCCACTATATCCCTCAGGACAACAAGTTTTCAAATCAACATACCAGCATCCTTCATCTTTTGAGATAACAATATCTAAATGATAATTTAAATGAACAGGACAACAATAGCTATTAGCCTCAGGAGAGTACCCAATATATCCATCTGCACAACAGATCGAGTAGACAACATTTTTTGAAAGATCATAGAAATGTTCATCTACACAACATTTAGGTTGATTACAGTTTTTCATCAGCGGAGAAAAACCAACGGGACAACACGCTTTTATTTGCTCACCCCAACAAGAAACGCCAACCTCAGATAATTTTGAAGAGGCCGGACAACACATAGCTTTGTTATAAGCATTTGTATAGGCTGTTTCCCCTTTTTCGCAACAGACCGTGGCCTTATCATAATCATAAAATGTTTGACAACACTTCCCCTCTTCATTCAGTTCCGCACAACATAATCCATTACTTCCCGCTTTTTGCTCAGGAGGACAAGACGCAGAACATTCTCCCTCAACTAACAATGGTTTATCTGCAGGACATCCGCACCCTCCAGAGAATAAAGGAACTTTTCCCGCCTCACAAGAATCCAGCTCATCCCATATACCGGAGATACTTCTTTCTAATTGAATTTGAATAGCTTCCCCGACACAAGCAGCTTCATTTCCATTCCATAATGTATCTTCTATCCAGACACGATAATCATTTTGAAATAAGGGCAATAAAACACGACAAATTGGCTCAGATACCGGCGGCAGAGATAATACAAAAGCATCTGAGGAGACAGAGAAAACTTGTATTGAATCAACTTCTTCAATCAAGCTCCCTTCCGGAAGATTTTGTATCTTCTCAGAAGTCAACACGTCTTGACTGATTTGAGTACAAGTAAAGGCAAGCTCGTTTGCCTTTTCATGAATACGAAGCTGTCTTATCCCCCAAAATGACCCTAAACTTAGCAGTGACACAATCGCCAACATGCCAAGCATTTCTATCATACTTCGTCCACAACAAGACTTGAAAAATAATTTCCTTATTAACGACATTTTATGACACACTCACTCGATTGGTTAAGTTATATATCTATATTAAATTAAATGTGTCAATGTAAAAAATTAGTATTTCTGAATATAAAAAAATAAATTTCTGTATATTCCTTTCTCTCATTAAAAAAGAAGCCTATTTTAAAAATAGGCTTCATAGGGCTTTTAATAATTAACTTTCTTTAGCCATTCTTCTATATCTTCCTTGTTTGGTGAAGATGTTCCATGTCCAATAAAAGCTTCTTCTACTTGACATCCTTTACATTGAGCTGTTAAATCTTTAACAGTATTTTGAGCATATCCCCCTCCATGAGTGATAAACGGAATAACTTTTTTACCCTGTAAATCTGTTGAAGCTAAAAAGCTGGAGACGGCTGGAGCAATTGTTCCCCACCAATTAGGACTACCGATAAAAATGACATCATATCCCGACATATCTGGAAGAGGTTGAACCAAGTCTGGCCGATAGCCTTCGGCAATTTCTTTCTTTGCCTGATCAACTGTTGCTTGATATGCCTCAGGATAGGGAGTTTTTGTTTGAATTTCAAATAAAGTTCCACCTACCTGCTTTTGTATTTCTTCTGCGACCGCACGTGTATTACCGCTCCATGAATAATATGCTATCAGTGTTTTTGACGATATCATTTCTGCTTCTCCTTTTGTTATACCTAATGTTAACAAAGCCATTAAAAATAAAAATATTTTTTTCATCTTTTTTCTCTTTCCCTCATAAAGAATGTCAGACTTCGACTAATTCATACACATCAGTTCCTAACCCCAACTCTTTCATAGCCGTTAATTGATGTAACCCCTCTCGACTTTCAATCCGCTCTTTTAAATCATGCAATTCATTTTCTGGTAATTGATAAACTAAATCTATAGAGGCCTTATCAACAGCTAACAAATCAGTTGACGCTAGAATACCGATATTTCTTGCTTTTGGTGGCGCCGCTCCCACTCCAGCACAATCACAATCGACACTCATATTGCGCAAAACATTGATATAAACAATGCGTGGAGAAAAATAATCAACCGTTGCCTTTGCAGAATCCGCCATATTTTCCATAAAACGAGCTCCTGAACGCCATTTTGAATAATCATGATCGTCCGGTGCTTCATGTATCATTTTTTTGCCGATAGGACCATCCGCACAACCAATAGCTATGTTTTTCATAGAACCGCCAAAGCCTCCCATCGCATGGCCCTTAAAATGCGTCAAAACGACCATTGAATCATAATCCAACATATGTTTTCCAACAGACATTTCTTTAAAGTGCTTACCATTTTTAATCGGCAACATCACAGCTCCGTCTTCATCCATAATATCCACTTTACAAAAATCCCATCCATTTGTTTTTAAAGTTTCTCTATGTTGCTGTGTTGTCTGTCGTTCTCCGACATAAAGCGTGTTTGTTTCTACAAGTGTGCTATTAGGAATATGCTCTTGAAGCGCCTTTACCATCTCACGTGGAATAATGTTTGGACCATGAGGCTCTCCTGAATGCCATTTAATAGCGACTTTTCCACCAATATTTTGACTGATTTTATCATATAATTTTACAAGACTTTTCGGACTAATGTCTCTAGAAAAATAAACCGTTGCCTTTCCCGTATCAGACAACTTTTGCTCTGCAGAAGCAGAACCAGCCGCCGCAACAGCACTTTTTATACCAAAAGTTTTGCCTATCAAACCTAAAAAAAGAAAGCTAGATGTCAATTTTAAAAAATCACGTCTTTTCATGTTTCCCTCCTTTGCTTTTTAAAGCATAAAACTTAGAGTATACTCTCAGTCAAGTTTTTTTAATAAATTTTCAAAAAAAACTCCTGCTTCTGTTCTTAACAGGAGCAGGAGATGTCTTTTAAACAACGTATATTTTATTTTTTCTTAGGCGTTGATTTAGAAGCTGTTTTTGCTTTTGAAACAACAGCTGGTAAAGCCTTTGGCTCAGATTTTTTTTCTGGAGCTCCCGCCAAAATTTCACAGAGCATTCTGAAAACGACAAAAGCAACAAAAACACTTAAAAATCCGCCTAACATCGCAGAAACATTTGGAAATCTAAATAAAGCAACCAAAGCATAAATTGCTAACACGATTAAACCAATCATGTAAACAACTGCAATGTGCGCTTTTAATATAGGGCCGATTTTAGATGTTAAAATCGGTTCTTTTACATCCTTAAACTGAGCTAAAAAATCAGTGACTTTCTTAGCTTCTTTTTTAAAGTCGAATTTTGTTTTTTCCATGAGTTTCTCCTTTATTTTTTACGCATTGTTGGGAAAGCGATAACATCCCGAATAGATAAAGAACCGGTTAAAATCATCACAATCCGATCAATCCCCATGCCAAGTCCCCCTGTGGGCGGCATACCATGTTCCAACGCCGTGACGAAATCTTCATCCATCATATTTGCCTCATCATCGCCAGCTTCACGGGCTTTGACTTGCTCTTCCAGCCGCTCGCGTTGGTCCAGCGGGTTGGTAAGTTCTGAATAAGCATTACCGACCTCCCAAGTATTGATAAAAGGCTCAAACCGTTCCACCAAACGTTTATTAGCACGGTGTTCTTTTGTTAACGGTGAAATATCCTTAGGATGATCAATAACGAAAATCGGTCCCATCAGTTTATGTTCGCATTTTTCTTCAAAAACAGTAGAGACAACAAGTCCCCAAGAAGCATTTTCTGGAACCTCTACATGCAATTTTTTAGCAGCCTCAATGGCCTCTCCATTTGTCTCAAAAGCATCAAAATCAATACCTGTTTCTTCTTTAACCAAATCCAACATCGAACGACGAGGCCAATGTCCTCCCAACTCGAAAGTTTTTCCATCAAAAGAGACTGTTGTTGTTCCCAACACTTTCATAGCGGCATACTGAACAATTTGTTCGAACAAATCCATCATATCATTATAGTCTTTATAAACCCAATATAATTCCATCATCGTAAATTCCGGGTTATGCCGCGTATCCATTCCCTCGTTGCGGAAATTACGACCAATTTCATATACGGCCGGCAAGCCACCGATAATCAGTCTTTTTAAATACAATTCCGGAGCAATTCGCAAATATAAATCCATATCTAATGTATTATGATGTGTAATAAAAGGCTTCGCATTTGCTCCCCCCAAAATAGGATGCAAAATAGGCGTTTCCACTTCCAAAAAACCTAATCCGTTCAAAAATTCACGAATAGCTGAAATAATTTGGCTCCGCATAATCAACGTTCGTGTTGTGTCAGGATTGATCATCATATCTAAATAACGTTGACGATATTTTGTATCTTGATCTTGTAAACCGTGGAATTTTTCCGGCAAAACCTGTAATGACTTAGCCAAAACATCTAAATGCTTTGTTGCAACAGAAAGCTCTCCCCGTTTCGTGCGGCGAACAGTCCCAGTCACACCTATAATATCTCCCAAATCCAACAATGCTAACACATCTTTTTCACTTTGTGGCAAGTTCTCTAAAGACGAAAAAATTTGGATTTTCCCGGTATCGTCATATAAATCCATAAACATACCAGAATTACGAATAGCACGAATACGCCCTGCAACTTTCACTTCATCTTCTGTTTGTTCTTCATTCGCCAATGTTGCATACTTTTCATTTAAAGCTTTAGATGTAAAATCCGGATTAAAAATATGAGGGTACGCATTAATACCCATATTTTCTAGTTTTTTAAGCTTCTCTATCCGAATGGTACGTTGATCCAAACCAGCTAAATTACTATTTTCAGTTGTCATTTTTCACTATTCCTTTCTTTTCCTCCTATCCTAGCATTTTTCTCACATTCGTCAATATTTTATTACGAAAGAAACATGATTTTTATCTTTTTAAACAAAGCAAAACCGACTTTATGTGTTATTTTGTTGAAAACAAGACTAAAAACAAGTATAGTGATACGAAAAAAAACGGAGGAAAAATGCTTTCATTTTATGATGCCGCAAAATTTGCAGTTCATAAACGCACCTTTCAAGGCGGCTTTTGGATGACTTGGGTGTTTATTATTTTCTTTTTCTTAAATGCTTCCATCAGTTGGGGAGTGTTAATGAAAGTTCCTGCATTCAGGTATCTTATTTCTATACCATTCGATTCCGAAACAGCCTTATTACAATTTATCTTCGGCTTTTTTGTCATTATTTCAGAAAACACATATTTAATTTTCATTTTCTTGCAAATAGTCGTTTTAATGTCTTTCTTTATGGCTTTAATACATTTAATTTTCTTTAATTATTATTTCGCCAGAGCCAAAAGAGATTTGTTTCAATATCCGCCGACAATTCATTTCCTGTTTTTCCTAAAACTACTTGGGAAAGCTCTACTTTTCAGCTTTCCTGTCCTCGCCGGAATTTATGCTTTACTCGATGAACAAGTCAGACGTATTTTCACTCTAACGGCGCCCCCCTCCTCTGCTGCAGGCGACTTTTTGCCACAACCCTTTGGAATATGGATTTTCCTTTGTGTCGCCATCGGTGTCTTAGTTTATTTCGCCTATGCTTATCCTTTATTTGCTCAACGGTTCGCTTTTAAAAATGTGGTTAATCTGAAGACCGTTTTTGAGAATAGACGAACCTTTGCCGAATTATTAGGTTGGACTTTCCTGACGACATTTATCTTTGCTGGATTACAAACTTTAATTATCCTGGTTCTCAAACATTCAGATAATTTAACTGTTTGCTTCTTTTTTATGGTATCTTACGTGTTAATGATGGTCTTATTTTCTCCGGCCAGATTATGGTTTTTCCTGCCGACAATCCCGTTTGCGTTTTTATGGCTGATATTAACACATTATCTACCTATGTGGTCAAACGATTTAATCATTCCTCTGATGATAAATGTTTTTGGTTTATTTTTCTTTTTCTTCCTATGGAGCGCTTATTTTGCAACAATCGCTCATTTATTTGCTCAAACAGGCTTTGTCTATCAAAAACAAAAAACACCTCAAAGTGATGTTAAAGCTTCCAATCCTGAGCGTCTAGCTCCTATCGAAGAACAATATGATATCTTTTTAAATGCACACAACAACAAAGAGCAAGATAATTATTTTCATAAACTTTAAAGGAGGAACTATGTCTTTTTTAAAAAAAATGTTAAAAGAAACTTGGGGACGTTCTATTCTCGTTTGGACGGCCTGTTTGCTCTTTGTTTATGCTTTCTTCTTTTTCCTTTTTTCTCGAGCCTTTTTCCGTGATTTTTCAATAGAAACTTTATTCATTCAGCAATTGATAACTTCTTTCATCTTTCTGTTCCTTTTTGTTTTCTTTATAGGACATGGATTAATGTTTTCTGTTCATGTTATGGAAAGCAAAAAAAATCCCTGGCAAGCAATATCTTTTAAAAAGCTCTTTACTACCGGTTTATCTTTCCTCTTTTGTCAAGCCGGATTAACCGTTCTGGGAATTTGCTTGATTCTTCCCTTTACAATGACGACTCCTCATTTAGCTGCTTTTATTTTACTGGCTTACTTGCTGATAATTGTTACTCCTTACAACCTTCTTTTCATTCAACGACTTCCTGAAAATAAATTACCAGCATTCCGGCACACTTTTGAATATTTCAAAAAAAACTGGCTACATGTCCTAGATATTACAGGTGCTGCTGTTGTATTAAGTTTATTTTTCTCCTATTGGGGACAATTTTTAAATTGGATTTCTTTTTCTTTAGTCGATTTAGGACAATCCACACTTTTTTGGTCTGTAAATTTACTATTGCTCATCTTTGATTTAATCGTACGTGTTTATTTATTCTTTTTCTTCATGTACTTTGCCGGTATGATTGCGGCCAAAACTCGGAGCGATAAATGAGACAATGTCCTTTTTTTGGCAAATGTGGCGGATGTTTATTTCAAGACTTACAACCATCTGATTATCTTATAATGAAAAAGAATGTCGTTATAGAGGCTTTACGACATCGAGATTTAACACCGCCAGTCGATGATGTCATCGCTCTTCCGTCAGGAACACGTCGGCGCGCAACTTTTGCTATGAAAAATGGAGTATTGGGATTTAACGCCTTTAAAAGCCACACAATTATCCCTATTACTTCCTGCTTAGTTCTGACACCCTCTTTGGAAAAACTAATACCATCACTCAGAGAACTTGTTAAAGCGTTGCATTCTTCAGGAGATATTGCCGTCACAGACACTGACTGGGGGATCGATATTGTTTGGAAAGACAAAGAACATAAACTTCCTCTTGCAAAGTTAGAAGCACTCACAACTTTCTGCCAAAATAATTCCATTGTGCGTTTTCATTATCACGATGAACTGATTTATCAGATCCATACACTGCCTTTTCCTCCAGATGTTTTTCTACAACCGTCTCAAATTGGAGAAGAAACTCTAGTCAAGCTTGTGTTAAAAGGCGTTAACGGCTGTTCACATGTCTTAGATTTGTTTTGTGGACAAGGAACTTTTACACGACCGTTGCATCAGGCTGGTTTTATCGTTAAAGGGTATGATTCTACTGACGAATCGATTGCTGCACTCCAGCAGCAAAACATACCTGCCGAAAAACGAGATTTATTCCGTAATCCGTTAACATCGCATGAGTTCTCAAATGTAGAGGCTGTTGTTTTGGATCCGCCTCGTGCTGGTGCTGAAGCACAATGTCAAATATTGGCAGACCTTGATTTGAAACGCATTATAATGGTTTCCTGTAATCCTCAAACTTTTGCACGTGATGCAGCTCTTTTAACTGCCGGCGGATGGATGCTGCAAAAAGTCATTCCCATTGATCAATTTATTTATTCAAAACACATTGAAGTCGTCGGTTTTTTTGATAAATAAAGATTCTTGTTGACAAGTATTTTAAAATCCTGTATTTTACCCTCTCAAGTTTCCGATAAAATGAAGTAAGGTGGTATTATGAAAATCGTTAACTCTTTAAAGGCGGCTTTTAAACGCGACAAAAATAACAAAATCGTTAAAAGAAAAGGGCGTGTCTTTATTATTAACAAAGTAAATCCGCGTTATAAAGCGCGTCAGGGTAAACCGACCAAAAAATAAACGCGATTGTTAAGATGAAAACGCTCCGGTCGGGGCGTTTTTTTTCAATCATTTCCGATCTTTGCCCATTAAAAATTTTTTCCCAGCGGCTGTTAAGCTCGTTAAGGCCCGATTGCATATCAAATCTGCCGGTAAACCTATCTTAGTCTCTTTCTCCGCTGTCAACATAATATTCAAAGCATCCATGGTATAACTTTCAGGCCAACTTAAGACAATACGTTTCCACAATGAGCTATACTTAAAAGGAATAAACGGCGGCGTCCCACGAATAGCTGTATCGACCGGCTCTCCTTTTTTCATCTTCGACAAAACCAAAAGCAGTTGATTTATCTTTAAAACAAAAGCGCGCGTTATCTGTGCTGCTGCAACTCCTTCTTGTTGCAATAAATCAAAATCCTTCTGTGCTAAAGAAGCTTGCCCAGATAAAACATGCATCATTAAATCATCCATAGAAACTGCAGAACCATTTCCAATCACTGCTTCAGCATCGGCTAAGCTCACTTGTTTTTCATCTCCCATATAAAGCATTAACTTATCTATTTCCGATAAAGTAATACCTTTGTCCGCTCCTAAATTCTGAGACAAAAAAGTTAATGCTTCTGGTGCAATCACAAAACCATTCTCTGATAAAATTCCAGAAATCGTTGCACGAATATCACTTTCTTCCTGCGGATAACAACCTAAAGCACCGACACCAACAGCGCTATCACATAATTTAACTAAAGCTGATTTTGTATTCAAATTATCTGCGGTGATTAAAACAAATACATCTCCCGTATCTGACGATAAATATGTTTCCAACTCCTTGGCAAAAGTATCCGTCGGATTTTTCATTCGAATAAGATGACGATCGCCAAACATAGATAATGCACCAACTTCATCCCAAAATAAAGTTGGCGTTTCTCGCAATCGCTCAACAGTCAATTCTGTCACCGCCAACGGCTTTTTATCCGATAACATTTTTTGAATACGAGCAGCCGTTTCATCAATAGCGCCGACATCTGTTCCATAAATCAGGAAAGCTTTAAAAGAAGAACTAATCTCAGGAGCCAATGCTTTCAGTTGCCCAGCCTTCACTTTCATGGCAAGCTCTTTCCTTTGAAATAACTGGCCATTCTAAGAGCAATAGCATCACCCAAAAGCTCTGCCAAGCGTCGACGCGTTGTTTGCTCAGCCGTTAAAGTTGCATAAGGCGCCGTCAAAATATTATAGCTTGAGATTGTATATGCCGAATCTGATAAAAGAACACGATTCGTCTCTAACTCGACTAACTTATATTTAGCAGTTAACTGCATAGTCGCTCGTGTCGCCGTGTTATCTCCTAGAATTCCTTGATCGGTGTTTAATGTTTCAGATAAGTTAATTTGCAACTCATATTTTTTAGAAACATCTTGATTATTCGGATTTAACGCATTTTTTAATGTTCGCACCAAAATACGTCCTGTTTCTTCAGGCACCTTTGCGACACGAATTTGAGCCGTTTCATTCAGAACGGAAATATCTTGTTTATTTTTCATATATACCGGCGTCCATCCACAAGCTGCCGTTAGAACCAACAAACAAACACATATAACAGACTTAAACGACAAAATTCACTCCCTTTAACGGTATTATTTTAACATCACGTACTGGACGTCCACTTATTTTATGTTGAACGACTGGAAAAGACAAGGCTTCTTTTTTTATTTCCTCGTTTTCTAAACTATTCGGCACAAAATCAGCCAGACGTTCTCCGTTTACTTCAATAAATAAGACGGGCGGCAAACATTGAGTTTTCCATTTTTGAGAAAAAGCATGCATATGTGCCTGTATATCCGGAATCAAATGCGTTATTAAGTGTGGTATAAACGGATATAATAACGGAAGCAAAGATGCTCTTGGACCTTTGTGAAAAAGACTTTTTAGGTGTATCAACAAATCAGAAAAGTCCTCTTTCTGTAAAGCATGCAAAGCCGGAACCAATTCCTTATCATTCCAATCAGAAACCATTTCTGTTTTATCCCGAAGCCCCAACCATAATGCGTTCATCAGTCGCCAAGCTCCCGTCAATGTCTGTTCGGACAGACCTCCCGGTTGAAGCATTGCTAATCGAACCGCATCGGCACCATAGCTATCAACCAGTTCAAAGGCTGGTTTTTCTTCGCAGACAGGCGTTAAAACACCCCAGTAAAGGGCCGGTGCGGATATATCTTTGAAAATAACTTTTTCCCCCTTAAATCGTGCGGACACGTCATCCAAAAGGTTTTTCCCCTCAGCCCAAAAGCTGTTCCGCCAAGACGACTGAACAGTTGTTTCAACATATCTAAAAGCATATCTATCTGTCATATCGATGAGTATAATTCATTTTAATGATTTTTTAAATAAAAAGAACATAAAATAACATCATGAAAAGAAAAATGTATGTGGTCGCCGGACCAACCGCTTCCGGTAAATCTGCTTTCAGTCTCCGTTTAGCCAAAGCCGTCAACGGGACAATCATCAATGCAGATTCTTTACAAGTCTATGAAGACGTTCCCATTTTAACGGCTCGCCCCACGCCAGAAGAGCAAGAGAATATTCCTCATTTACTCTATGGTTTTTTAAATGCTTTTCAAAAAAGTTCCGTCGCCTTATGGCTGGAAAAAGTCAAACAAATTATTTCAGACATTGAAACGCCTATTTTTGTTGGAGGAACAGGACTTTATATCAAGGCTCTGACGAAAGGTTTAACTTCTCTTCCCGACATTCCTGAAGAAATTCGCCGTTCCGTTCGTCAAATGCCTATTGATGAGGTGCAAGCGAAAGTCAGAGATAAACGTTTTTCAGACCCACAACGATTGCGTCGTGCCTTAGAAGTTGAACTAACAACAGGAAAAACAATATTCGAATGGCAATCAATTCCATCAAAGCCATTGATTTCAGGAGATTTTTACACCTTTCTCATTCTTCCCCCAAGAGAAAAACTGTATATACAATGTAATTACCGTTTCACACAGATGATGGCCGCAGGCGCCTTACAACAAGTCGCCGAGTTGTTAAATAAAAATCCAAACAAAACCGGCGGTGTGTTTCAAGCTATCGGCGTAGCCGAATTAACACAAGTTCTGGAAGGTTCTTTATCTGAAAGCAAAGCGATTGAACACGCTCAACAAATGACCCGCAATTATGCTAAACGACAATCGACATGGTTTAGACATCAAATGCAGCCTGATATAACCTTAGAAGCTGCTGATTTTTCTGAAAATTTAATCAAAAAGTAATAACAAAGTAATTACTTTTTTCTTGCAAAATTATCTTTGCTCTTGAAACAACCCTAGAAATATCTTATTTTATTTTAAAGGAGAAAAAATGACACAACTCGGACGTTCAATGCTGGAAATGTTAGCTGTCCTAGCCATCATGGGAGCTTTGTCAATCGGCGGCCTATGGGGATTAGTTCAAGCAAGAACCAGTGGACAAGCTATTCATATTGCCTCAGAAGTCAGCTATGCGACAAAAGAAATGGTCCTGCGCGATGATTGGCGAGGCCTCTCTGCCGGCAGCTCTTATAAGCTATCCGATGTAGACATCCTGAATATCACAATAGAAACACCTTATCGCTTCACCATGACAACCCAAGTTCCATGGAAGGTTTGTCGAGCCGTCTTACCCAAGCTTGAAAAAACACATACAATCCATGCTAACGACGCTCTGTTTACTGGAAGTACAGATATCTGCGGAAATCAAGAAGACGTTACAGTATCTTTCACTTACACAGAATAAGCTTACCACTGTTCCTGATGAATAAGCGTCGGATTAAATTGATCCTTTGGTTGAGCTGCTTTATCTTTCGGAACACCAAGAGCTATCAAAGCCATCGGTTGAATATGAGCCGGCAATGAAAGCAATATCGAAAAAGCAGCCATTCGTTCTTTAGTCGGATATACACCACACCAACACGTTCCAAAACCTTCTGCATGCGCCGCTAACAAAATATTTTGAGCGGCCAACAAAGGATCTACACACCAATAATCTTCATAAGCGGCAGATTTATCGGCACAAACAACAATTGCACATCCCGCCTCCGTCACAAAATGTGCATGCGGATGAATATGTGTTATTTCTTCCAATTTTTGAGGATCTTGAATAACAACAAAAGCCCAAGGACTTTTATGCATTGCTGATGGAGCATACATACCTGCTTTTAAAATACTCTCCAACTTTTCTTTTGGGATTTTTTGACCAGAGCGATAGGCTCGAACTGAACGATGGGTCAGTAAATTTGTCATAGCATCCATAGTTTTTCTCCTTTTTATTATATTTTCTGCCGCTCCATAAAAAGCATTTTATGACTTTTAGGATCAAACACCAGTGCGAGTTGTCCCGCTTTAAAAGCCTGTGCCGAACGACCAAAAAGCTCATATCGAAAACCTTTCATCGCCGGAATATCCGGATTTTCAGAACGAGCCAATGCTTCCAAATCCTCATTTGAAGCCACAACTTTAGGAGCAACTCCGGCTTGCTCACACACAATTGTCAACAAAAGCCGCAGCATTTCTTTTATATTCTTTTGAGCAGAGCTTAATGGCTTTACTTTAATGAGATGAGGCCATTTTTCTGAAGGCGAAGATAAAACCTCTTTTATTACCGTTAAAATTTCCTCCCCGTGCTTTTTAATGATGCCCGAGGGCATTTGACGCATCTGGGATAAATCTTCCAAAGTCTGAGGTCGAGAAGCTGCCAATTCTAACAAAGCTTCATCCTTCAAAATCAATCGACGAGGACGATTTAAACTTTGTGCTAATCGCTCTCTCCAAGCACACAACGCCTGCAATAACGCGACAAAAAGAGGCTGATCCGTTGTGCGTTTAACGCGTTTATAAACCTCCATGGGATCCACATCATATAAACTCGGATCAATCAAATGATCCATTTCATTTTGTACCCACGAAGTTCTTTTTTGCTCATCTAAACGCTGTATCATTTTTTGATAAATGGGAACTAAATGAACCACGTCAGACAGGGCATATTCCACCTGCTTTTTTGTCAGCGGACGATGCGACCAATCCGTAAATCGAGCAGACTTATCAAGCTCTATTTTTAAAAAAGAGTGAACTAAAGCCTGATACGACACACTCTCTCCAAGCCCCAGAACCATCGCACCGATTTGTGTATCAAACACAGGAGCCGGAACTGCATGCATTAAATGATAAAAAATTTCAATATCTTGTCGACCGGAGTGAAAAACCTTCAAAACACGAGGATTTTGCATCAATGACAAAAGAGGAGATAAGTCTAATCCCGAAGCTAACGGATCAACACACGCTGCTTCTTTTTCATCGGCAATTTGAATCAGACATAATTCAGGCCAATATGTCTTTTCACGAATAAATTCCGTGTCAACTGTAATAAAAGGCGAACGCTCCAAACGAGCGCACAAAGCCGCCAGTTTTTCATTTGTATCAATCATCATATTTTTGTTATACGCTTATGCGCAATCAGATTCAAGAGCTAAATATCCCTCATCTGCTAATAAGCTGGCGGCAATGGATATATCTCGTCCGGTTTTATCTGCCATAAAAGAATCCAACTCATACGGATGAACCGCGACAACATCTGCATATTCGTCTTCTGAAGCATTTAAATGCGCATTTTTAATGCTAAAGACGGACAATGCCACATCTGCTTTCATCACTAAGGCGTAGTGATCTCCTTCCAAAGTCCTCTCCACAACCAATGAATGATGAGAAAAATCATTTAAGTCTTGTGCTTCAATATTCAACTCGTTTTTCAACTCAACTAAAAATGACTTAACATAGTCAAGACAACCGTCATGAGAAAAAACATCCGGTTTTATATAGCTAGACGGTAAAAAACCCCATTCATTCGGACGCGTCGCAACCCATTCAGGACGTTTTCCGAACAAAACACCATCTTTACAGCTTAAAAAACCCATCACTGAAACAGGATTGATATTTAAAACTTGTTTTAATCGAGGATCCATTCTCTGCGCAATTAAATAACGATATTCGACAAAAGAACCGGAAATACAGTCTGGCTTCACTGTATCCGCCGAAAAGACGAGACCATTAAAAAGGCGGCTATTCGATGTCGAAAGAGCCGCCTGCCATAACTCGTTAACGCGAGCCTCCGTCTCGGAGGAAAAAAGTGAGGTGTCATGTTGTAGAAGTTGAAATTCAGGAGATAGTTTCTGGATAGAAATCATGGTATGGCCTTTCTAGAAATTTAGAGGTATACATAACATGGAATTATTTATTAACACATTTTTAACCAAAAGTCAAATTTAGTATCTTTAGAAACAATAAACCACAACCTATAGTATTTAAAAACAGCTGTTTTAAGTTAAAAGGACTCATTAAAAGAAGATAAATTTTCATTTTCGCATAAATTTGAATCAAAATAAAAAAACGACTCGGCTTTTAAGAAGAAAAAGGCTAGAATAAGATTATGAACAAAAATTTTTTAGACAATAAAGCCGCACAAAAAGTTTTAGAAACACTTGCTGAACAGGTTTACTTCGTCGGAGGAGCCGTTCGAGATAAAATTCTGCATATCTCCGGAAATGATATTGATATGGCAACCCCTCTTTTACCCGAGGAAGCGACTAAAAAGTTAAAAGCTGCCGGTTGTTGTGTGGTTCCGACCGGTTTAGCTTTTGGAACCGTAACGGTTATTTATAAAAAGCATCATGTGGAATTAACAACTTTTCGGAAAGACATTCACACCGATGGTCGACATGCTGAAGTTACCTTTGGCACTTCAATCAAGGAAGATGCAGCTCGTCGAGATTTTACAATAAACGCTCTCTATATGAATCAGACTGGTGATATTTTAGATTTTTTTCATGGGTTGCGAGATTTAAAAAAAGGACATGTTCGTTTTATCGGTGAACCAACAAAACGTATCGAAGAAGACTATTTGCGTATTTTGCGCTTTTTCAGATTTTGGGGGCGCTTCGGAAAAGGAAAACCGGATAAAAAAGCCTTACACGCTTGTCACACAGCACGCAAAAAAATAAGTATCCTTTCTTTGCAAAGGCTACATGATGAAATGATGAAAATCTTCGCTTTACCACGAGCGGATATCGTTTTACGTTATATGGCTCGAACAGGCGTTTTAAAAGAAATGATTAGCGGACCTTGGAATTTTAAAGCTTTACGTCGAGTGATTGCACGAGAAAGACGATTAAATTTATTAAACAAACCGGATATCATTGCACGTTTGTGTGCTTTTATCCCTCAAAGTCCCGCACCGACATGGCTCCAAAACAAAGAACGACGAGCTTTAACAGCTCTCAGAAAAGCGTTACAAGAACCAAACAGACAAAAAGCCCTTTTTCTTTATGGAGCTCAAGCCGTTCAGCGAAAAGAACTCATCTGTCGCCGTCACATGACACAAAAAAGCTTTCAAGATATTCAAAAATGGAAAGAACCTAAGTTCCCCTTTAGGGTAGAAGACATGCTTCGACAAGGGAAAACAACTGAAAAAGAGTTAAACCAGGCTTTTAAATACTATAAAGAAATATGGCTAAACCTAGGGTGCCCTTCTGAAAAAGAAGTTGTATTTCAAGCGCTTTCGCGTTAAACTGACTAAAAAAAGGAGAAAAAATATGACACAAGCGACACAATATGGACGAAGCATGATTGAAATGCTGGCCGTTTTAATGATTATCGGTATTATTTCTATTGGCGCTTTAGCCGGCTTCGGACAAGCTCGTTTGAAACTTAAAAGCAGTCAGTTACATGATTCCATTTCTTATATAGGTGACGAAACCGCTAAACTTTATTCTTGGAGACGCTCTTATCCCGCCATCAACTTAAAACAACTTTGCGAAAATGATATTTTCCCAGAAGGATGTACTGATAATGTTCCGAACGCAAATCCTTTTGATGGTTCTTATTGTCTCAGCAGCACCCCAGACTCTTTAACTGTCAGTGCGTCTGAAATACCAGCCGATGAGTGCACCCTTTTGACTGCGCGTGATTGGCCTTATGCAACAAGCGTCACTTGTGGAACTGGAAGTGGTAATTGCACGTCCAGCGGGGAAAACAAAACCTTAACCATCACATTTCAATAAGATTTTCAAAATCAGCCAAAAAGGCTCTCATCGCACGACCACGATGAGAAATTTGGTTTTTAACCTCTTCCGGTAATTCAGCAAAAGTTTGCGTATATCCTTTCGGCTCAAAAATCGGATCGAATCCAAAACCGTCTATCCCTTTGGGTTGAACAATACGCCCTTCACATTTTCCTTCATAAGTCTTTATCGTTCCATTCGGAAACGCTAAGGCAATAGCACAAGAAAAATGAGCTGTCCAATCAGACTTACCCTCCAACTTTTTTAAAATATCCGCAAAAGCTGAATCATAGCCTCCACATTTCTGTGCATATCTAGCTGTTTGAACACCAGGCGCATTTTTTAAAGCATGAATACATAATCCAGAATCATCCGCTAATGCCGGAAGGCCTGCTGATAAAGCGGCAGAAGATGCTTTTAATGAGGCATTTTCTGCAAAAGTTTCTCCTGTTTCTTCAACCTCTGGTAAGTCGGCTTCAATTGCCGATAGAACTTCAACACCTAACGGCTTCAACAAAGAACGAATTTCTTTAATCTTACCCGCGTTCCGAGAAGCAAAAATCAGCTGTTTTGTCATTATTTGCCCTCCAAAATTTCTTGCTGCAATCGAGCCAATTCAGAAGTGCCTTTTTTAGCTAATTCTAATAACCTCAAAAAATCTGTTTCTGAAAAAGGTTTCCCTTCTGCTGTTCCTTGAATTTCAACAATACCGCCATCTCCTGTCATTACGAAATTAGCATCTGTATCCGCATGAGAATCCTCTTCATAATCTAAATCCAACAGAGCTTCTCCACCATAAATACCGCAAGAAATAGCAGAAACGGTTGTTATTAACGGATTTTGTTTTAAGATCCCTTTTTGAACAAGCTGATGACAAGCTAACGCCAACGCCACAAAGCCCCCCGTAATAGAAGCTGTTCGCGTCCCACCATCTGCTTGCAGCACATCACAATCAACCTTGATAGAAACCTCGCCCATGGCTTTTAAATCGACAGCGGCACGCAATGCTCGACCTATCAACCTTTGTATCTCATGGGTTCGACCGGTTTGTCCTTTTTTCGCTTCACGGTCTGTCCGTGTCCCTGTTGCTCGCGGCAACATTCCATACTCAGCCGTTACCCAACCTGTCCCGCTCCCTTTCACCCAGGCAGGAACGCGCTCTTCTAATGAAGCCATACATAAAACATGTGTTCGACCGCATTTAATTAAACAAGAACCTTCTGCATAACAATTAACGTTCGGTGTTAGCGTAACAGAGCGCAACTCATTTGATTTTCGATTATTTACTCTCATTTTTAATCCTTTTAATAATAAATCTTGCAAAATGTGAAAACTTTTCCTACATATAGTCTTAAGTCGTTTTTTTGAAAAGGATAAACCATGACACAGAAAAATCAAGAAAAACACATCAAAAAAGAAGAAAAAAAACTAGAACAGCCTGAAAAAAAACAGTCAGAAAAAATGGAAAACGCCTCATTCAATCAAGCGGAAACAATTAAAAAGCTTGAAAAAGAGACAACCGAACTCCGGGATAAGTTCATGAGAGCTTATGCTGAAATGGAAAATGTGAAAAAGCGATCTCAAATTGAAATCGAAAAAAATGCCAAAATTGCCATTGCTGACTTTGCCTTAGCTTTATTACCTGTTGCAGATAATCTCGCAAGAGCTCTGGCCTTACCTATCCCGACAGAGCTAGAAAATAATGCTTATTTAAAAAGTCTCTTTGAAGGGATTGTCATGACGCAAAAAGAATTACAAACAGCTCTTGAAAAAAATGGTGTCAAAGAAATCGAATCCGTCGGCAAACCCTTTGATCCCAATTTCCAAAAAGCTATCCAAGAAATCTCTGATCCGGAGAAGCCGAATGGAACCGTTCTTCAAGAATGGCAAAAGGGCTACACAATTGGTGGAGATCGTGTGCTACGCGAAGCTTTAGTTATTGTATCTCGAAAAGAGGAATAAACGCCATACGCGCAAAACGAGAAACTTGAGAACCTCCCTTGATTTTTGAGAGAGTTTGTGTTATAATGTCCTTCTAAAGGAGTTTTTATGATACACGATACAAAACCGCCCACAGTTGGGAAAGCTGTGATGACGGTCAGAAAAGTTCTTTCCCAAACAGAGGACTTATCCTTTGTCGAAATTCAAAAAGAAATTCAATCTCTTCAAAATCAAAACAAACACTTACGTGCTCAAATCTCAACACGTAAGGCCGAGGAAATTGCCAAAAATGGAACTTGCATTCATTCACGGATATCAAAAGAAAAAGTGATGGAGCTTGTTCAAAAAATGTATAATAACCCTCCTCGTTTCTTTGATTTGACACAAAAAAGTTTATCAGAAATGGCCGCTTGGCGAAAACTGTATCTAGAGCGATATCATCATGCTCGGTTATTGCTTGAGCTCAAAGAAAACAAAGCCAAGGAAAAACCATCTTTTTTAAAACGGTGGACACAAAAAGGATTAAAATTACTTGAAGAGCGGATACATTTTTAACGTGTATGCGTTAACAACCTATTCCTTAAATGAGCTGTTTCATGTGATTGAATGCGAACCGTTCTTTTTAATAATTCCATGCAAGCGCGTGCTTCGTTTCTTTTATCCGAGAAGTCAAGTGTTTTCATGTACGCTAAAGGTGTCCGATGAAGATAATCTTTCAAATCGGTTCGTGCACCATAGGCCAATAACATTTTAATCATTTCTTCATTTGCCTGATGCGCGGCCAAATGAAGAGGTGTAAATTTTGTCTTACTACGTGCATTAACATCTGCTCCTTGACGGATCAAAAATTCACTCAAAGGTCGCAGCCCTAAAAAAACAGACATGTGAAGTAACGAATACCCTTGGCAATCTGTTGATTGTAAATTTACAGTTGTACGAATTTGTTTCCATACACGCCTCATTTTCTTTTGGAACAGGTCAAAAATAAATGTATTATCTAAAATTGGTGAAGAAATCGTATTTTTCATACATACCTCCTGACAAAAAACAACCTTATTTTTTTGTAACCATAAAAAAAACACAAGTCAATTTTTTTATGTAAAATTATACAAAAAGGACTCTGTTTTTAACAGAGTCCTTTTTTATTAAAAAGCAAAAAGCTTACGGATAAACCTTTTTGAAAGTAGGCTTTACCATACGCTTCATTGTCACTTTTGCTGCCCAACGCGTATAAGCGCAAGCCTTAGCATCCTTTGTCTTTGGTAAGCAGACCATCGTTCCGACATAATAAGAACCAGGCGCTAAATCTTTAAAAGCAAAGTTTCCATCTTTATCTGTTTTGACCATTTTATTAAATGGAATAACGCGCTTATCCGCTGTTGCCAAGTATTCCCGTCCGGCCCAACCACGATTATACCATTCATCAGAATAAGTCGTCACAGGATTGATAAAGACTGTTGTATTAGCAAAGCATTTTTCTGAACCATCCGCCAATGGGAAACATAATTTTCCTTGGATAGACGCGTTTCCCTTTTGAGCATATGGTGCATATTCCTCCGGATTATACTTAGCCTTACGTGGAACTGGTGGAGGACAGGCTGGTGCTTTTCTTGTAACAGCCGGCATATCTTTTTCAGTAAAAGGTTTCTTCACTGCTTTTTGAGGTGGAACAAGATGAGGCGTCTTTTTCACCTTTTGTTGCATACCATGAGCTACCGGTGCAGGATGTCCTGGACGAGCTTTTGAACGCACGTCATGAGGCGCTGGGACAGGACGACCATGATGAACACCTGGACGCACACCTGGCACGGAGCGAACCTTTTCATGTCTTTCATGACGATACATCTGTTCCGGAGAGCGCATGCGACGCATTTGTTCTCGACGAAGTGCCTGCATCACATAAGAACGACACTCATTTTTTGGCTTAAATGAGACATCATACTTAAATGCAACGACGCACAATACAATAAATTCGAATAATAGAAAAATAACCAACAAATAAGCCAACCCTTTATAAGAGGGCTCACATACTTGTGTTTCTTCTTTTTCTAGTGTTTTCTTTTCATTTTTCTTTTGAACCATAAGAACCTCCCTTTCATGTAGATTTTTTTATGATAAAAAGCTTTTAAAAAACTGTCAAGGATTTAGCGCTGCACACGCTTCTTCTATTTGTTTTTCCAGTTTAACCAAAAACTCTCTCCGAGGCAGACCAGGCTCTATCGGCGGGAGAAATTCAAAAGTACACACTCCTGGATAGCGCCAAAATGAATTTTTTGGCCAAAAATATCCTGTATTCAACGCAACAGGAACTACCGGAACATGACATTCATCATAAATTAAAGCAACACCTGGATTATAATGTGTCGGAACGCGCGGCTTCATACGGGTCCCCTCTGGAAAAATCATAATATTAAACCCATCCCTTAACCTTGCCTTAGATTTTTCCAATAAATCTCTCATAGCTTTTGTTCCGGCTTTACGATCTATGGCAATGCTCCCCGTTTTAAAAAAATACCACCCGGCAATGGGTATCCAAAGTAATATTCTTTTCAAAACATAAATGCCATTAGGAACCATCATATGAAATAAAACTGTCTCCATCGCAGATTCGTGTTTCGACGCAATAATATATCCATCTTGCGATGGTAAATTTTCCAGTCCTTTGATTTCTATCCGTATGCCGCACACCCAACGAAGCATAAAACGATTCATGTGCGCCCAACTTCGGGGAACCCAATTTGCGGCTTTTGCAGTTCCAAAAAAGGCCACTACACACGCAACACCCCATAATAAAGTATAACTATAAAACAACACCATAAAAATCAATGAACGAACAACAACGATGCCTTTTTTCATATAAATAAGCTCCTTAAAAACGATCTTAAAACGACAACTAAAAACTTGTTATATTCGACAAATAATAACCAAAAACTACGCGTACGAACGAATTGTGGCCCCATTTCCTTTGGGAAAACTGGATAAGGATATACAACAAGCTGAGGTATTCGTGTCTCAATCTCAAATAAGCTCCGAGGCATATGATAAAAGCTTGTCACCAATAGGACTGATTGAACATTATTTTTTTGAATCCACATATCTGTTTCCATTGCATTCTCATACGTGTTGTCGGCTAGATAGCCCAGATGTATTCGTGGAATTAAATCATCATCGGCTTCGGAAAACAAGGCGCCTAACGAGACTTTAGCATTAACACCAGAAATAAACAGCATTTCTGCTTTCCCTTCTCGAAGTAAATCAACTGCTCGACTGATACGATCTGCTCCTCCGGTCAAAACCACAATCGCATCCACATTAGGAACAGCTGTATATTTTAAACTAAAGGCATATACGCAAAATAAACAAAAGCCAAGAATCCAACTGGTTAATGCGACAACTCCTCCGTAAAAAACATACGACTTAAGCTTCATATTGCAGCCTTTAAATTTTTCAGCACAGTTATAAATGCGGTTATAAAAGATAAAATAGCCGCCAAAATCGGAACAGAAGCCACGATTAACCATTGTATGGCTTCAAACCGACCTGAAGCTAAAAGCGGCTCTTGTAAGGGATTGATCATACTTGACACAACCCACACGATGGGTAAGGCTAAAACAAAACCAACACATCCGCCCACAAATGCTTTTACAAAACTACGCGCCGCATATTGTAAAGCAATTGCAGTATCTCTAGCCCCCATCATATGAAGCAACTTTAAAACACTCCCTTGAACGGCCAGACTCGACAATGTCGTGTAAACAACCGTAAAAGAAGTTGTTAAAATTAACAAAATTAAAACAAATAAAATCATGTTTTGAATGCCTCGAGCCATCTCAATCAAATGAGTCAACCACATCCGATGGGAATCAACCTGAGCCGCAGGAGCAGATGTTTCTAAAGCTTGTTGAAATGCGGCAAAATCAAAATGCTGTTCTTTTGAAAAACGGACATCAATCAGCTTAGGAAGAGGCAAATCTTCAACTTTATCAAGCACTCCCAACCATGGTTCCATCAAAGTAGCCATTTCTGTATCCGTCAGAACATGAAAAGAGGCTACACCTGGCGTTGTTTCCAAAAGAGAGGTAATAACTTCTAAATCAGTATGAAGGGCCTCTTCTCTAGGCTCTCCAGAAATTTCATAAGTCGGAACTTGTATAGTCAAAGAACCAACAACAGCTCTGTTCCACGTTTGGATAATATTCGTTAAACTTAAACTACCAAACAATGTTAAAGAGGCAATAAAAACCATCAACATTGTCATCCAAGATAAAAAGAAACTGGATTTTTCATGAAAAGGTAAAGCTCGTTTACGGCTGAACATCATTTTCCTCCGTTGGATAACTCAAAGCGGGTGGTATCAGCTCTAAATGACCTTGAGCCAAATGTAATTGCGGCATACCAAATTGACGGATCAAAGACTGATTATGTGTCGCTATTAAAAGTGTTGTTCCTTGACGGTTTAACTCTAAAAACAATCGCAAAATTCTTCCGGCCATTGCATCATCTACATTACCAGTCGGCTCATCTGCTAATAATAAATCCGGTTGATTGATAACTGCACGTGCAATCGCAATTCGTTGTT
The DNA here is from genome assembly GCA_944392795.1 of uncultured Alphaproteobacteria bacterium. Lineage (GTDB taxonomy): Bacteria > Pseudomonadota > Alphaproteobacteria > CAAHEQ01 > UBA3637 > CALXXX01. The sequence continues at coordinate 34,332 of CALXXX010000019.1, read as the reverse complement.
TTTCTCCGCCAGATAACGTTACGGGAAATTGATCAACACACTTTTCAAGACCAACCCACGCCAACAGTTCAAGAACTCGTTTTTTTATTTCCGATTCTCGCATCCCAATGATTCGAAGAGGTAATGCAACATTATCAAAGGTTGTCAAATAATCCAATAATCTAAAATCCTGAAAAACAACGCCGATTCTCCGCCGCAAAAGAGGCATCTTACGACGTTTGACTTCAGATAAATCTTGACCGAAAAGTTGAATACGACCCGATGTCGGACGCTGATCTAAATACATTAAGCTCAGTAAAGTTGTTTTACCGGCCCCACTATCCCCCGTGACAAAATGAAAAGAGCCTCGTTCCAATGAAAATTGGATATTCTTTAACACTTCCGGGCCATTCTCATACTTCAAAAAGACCCGATGAAAGTCCACAACCGGCAACAAAGAGGACCTTGTCAACATTTTCTATTTCACCCTTGTCAAATGCTTTATTTTCATTTATCGTATAAAGACAGTAAAACATTTTAAAAAAAAGAGCAATACTTTAATGTTCACAATGTGTCCAAATTGCCATCGTATTTATGATGTCCCAGCTGATAAAATCAAGCCGGGGAAACAGGTTTTTCACTGCAAAGCCTGTAATTATACTTTTGAGCAAACAACACAATCCGATGAAGAACCAGATATGACACAAACGGCTCTGGCAGAAAATTTAAAACCTGCCACATCTTCTGTAACGCCCGATCAATTAGACGAAAATGAACGAAAAGATGTTGCCGCCGTTCTCGAGGAAGAACAAAAACCTTGTTTCACTCAAAAAATACCCTCCTTTCTGACAGAAAATCCATTATCCGAACCATTATCAGAAATGCCGGATGCTTTTATGCCAATAGAAGAACCAACACCCAAACATCATTATTGTCAAAAATTGATCATTTTTTTTCTTATATTGCTCATGCTTTTGTCTTTGATCATCGCCGCTCGATTTTATATTGCACGACGTTTTCCCTTTACTCAGCCTTTTTATCAACGTTTCGGATTACAGACAGAACCTGTTGGGACAGGACTTGATTTTAAAGACACTTTTTTCGACGTCATGAAAGAAGATGATGTACCAACTTTATTGGTTAAAGGAGCCGTCGTTAACACCTCTGATACAGATAGAAAAATGCCCTTTATCCATCTAATCCTAACAAACAGCACCGGGGAAAAAACAGGAGAACAAACTCTTGCTCCTGTAAAAGAAATCGTTTCCCCCGGAGAAGTCTTGCCTTTCGAAACCAAAATAAAACCCATGAGTTTACAAACACGTCGAATTGATATTACCTTTAAAAAGGCTGAGTCATCATGAAAAGAAGATTTCTGTTATTCCTTTCAACTTTTACAATATTGTCTTTAACGGCAAATGCTGCTTGTTTATTCGGAGATGCTTATTTAAAGCGCGGACATCATAAACAAGCTCGCCAAGTTTACGAAAACTGTGCAAAAGAACAAAATGATCCACATGCTCAATACGCTTTGGGGAAAATGTATCAAACGGGGACAGGAACACAACAGAATATTATGCTGGCTCTCTTTTACTATCGTTTTGCCGCTGAAAATGGCTTAGCCTCTGCTCAACGAGCATTAGCTCAATTAATGATGGAAGTAGAACGCATGGGAGCGCCAGGACAAAACGCTTTAAAAGAATATGAAGATAAAATTCAAGATTTAAAAGCGCAAAATACTGATACTGTTTTACCTCCTCAGAAAAGAGAAATGTCTGCTTATGCTTGGATGTTGTTAGCCGCTGAAAAAGCCGATAATAAATGGTTCTATCCCGCCGGCGCAACACAAGACCCAGAAGCCGTTCGCCTTTTACCAACATTAGAAAGTCGATATGGTAAGTCTGCCCGAGAACAAGCCATACGACAAGCCTCTGCCTGGAAAGAAGATAAACTGCTACAAACGGCTAAAAATGTCCTTTCCGAAAAAGAATTTGCTTCTTTTTCAGATACACTTTATCCTCGTGGACGAAAACCGGATCCCGCTCGTCGATTGCTGGAAGTCAGCAAACTTAAACAACGCATAACAGGCGAAGGACAAACGAATGACTAAAAAAGTTTTTATGAATACCATGGGCTGTCAAATGAATGTCTACGACAGTACACGAATACTGGATGCGTTAGCCATCCTAGGCTATGAAGAAACTCAAAAACCTGAAGAAGCAGATTTGTTGATGGTCAACACATGTTATATTCGAGAAAAGGCAGCTGATAAAGTATTTTCTTGCCTTGGACGCTTTCAGGAAATCAAACAAGAACGCAAAAAGAAAGGTCAAGAAACATTGATTGCAGTCGCCGGATGTGTCGTACAAGCTTTGGGGGACGCTTTTTTAAAAAAAGCACATAGTGTCGATATTGCCGTTGGACCTCAGTCATATCATAAATTGCCAGAGCTTATCACACAATTCAATCGTAAAAATGGTCGTAAAACTATCGCCGAATTTACCAGTATTGAAAAATTTGACGCTTTAGCTCAACCAACTTCTCATGGATGCACGGCGTTCTTAGCTATTCAAGAAGGATGTGATAATTTTTGCTCTTACTGTGTCGTTCCCTATACGCGAGGGTGCGAGTACTCTCGCTCTGCTGAAGCTGTCTTAAACGAAGCACGAGCATTAGTTGATACGGGAGCTAAAGAAATTATGCTGCTTGGACAAAATGTGGACTGCTGGCATGGCGAAGGCCTTGATGGTAAGACTTGGCATTTAGCTCAACTCATTGAACGTTTGGCTGAGATGGATGGCCTTTTACGCATTCGTTATACAACCAGTTATCCAGTCGATATTACGGATGAAATGATTGCGGCTCATCGAGATATTCCAAAGTTAATGCCTTATATTCACCTACCTATTCAAGCCGGAAGTGATAAAGTCCTCAAAGAGATGAACCGTCGCTATTGTGTCGCGCAATATCTCGAAGTCGTTGAAAAATTACGTAAGGCCAGACCGGATATCGCGATTTCTTCCGATTTTATCGTTGGTTTCCCGGGCGAAACCGATTCAGATTTTGAACAAACATTGGCTGTGGTAGATAAAGTTCGCTATGCTCAAAGTTATTCTTTTAAATATTCTCCAAGACCCGGAACTCCTGCTAGTCTCATGAAAAATCAAGTTCCAGAGGCTATTAAAACAGAACGCCTCTCAATTTTACAAGCAAAACTTTTGGAATTACAAAAAAGCTATAATCAAACTTTTGTCGGCAAAAATTTGCCTGTTCTGCTTACAGAACGCGGCAAACAAAAAGGGCAACTCAACGGTTATAGCCCTTATCTTCAGAATGTACATGTCTCTTTGCCGGAAGACAGGCTGGGAGATATTGTCACATTACATATTTCTGCTGCCACTGCCAGTAGCTTATCCGGAGAAACTATTTGATAATATAAAAAGGGAAATATCATGCAAATTACTAAAGAATTTCAAGACAATCGCGCGTTTTCAGGCCTTGTAGGACCACAAAACAGTCACTTAAAACAAATCGAAACAGATATGGGTGTCACCATGCATATGCGTGGTAATCAGGTGACAATTGAAGGTTCTTCTCGTGATGTCCCCATGGTATCCGATTTGTTAGACTTGTTATACGAACGAGCTCGAACAGCCGGAGATATTACAAATGAAGATATTGGTCGAGCTCTTCAAAAAATTATGGGAGGAACCTCATCTGCTGGTTCGGAAGATTTAACACTCCGAACGAAAAAACGCCACATCAATCCTCGCACACAAACTCAAGCTGATTTTATCGAAGCCATGAATCAATACGAAATGGTATTCGGCTTAGGACCAGCCGGAACAGGTAAAACCTTCTTAGCTGTCGCAAAAGCTGTGTCCATGATGTTGGAAGGCCGCGCCGAAAAAATTATTTTAACGCGTCCTGCTGTAGAAGCCGGAGAAAATTTAGGCTTCCTTCCGGGGGATTTAAAAGAAAAAATCGACCCATATCTACGCCCGCTTTATGACGCTTTATATGATATGTTGCCGGCAGATCAAGTCGATAAAAAACTTGAAAGTGGTGAAATTGAGGTCGCACCTTTAGCTTATATGCGCGGACGAACTTTAGCTCATGCCGTCGTTATCTTAGATGAGGCCCAAAATACAACCCCTATGCAGATGAAAATGTTCTTAACTCGTTTGGGAGAAGGTTCTCGGATGGTTATTAACGGTGACTTATCTCAAACCGATTTACCGCGAGGGGTCACTTCCGGTCTGGCCGATGCAGTTCAAGTCGTCCGTGATATCCCGGAAATTAAAGTCATCGAATTTACTGAAAAAGATGTGGTCAGACACGGTCTCGTCTCTAAAATTGTTAAAGCTTACGATGCTAGGAACAAAAATCAAAATGCCGAATAATGGTTTGATGATACAACTCCGAGAAAAAACATGGCGACAAAAATTACCTCATGTGCGAGCATTAGTACGCCGTGTTCTCGACTCGATTATTGACTTATCTCAACATGAGGTCAGTGTTGTTCTGGCGGATGATGATTTTGTACATACGCTTAATCGAACTTATCGTCATGTTGACAAACCAACAAATGTGCTGAGTTTCCCTTTACCTCCGACAGATGTACCAATGGCGCCTTTAGGAGATATTATCCTCGCTTTAGAAACCTGTCAGAAAGAAGCGAAAACACAAAACTTAACTTTAGAGGCTCACACAGCCCATTTAATCCTGCATGGCGGCTTGCATTTGCTGGGATATGACCATATCTTAGAAGAAGACGCTGAGAAAATGGAACAACTAGAAACTCTGAAAATGTTAGAGCTGGGATTTAACGATCCATATCAAGAGGAAAAAAATGTCATTTATTGAAAAAATGAGAGAAAATAGACGTCATAAACAAGAAGAAGATTCTGTTTTAGACGCTTTAGAACAAATCATTGATGAACGAGAAGAAAGAGGCGAACAACAACTGATTGATCAACGTGAAATCCCAATGTTAAAGAATATCTTTCGCTTACGAGATGTTCGTGTCCATGACATTATGACACCACGTGTTGATATTGCTGCTGTCCCTTCGAATATTACAAGAGCTCAGCTTGATAAATACATTTTAAAAGAAAAGTTTACACGCTATCCCGTTTTCGAAGGTTCTTTAGACAATATCGTCGGTATTTTAAATGTAAAAGATATTTTATTTTCGTTAATGGAAAAAAAGAAAGCTTCTGTTAAAGAGTTGATACAATCAGACATTCTATTTATTTCTCCAGCAATGAGAGCTTTGGATTTATTAAAAGAAATGCAAAGTCACCAAATCCAAATGGCTATTGTGATTGATGAACATGGCGGAGCAGATGGTCTTGTCTCCATGGAAGATTTATTGGAACTGATTGTAGGAGAAATAGATGACGAACATGATGAACCGACAGAAACACTTATCGAAGAAATCAAAAAAGGTGTCATTGAAGCTGATGCTAAAGCTCGCCTGGAAGACGTGGAAGAACTTTTAGGTCCGATCGCAACAGAAGAAGAACGAGAAAATCCAGATATTGATACAATCGGTGGATGGGTTGCTAACTTGGCCGGACGTGTCCCGGCGAAAGGAGAAGTCATTCATCACCCGTCCAGCGGTCTTAAATTCACTATTTTAAGCTCGGATCCGTCTCATATTCGCCGGATTCGTATTACCGGAACGCCAAAAAAACAAGAGGAAAATTTATGAAAAAGTATATTCTTGTCCTACTTTCTTTGATTTTCTTGAGCTCAATACCGGCTTATGCCAAAAATTACAGGAATATTGATAGAAAAGCACAATCTGTCCCCTCTCAATATGAAAAAACCTTGCCTCAATTAGTCAGTTATTTAACAAAAGATTTGACCTCTGATGAGGATAAAGCGCGCATCTTGTTGGCTTGGATTGTTTATAATGTTGATTATGATGCATACAAAAGTAAAGCAATTATTGAACATGCTTATACCCCTCGTGCGGCTCGCAAACTGAACTTAACAACAGGTGATATCTTTGTGACTCGTATCGGCGTCGCAAAAGATTTTGCCGAGTTATATCAAAGAATGGCAAGCATGGCTGGTTTAGATTCTATGACTGTTTCTGGTTATGCCGGACGAGGTATTTCTTCTCGCAACATGGAAGAATACCGTCATGACTGGAATGTTATAAAAATCAATGGAAAATGGGAACTGGTCGATCCTGTATGGGCAATGCGCGGAGACATCAATGCTCTGCAAGATGTCGGCTCCGATCGTCAACATCAGCGCGAAATTAAAAAAAGAGAGGCCGGAAGTCGTGAAGCAACCCGTAAACGCCGTAATCGTAGTATTGATGAACGTTGGTTTATGAGCGAGCCTCGTGATTTCGTCGAAACTCACTATCCCGATGACAGTCGATTTCAATTATTGCCAACGCCAATTACTATCGGTAGTTGGTTAAATCGCCAATCTTAATTCTATTTCGCCGGCTCTAATAAGACTGTGCCTTGTTTCATTCGAGCCTCATAATAAATAGCTCGCAAAGAATCTCGAACATCGTGCGGAAAAGGTATTTTTTTCATAACGGCAATGCCCGTCTTATCCGTTGAAGAAACAATAATCGTTCCCAGATTAGCCCATCGATCTGTTAATGACTGAACTGTTTTCGAGTCAACAATACGAAATAATTCTATCTCATCAACAGTGCGACCTAAAATCCCAGAAATAACAATCAGCCGCGTAGAAGTTAAAACATAATATCGATATGTCCGATACAAATGTAATGGAATTAAAAATAACCCCAATGTCGCAATCGTCAAAATTAGATAAAAAGGGTTATATTTCCAATCAGCAATAGAGCCTGTTACTTGCCAATAAAATTGCTCTTGAGATTCGAGCATCTGACGTAAAATTTCTTCATTTTTCATTTTTATTTCCTTATTTTGTCTCGATATCACCTTCTAGTTTATGTAAAAAGCCCTAAAACTGCAAGGGAAAAAAGAAAATTCATATCACAATATGACAACACGCATAAGTTTCTATTATTTTTTAATTTTTCAACTTTTTGTAGTAGACAAGCTCTTTTTTTTATTGTTAAAGTAATCCGTGTTGTACTTCATATCTTATTTTAAAAAGGAGTTAAAAATGAAGAAGTATCTTTTATCAACTTTCGCTGCAGTCGCAGCAATAACGATGGCCTCATCAGCCAACGCACAAACAACATATTTTGATGATATGTATGTTCGGGTTGATGGTGGTTACGCCATTGGTATGAAAAACACTGAAGAAGCTGCTGTTTTTGATGCTGGTGTCGGCTTCCGCATGAATGAATACTTTAAAGCGGATTTAACAGCTCAATGGCGTCCATGGGGCAAGCAAAAGTTTAAAGACGCTGACACAGAAGTCGGCAAAGCTGATATGTGGACAATGGGAGCTATGGCAAATGTTTATGCCAGCTATCCTGTCTATGACAAGTTCTCTGTATATGCAACCGGAGGCGTCGGATATTCTTATAACAAGACTGACAGTTTCAAAGGCGCATATAAAGGGAAGGGCAAAAGTAATTTTGCCTGGAATGTTGGCGCTGGTGTAGAATATGCATTAACACCTTGTGTCACATTAGATCTGGGGTATCGCTTCTCTGATTTGGGTAAAGCAAAGGTTGAATCCGTTGCAACTGGCTCAAAAATAGAAGAAAACGTCAGATACAGCGATGTTAAAATCGGTATGCAATACTACTTTTAACATCTAATTTTATCGTATTCTCATTCCTCTGTAAGAACCAGCTCAAGGACAACCTTGAGCTGGTTTCTTATTCACCATATTCTAGATTTCTTTTCCGCAAAGCAGCTAAATACGCTTTACGACGTTGAATAGCCATCTCATTTTGTTTTAAAGCAGCCACTCGATTTATTTGCTGTTGACGAATTTTCTGAATATCTCTCACATCTTTTGGTAAATAACCTGTTTGAGCTTTATACAATTCTTCAACACGACTTTGACAGGGCAGTTGTTGGAAACGAACGCAGTCTAAAAGCGTTCGACCCTCTAAATTTTTAAGATCTACTCTAATGCCTTTACTTAATAAAAAATCCAAGCATAAAAGCTGACCTCGGCTCACCTTTGGTTCCAACGAAGCTGCATGCAATCGAACCCAATAACCGTATGCATCTGTTCTAAGGCATACCTGTGCTGCTGTATCCCCATAGGAATCTTGATCATTTACACGCTCTGGCTCTGCCTGATAAAGATATTTTAATGCCTCAATATTCCCTTTCATACAAGCAACCATCATTAAATTACGATGTCTGTAAAAAGACGACTGCGGAATATTTTTCGTTTCTTCTGACAAAGAACTTTGCTGAGCCTTTGCTTTTTGAACCTCCTGATAAAAAAAGTCCAACATTGGAAGATCGTTTTGATAAGTCGCCATTTCCAAAACACCAAAATGATAATCTAATGTCCGCAAAGATAAATCAGCACCTTTAAAGTAAAGCCGTTTGGCTTCATAAGGAAAAGACATCTCAACAGCGCGTAAAAGAGGCGTAAAACCTTCCTTATCTCGAGCATTTAATAACTCAACTGGAACGTGCTCAAGCAACACATCAAAAATTAACCGACGACGATTTAATTCCCGTTGCCAATTCGTATTCAGCACACTTACTTCTCGAGATGTCCCTCCGTTAGCTTCATAATAACTTTGTTTCACTTCAAACGGTTTACGGGCTGTTAAAAGTGACTTAAAATACGTATGTAAAACATTATCTCTCTGATTATTAACAACGGTTAAATCTGCTCCAGCCTTTAAATATTTCTCAACCTCTGAAACATTTCCTCGATCAATCGCCATAAAAAGTTCATTTTCAATACTTGATAATTCCATCTTCATCCCTTCCTTTTTTTTAAGAAAGAGTTTACCTCAAAAATATTATTTTGTCAATATTTTTAGCTATTTTTTTAAAATTCAAAAAAAATAAAACAAAAACAAGTAAATATTGTTCGATAAGATAGGAAGCATAAGGCTTCCTATCTTTTTAGAAAAAAGATATCTAACCTTTTATCCAAATAGCACTGAATTGACGAGCAGGATCAGACGGAGAACGACGATAACTATTATAGTGCTTGTCTGTATAAGTATCGATATCAATTAAATCAACACTTTGAACACCAGCACGGCGCAACCGATAAGCAACATAATCCGGTAAATTAAAATGTGTCGTTCCATCCGGATACGAAACAAAAAATGGTTGAACATTTTCTGTAAAAAGTCGTTTCATATCTGTATCAACGGGATAACTATCGACATGAATACAAGGACCGATAGCGGCTACAATATTACTTGGCCAAGCGCCCAAACGCACCATTTCTAAAATCGTTGTTTCCAAAACACCACTCAAAGCACCTTTCCAACCAGCATGTGCTGCTCCAATAACGCCTCGCTTTTTATCCGCCAACAAAACGGGGGCACAATCTGCTGTTCTAAGGGTTAATTTTAATCCTGGAACACATGTCACCAGCGCATCGGCAGATTGCATAGTATCTGTGTTTTTTTTGACACGAATAACTTCAAAAGAGTGTATTTGTTTTAAAAGAATAGGATTTTTTAATTTACTTGAATCGTCTTTATCATAAAAGGCATGACCAAGATAATCAATTTGTGTCAGAAGTTTACTTTTTTTCATTCTTTTTTTCCTGATGAACCGAAATCGGATGTACAACCGAATGTAATTTTTCACGCCAGTATTTACGTTTTTCTGCTGATTTGTTTTTTTTGGCTTGTCTTTTTAAAAGCCACTTCATTGTCAATCGATATGAAATCCATCCCGAGAAAATAGACCAGGGAATGCAGCCCAAAGACATTGCTAATCCCCATTCTTGTAACAAAACTTTCCCAAATATCAATAATGCTTTTGTAATTTCCCAAAAAGAGCCAACATCTGAAAAAGCCTCGTGCATAATGTGAGAGAAGCTAGCAAAAGCGCTAATATTTCCCCAATCCCCCATCATCACCTTGCCCGTTACATAAAAGACATAATAGACGGGTCCCATGGTAAAAACATTTGTCACCCAAGTGTAAGCAATTGCAATGGGAAGAGAAAAATGCCATTTAAAGATCTTCTTAGCCGCAATCCAAGTTAAAAGAACTGTCGTCATTTGTATCCCGACTAATGGCGTCATTGCCCACATCATTCCAACAAGAACGCCTCGAGCCGTATACTCCGGCGGATGAGGGCTACGTTTTAAGGGAACAATTAAACGCATGTTTAATAAACGAACAAAACCTTCCCATAAACTTTTCTTTTTCATTTTTACTCCATCAGCTTTTTAAAGCGAAATTTTGGTGATGAAAAAGCAATACACCACAGACCAAATAAAATCATAGGAAGACATAACAACTGCCCCATTGTCAAATAATCAGCAAAATAACCTAAGAATGGATCTGGTTCACGGAAGAATTCTATGCCGAACCGGAACAGCCCATATAATAAAAAGAATAATCCACACGTAAATCCATAACGATTTCGATATTTTTCAGACTTCCACCAAACAATATTTAAAATAACAAACAATAATAACCCTTCTGTTAAGGCTTCGTATAGTTGAGACGGATGTCTGGGTAAATCACCCGCTCCCGGAAATATCATAGCCCAAGGAACAGAGGTTGTCACTCGTCCCCATAACTCTCCGTTAATAAAGTTAGCTAATCGTCCTAAAAACAATCCTATCGGCGCCACCGCAGCTAACATATCTCCAACCATAAACACATTGATGTCTTTTTTCCAACAAAACCATAATGTCGCAATAATCATTCCCACTAAACCACCGTGGAATGACATACCTCCTTTCCATAAAGCAAAAATTTGCAAAGGATATTCACAAAAATAAGGCAATTGATAAAACAAAACATACCCTAAACGTCCGCCGGCCACGATTCCTATCGTTGCCCATACTAAAAAATCATCAACTTTTAAAACCGTAAAAGTCGAATTTGTAAAACGGCTCATCCGTCGAACCAATAACCATGCCAACAAAAGACCAACAATATAAGCCAGTGAATACCACCGAATAGCAAAAAATCCTATTTGAAATAAAATAGGATCAAAATTTGGAAACGGAATACCTGGATACATCTTTTAAAACCTCTTTAGCCTCATTATAACGGACTTCTTTTGAGTCGCAAGTATTTTCTCGTTTGCTTTCCGAATAAAATTGTTTTATAAAAGAAAAAAAGGAGGCGTTATGAAAAAAATCGGTCTCATCGGTGCTGGTGTATGGGGAACAGCGTTAGCTATCACGGCTGCACGTGCGGGATGTCATGTTTTAGCTTGGGCTCGAGAAGAAGATGTCGTCAGAGATATCAACGCTTTACATGTTAATCGGCTATACATGCCAGATTTACCGCTTCCAGATTCAATTCAAGCTACACAAAATATAAAAGACGTTCTTGAATTTGCTGATATTGTTCTGGTTTCTATTAAAGCTCAATTTAATCGCTCTGTCTTCGAACAAATGAAGCCTTTTATTCGTCCTGAAACACTTTTAGTTTTGTGCGCCAAAGGGATAGAAGATAAAACAGGACAGTTGTTAAGCGAAGTCGCTGCTGAAATTCTTCCTGACACACAAACGGCTATTTTATCAGGCCCTGGCTTTGCTCATGAAGTTGCGCTTATGAAGCCAACAGCAACCACAATCGCTTGCGCAGATTTAACAATCGCTCAAGCTTTAACAGAAATGCTTGGCACAAAATTTTTCCGCCCCTATTCTACCACCGATATCATTTCCCCACAAATCGGAGGAGCTGTTAAAAATGTTCTTGCCATCGCAGCAGGTATCGCAGAAGGAGCCGGTTTAGGAGATAATGCTCGTGCAGCTTTAATTACACGAGGTTTAAATGAAATGATCCGCCTTTCTAAAGCTCTTGGCGGTCATGCCCGAACCATGATGGGTATGTGTGGTCTTGGAGATTTAATTCTTACCGCTAATTGCACACAATCACGTAACTTTAGCTTTGGCTATGAAGTTGGCATGGCTGGAAATGCAAAAACATTAATAGAGACAAACACTCGCACCGTAGAAGGATTGTCAACTTGCCCTGCCGTTCTTAAACGAGCATCGGAAGTTAAAATTGATATGCCTATATGCGAAACTGTCCACTCTGTGTTATTTCATGGAATGAACATTCAACAAGCCATGGAAGATTTACTCAGTCGTCCTTTTAAGGATGAAGGTTTCTAAAGTCAGAAGGTCGATAAGCCGGATTTTGTCTCGGGCAATCATTCATCTAGGACGTCCATTACTGAACGCCTCTTGCGACCTACCTATTGGGCGGGATGGGAACAGTCCCTTCTGAATTTAATCAGAGCCGCTTTCTTGGTCTTGCTTCGAGTGGGGTTTACCTTGCCTTTTCCGTTACCGGAAAAGCGGTGAGCTCTTATCTCGCCGTTTCACCCTTACCTGCCGACAGACAGGCGGTTTATTTTCTGTGGCACTCTCCCTCGGGTCGCCCCGGGCGGTCGTTAACCGTCACTCTATTCCCAGGAAGTCCGGACTTTCCTCCAAGCATGAAACTGCTCAGCGATTGCCTGACCTTCTGACAAACAAAAGATAACAGATTTTTCTCTAAAAGTCTAGCTAATCTAAAAACTTCTCATCAGGCAACATCATCATCGCAAGTCTTTTCAATGGGTTAAAAATATATAGCAATAATAAAATATATCACTTTAAAGATACAACCCTTTCTTTTGTTCATTTAGCTGCTTTTTAAAAGATCTCTCAAAGACGGTAATATTATACCTCTCTCAAAAAGCTTTAAAAAAGCCGTTGACAAAACAAAATTTTATGATATATTAGCATCCTCTGTTAAACAAAAAGGACAAAAAGATGAAAACAACAACAAGTGCAAAACCGGCTGATATCAAAAAAAATTGGTACTTGGTCGATGCAACAGACTTGGTCTTAGGTCGTCTTGCCAGCCAAATCGCAACTATCTTGCGTGGCAAACATAAACCAAGTTATACGCCTCATATGGATTGCGGCGATTATGTCGTTGTCATCAACGCTGAAAAAGTAGCGCTGACCGGCAACAAAATGGAAAAAAAGATGTATCATCATCATACAGGATATATCGGCGGTATAAAATCCGTTAATGCGGCTAAATTGATGGAAAAACATCCTGAAGATTTAATCTACAAAGCTGTAGAACGTATGATTTCTCGGAATAAATTGGGAAGAGCTCAAATGACAAAATTACGCATCTATACAGGTGCTGAACATCCTCATACGGCTCAAAACCCAGTCGCTTTAGATATTGCTGCGAAAAACAGAAAAAATAAAAGGAGCATTGAAGAATGACAACATTAGACGATTTAAAAAAGACTCAAACTGCTGCTCCTGAAGAAGCCGCAAAACGCGAGCCAAAAAAAGATAAACAAGGCCGCTCTTATGCAACAGGAAAAAGAAAAGATGCTATTGCTCGTGTATGGTTAAAATTAGGAAAAGGTGTTATCACCGTTAATGGACGTGATATGAAAGATTATTTCTCTCGTCCTGTTCTTCAAATGATTATCAATCAACCCTTCGTTGCGACTGAACGCGTCGGACAATTCGATGTCGTTTGCACGGTTGCAGGAGGTGGTTTATCTGGTCAAGCAGGTGCTGTGCGTCACGGTATTTCTCGCTGTTTAGATCTGTTCGAGCCAGACTTACACACCATTTTACGTCGTGGTGGATTCTTAACACGCGATAGCCGTGCGGTCGAACGTAAAAAATACGGTAAGGCCAAAGCTCGTCGTTCTTATCAATTCTCTAAACGTTAATGAGAATATACAAAAAAAAAGGAACTGCACCGCAGTTCCTTTTTTATTTCTTTTTAGACTGACTTTTTCTTCTTTACAGATTTCTTCTTAGAAATTAACAGCTCAGGAACATGCGTTAAAACAGCATCATAAACCGCTTTTAATTGTCCGGTATACAAATGGTCCGCATCCGGTAATAGGACATAATCAACTTGAACTTTTCGTGAGCTATCCAAACGTTCAGCTAAAGTTGCAACTGCCGGCTCAGAAACAACCGTATCCGCACCCCCTTGAATAATCAATCCGGATGATGGACAAGGGGTTAAGAATGAAAAGTCACAAACATTTGCTGGTGGAGAAACAGCAACAAAACCATTTATATCCGGACGACGCATTAAAACAGATAACCCAACTAAAGCACCAAAAGAGTAACCTGCCACCCATGCATGCAAAGATTCAGGATGCATAGACTTTAAAAAATCCAATGCCGCTAATGTATCTGCCAATTCATTATTGGAATCTCCGTCAAAAACACCTTGAGATTTACCAACGCCTCGAAAATTGAACCTTAAAACAGAAAAGCCTAACTGAACAAAAGCCTGATAAAGCGTATAAACAACCTTATTGTTCATTGTTCCGCCTAATTGTGGATTGGGATGTAAAATCAAAGCGATTGGAGCATCTGGTTTTTCCGCAGCATGATATCTGGCCTCCAATCGTCCAGCCGGTCCGGTTAAAAAAAGTTCTGTCATTTTTTTTTCCTTTATTCTCATATTGTTGTTTTTTATAATAACATAAAAGCAGGAGAGAAAATCAAGAAAAATCTAACAAGTTATTGATTTTAAAAAGAAAACAAAAAATACTTCCCTTTTTCTCTTATCCAAAAGAGACAAAGACTTAAACAAGAAGAATGATATTATTGCCTAATTTAAAATAAGTATTGACTTTTTAGAAAAGAAAAGGTATAAAAGCGGTTGTTCTTATGGCGGGGTAGCTCAGTTGGCTAGAGCAGCGGAATCATAATCCGCGTGTCGAGGGTTCGAATCCCCCCCTCGCTACCAATCAAAAAAAAACACTCTAATAAGAGTGTTTTTTTATTATAAAAAGCTCGTCAACTTTTTATCGCTTCAATCCCTTTCCTAAAATTTTTTGAAAAAAAGAAGGAGCAATCTTCTTTTCGGTTGTCCTTTTCCACCGTTCTTGTTCTGAAATTGGGAGCATTTTTTCCATTTCTTTTAAACCTTTTTCAACTTGCACAGCTTGTTCGGGATAAACTTTACACCAATTTTCAATACATTTCATATTTAAACCTTTAGGAGATGTTTTCAATTTCCTATAAATATATAAAAAGTCATTCAATCTTTCACAACAATCCCCATATTCAGCACAAACGCCTTTTTGTGAAATTGTTTTATCATCCATCATAGAATCTATTTTGGGATATTTTTGCTTAATTTGTTGAATGCGAGATAAAATATCTTCATATTGATGAGCAACCATAATAGATGGACAAAGAGAAACAGAATCTGATGAAGCTTTTTGTGTTTCAGAATTAAAATCATCCGCGCCGGCATTCACATACCGAAGACAGTTTTCATAAAGCCCTCTTCTAAAATCGCGAACAAAAAGAGTATCGCCGCCATAGCAATATTCAGAAGCTGTTTTCATAGCATCAAAGATTGTTAAATCAACTGATGTTGATTTTCTTTTAGACAATATTTTTTTTGTTATTGTTTCACAATCTTCGCTACTCATTTTCATCTGAGCTCGTTCTAAATCCGTCATAGAAAACTCCTTTGTTGTCTTACTAATAGTGAACTTAGTTATTATATCATAAAATTTAACTTTTATCAAATTTAGTACAAATACAAAAAGACCTTCCCGTAGGAAGGCCTTTTAAAATTAAATCTGCAACAGACTACGCTGTTTCTTGAGCAGAAGCATTTTGAATACGTTGTTTGATTTCCTTAGCTTCTTTTGTCAAACGGCTATTAGGCGTTGACAATAAATAAGCATCCAATCCGCCGTTGTGTTCCAGCGTCCGCAAACCACGGGTTGAAATCCGAAGGCGAATAACGTTTCCCAAAGTTTCGCTCATTAAAGAAACATTTTGTAAATTCGGCATAAAACGGCGTCTTTTTCTATTTTTTGCATGACTAACCGTATTTCCAGTTTGTACACCCTTCCCGGTGACGAGGCAACGTTTTGCCATCATGAAATCCTTTCATTAAATAAAACCTAGGCGTTCCTTTTACACGCTTTTAAACAAAATGTCAACAAAAAAGTTAAAAATTCTTTACATAAGTTTAATTAAAAAGAAGCTACCGATGAGAAGAACAACAAACAGGATAGATAACCATCCTAAATTCTTTTCAATATACGCTTTCATCGGCGCGCCCCATCTCCAGAGCAACCAAGCCACCAAAAAGAAACGACCGCCACGAGATAAAACGGAAGCAATCGTAAAAACACCCAAATTTAAATCGACTGCCCCGGATGCAATCGTAACAACCTTATACGGAAACGGCGTTAATCCGGCCGTAAAGACAATCCAAGCACCAAACTCATGATACCAACCTTTAAATGTGTTGAACGCATCCATCATGCCATAACGTACCAAAATCGGATTTAAGACCGACTCGTCCAAAACCCAACCGATAAAGTATCCGAAGTATCCACCAATAACACTTGCAACTGTGCAATACATAGCCAATCGAAATGCCTTTTCTCGCTGCGCTAACACGAGTGGAATTAAGACAACATCTGGTGGAATCGGGAAAAAAGAACTCTCCATAAATGAAATAGCAACTAACAACCAAACAGCATTAGGCTTACTTGAAATATGTAAAGCCCAATCATATATTCTTTTAATCGTTTTATTATATAGTTTTACAAACATTCTTCCGTTCTTTTGTCATGAGGGAATATGTTTGTTATAGCGTGAAAAAAAGCAAAAGGCAAAAGCTTTTTTCATAAGGGAGGGGAAAGTGAAAAGAAAGAGCGTTATTTTATGTCTCTGTTTAGCCTTAATGGCTTGCGGAGTCGGAGAAACAAACACAACCTATTCTCGAGGAGACATCGGCCAAGCCGCGATTGTTCGAGAAGGCATTATTCTGTCAATGAAGCCGGTTAACATAGAAGGAACAGGCACAATTGGCGCTATTGGAGGCGCTGTCGCCGGCGGAGCCGCCGGTTCTATGATAGGTGGCAACACAGCCGTGAATATTATCGGAGGAACGGCAGGCGCTCTGTTAGGGGGAATAATCGGAAGCGCCGTTGAAAGCGAAATAACAAAAGATACGGCCATGCAGTTTATTGTTCAACTCTCGAATGGTCAAACAACGGCGGTTGTGCAGTCCAATGAATTGCATTTCCGAGTGGGAGATAAAGTTCTTTTGATTACGACGGACGGGACGACTCGGCTGCAGTATGCGAATTAGGCAAATGATGTAGGAAATAAACGAAGAAACAAACGGACAAAATAACCGTTGCAACATCTGCAATGGGTTGAGCCCAAATATATCCTTCGAACCCCCACCACGCATTAAAGAGAAACAAAAACGGGATAAAAAGCAAACATTGCCGAGCCAGAACGATTAAAAATGCCAATAATGCTTTTCCCGTTGCCTGGAAAGTCATCGCAATTGTAAAATGAAGACCGAACAAAGGAATAGCGATTAAAAATGCGCTTAACATTTGTGAGCCGATATGAGCCACTTCCTGATTTGGCAAAAACCATAAAAACAACTGATTCCGATAAAGATAAAATAAACCACAAAAAATCAACGCAAGACCGGACGCATACCCTAAAGTCACATGAAAAGCCTTTTTCAATCTTTCAAAATTCCCCGCTCCGTAATTATATCCGGCGAAAGGCTGATACCCTTGAGAAATCCCCATAATCAAAAATAAAACAATCCCAACAATACGCATCATAATCCCATTCGCCGCAATTGTTTCGTCTCCGTATTGCACAGCTATATTATTTGTCAGAACGTGTGAAACACTCATCACAAGCGCGTTTAAAGCGGCAGGAAGCCCAATAGCCAAAACCTCAAACATCATCCGTTTATCCGGCCCCCAATAGTGAATAGAAAGTGTTAATAAGCTTCTTTTTCCAACAAAATAAAATAAATAATACAAAACACCACACGCATTTCCTGCAAGTGTTGCCCAAGCGGCTCCTTCTACACCCCACCCCCATCTTAGAATAAACAAGTAATCCAAAACAATATTCAAACCCGTTCCGATAAAAATACCATTCATCGCTTGACGAGTAGCACCTTCAGAACGAATGAGCCCCGCCAATACGACTTGTAATATTTGAACAAAGCTAAACATTGTCAAAATAGATAAATAAGATTGTGTATAGTCTCGTGTCGCAGGAGACGTTCCTAAAATCGTCAAAACAGGCTTCATCAAAAAGAAAACAACAATTGTGATAATAACGCCCGACAAAATAGACAAATAAAAAACGGTCGCCGTCGTCCTTTTCGCTTCATCATAATTCTTAGCGCCCAACTGCCGAGAAATATATGATGCGCCACCGATGGCAAATATATTTCCGAATGCTTGTATCAACATGGCAAACGGCATAGCCAAAGCAATAGATGCCACCATATTTGCATTCCCGGTTTGACCGATAAAAAAAGTATCGGTTAAGCCATAAATAACTTGAACCAACATTGCCAGCATAGACGGAAGCGCAAGACGTAAAATAGCGCTTGCCACCGGTGTGTTTTCCATTAATTCTAACTGTGCCGCTTTCATTTTTTCTCCTGAAAAGGCACCTTAACACGCCTTTTCAAGAAACGCAAGACATCTTCTACTGAACGGTCCCTGTTGCTTTATAAAATTGAATTATGTTTTGATAAATAGATGCATTACTGTTTACCCAAGCATTTTGAGCTGAAAGACGATTGAGTTCCGCATTTAAAAGGTCACTCATTTCGACCAATCCTTGTTTATATTTATCTCTCATCAAAGAAAAAGCCTGATCCATTTGAACAAAAGCTTGCTCCGCCGATTGATTGCGCTGATATTCTTTTTGAATACCCGTCATGGCGTTTTTAATATCGTGAATCGCTTGCAAAACCGTTTGTTCATAGACAACAAGCTCTTCTTCTTTCTTCGCTTTTTGCAATTCAACATTATTTTTTAAAGCACCCCAATGAAAAATCGGCAGCTCTACACTTGGGACATAAGAATAAGTCCAACTTCTTTTTTTCAACAAATCGTTCAGATGAAAAGATTCAAACCCCAATAAACCACTTAAAGAAATACTGGGATACATCTCGGCAATAGCGGCTCCGACCAAAGCATTTTGAGCAATTAAATTTTCTTCGGCGACTTTAACATCCGGTCTTTCCCGTATTAAAGAAACAGGCAATTCAAACAAATGCGCCAGATTATATTGAAATGGTTTAGCTGTTAAATTTTGCTCCGTTTTTAATTGCTCTTTTAAACTCCCGGGCAGCTGGCCTAAAAGAAGAGCCAACGCATTGGCGCTTTCTTCTTTTTGATTCTCAAATTCAGGTATTTGCATTTGCGTCGTTTGAACAGCATACTCAGCTTGATTTAAGGCCATTTCATCTGCTAATCCGGCTTGAAACTTTTGTTGGACCGTTTGATAAATATCTTGCTCTAATTTTAAATTTTCAATGCTGTTTTTTAATAATTGTTCCGCCAATCGATATGAAATATATTGACCGGCAACCTCTGCCGATAAAGACACATAAACATTCTGTAAATTCGCCATAGCTGCTTTTGCTTGAGCCACGGCTGCTTCTGTCTGTCGGCGAACTGAGCCGAAGATATCTATTTCCCATGAAGCGTCTATACCGACTTGATAAGTATCTTCATCATAAACAAGGCCTAAATTACGACTTTCTTTTACATAATTATATTTACCGGCGGCATCTAACATCGGCAACCCAGCAACCTTTTGGATAGATAAACTTGCCCGTGCTTGCTTCAAACGTGTTAAAGCAACCCGAACCGTCGGCGCGTTTTGCCGAGCTTGTTCCAACAAACTATTTAATGTCTTATCTTGAAAAGCTTTATAAGAAATAGCACTGGCTTTATGAGAAACAGGTTTTAAATTTAAAACTTTTTCTATTTCTTTATCTTTAAAAAATTGAGGCTGTTCATAATCCGGACCAACGGTACAAGCTGTCACACATAAAAAACAAACTAAAAACCAAAATTTCATTTGTTTTCTCCTTGAGAAGTGTCCTTCTCTCCACGAGAAGCGATTGTATCAAACAACGCAAATAACGCCGGAATAAAAATAATTCCGACTAAAGTCGCCGCTACCATGCCAAAAAAGACGGAAGTTCCTATCGCTCGTTGACTGGCGGCGCCTGCACCCGTCGCAATCACCATCGGAAAAACACCCAATATAAAAGTGAGTGCCGTCATCAATACTGCTCGAAAACGTTCCGAAGCACCTTTGACGGCAGCATCTAAAATACTCAAGCCTTGACGTCTGAAGTCTAATGTAAACTCAACGATTAAAATAGCATTTTTACTGGCTAAGCCAATTAAAAGAACCAATCCCAACTGGGCATAAATGCTTAGAGGATGTCCCATGAGATGTAAACCCAATAAAGCGCCTAATATCGCAAAAACATTCGAAAACATAACTGCGAGCGCGATTAACCAGCTTTCATAAAGCGCAACCAAAAATAAATAACCAAAAATAACGGCTAACCCAATCAATATCGCTGCAAGCCCTTGTGTTTCGACCTCTTGTAATGACAACCCGGTCCATGCGATTTCATTTTGGTTGGTTAAAGCAGTCGCCGCCTCTTGTTCAACAGTCTTAATCGCTGTTCCGGTACTGACAGAGGCAGCTGTTTGAGCTGTCACAGATGCCGATAAGTATTGATTATAACGGTAAATAATCTTTGGTGACAATACAGTCTCTACACGAGCAAAACTACGGACGGGAACATATTTACCATCTGAGGTCGGCACATGTAAATCTAACACATCCTGAATACTTTTGCGATGTGTATAATCCGCCTGAAGAATAACTCGGTTAATCTGGCCTTCCAATGTAATGTTATTGACATATCGAGAACCTAAATTAGTCGACAAAACCGTAAATAATGTTGAAACAGGAATACCATAACTCTCTAACTTCGTGCGATCAATATCTAAAAATAAATGCGGTGTCCCGGAACTAAATGTCGTAAAGGCATAAGACAAATTCGGGTTTTGATTTAATTTCTCTAAAAATGGTCCTAAAACTTTAAAAAACTCTTCGGCCGATAAATTCTGATTCAGCTCCAAAACTTCAAAAGACAATCCATCACTGTTTCCAACCCCGGGAATAGCTGGTAAAGCAAAAAAATCTATTTGAGCATTATTTTCTTCGGCAAAAGTTTTGTTCAGCTGCTCTAAAATACTATCTAACGATAACGAAGGACTTTTTCTTTGAGACCAATCTTCCAAACCGACAACACCTAAAGCTATATTTTCACCATTTCCTCCCAACAAACTGGCTCCGGCAACAGACATAAAATAAGAAACTCCTTTAATCGGACGAATTTTTGAACTCATCTGTCCTAAAAGAGCCTCTGTTTGATTGATGCTCGCCGTTTCGGGTAATTGAATGTTTGCAAAAATAATTCCTTGATCTTCTTGAGGTAAAAAAGAGGTCGGTGTTATCCAAAACATACCGGCAATGCAACAAATAACGCTAAAAATCAAAACGGATAAAACAGCCAATCGATCTGACAAAAAACGAACAGCTTTCAAGTATTGTTCACACCCCCATTCCAATACTCGATTAAAATAATCAAAAAATGTTTTTTTAGAAGAATCTTTTTTTGTCTCAGCAGACTTCAGAAAAATCGCACACAACGCCGGCGATAATGTTAACGCATTAAACGCGGAAAAAACAACCGCTGTTGCAATCGTAACCGCAAATTGTTGATAAATTTTACCCGTAATTCCGGCCATTAAGCCAACCGGAATAAAAATCGACAACAAAACAAATGTTGTGGCGATAATTGCACTACTGATTTGTTGCATCGCTTTAATCGAAGCAGCCTCTGCATCTAATCCCTCATTCAGCATTAAATACTGAGACCGTTCCACAACGATAATCGCATCATCCACGACCAATCCGATGGCTAAAATCATCGCAAACAAAGTTAAAATGTTAATATTATACCCTAAGACATAAATAACAGCAAAAGTCGCAATCAAAGAAACAGGTATAGTAATGGTCGGAATTAAAGTTGATTTTGGATCTTGCAGAAAAATAAAAACAACCGCTATCACTAAAAAGAAGGTAATAAACAAGGTTTCAACGATACTTTCGATTGATGCTCGCACAAATGTCGTCGAATCATAAACTGGCGCCAGTTCCATATCTTCCGGAAAACTTTTCGAGAGCTTTTGAATTTCTTGACGAACAGCCTTCATAATTCTCAACGAATTAGACCCCGGTGTTTGTGACAAACCGATAATCACAGCCGGAACATCATCGTAAGCTGCCGTCACATTATAAGAATCCGCCCCTATTTCTACACGCGCGATATCTTTTAAACGAACAATGCCGCCGCCTTTGCTCGTCGCTATAACGATTTGATTAAAATCTTCAACCGAATTTAACAGCCCTTTTGCTGTCAGCGATAAAACGAGTTCATTACTTTTAGGACTCGGCGCAGAACCGATTTCTCCTATGGATGCTTCCGTATTTTGGCTTTCTATAGCTTGTATGACATCAGAAACAGACAAACCGAGACTTGTCATTTTTTGAGGATTAAGCCACACTCGAATGCTATACTGAGGACCATAAATTTGAACATCCCCTATCCCAGGAACTCGACTGAGCGGATTTAAAATTTGAGTGTAAGCATAATTGCTTAAAAACAACTCATTTTGGCTTCCTCCCGGCGAACGCAAAACCAACATTGCCAAAATATTCGCAGACTGTGTGTTAACGCTCAAACCCTCTTGTGTCACAATAGCCGGTAAATCCGCCATTACTTGTTGTAAGCGATTTTCAACTTTAACTTGAGCCATATCCGGGTCAACACCGATATCAAAAGTAATCGTGAGTTTATAATCTCCGGCATCGTCTGAGGTCGAATTCATATACAACATACCTTCAACCCCGTTTATTTCATTTTCTATCGGAACCGCTACCGTATCGACCAAAACTTGAGCCGAAGCTCCGGGGTAACTGGCCTGAACGATAATTTGAGGCGGCGTAATATTCGGATACTGCGCGACAGGCAAAACAAGAATACTCATTATCCCCAATAAAATCATCACGATTGAAATAACAATCGCAAAACGAGGACGACGAATAAAAAAAGCTGAAAAATTCATTGTATCTTCTCTCCCTTAGGATAACTCATCGCCGGTGGTCGTGATACTGCTTTCAACTTGATTTTAACCGTCTCTTGCGGAGACAAACGAGAGGGAGCTTCCAATACAACAAACTCACCTTCTTCTAATCCTGACAGAACAACATAATTACCCTCCATAACAGGACCCACCTCTATGCGACGAGAGACAACATGATTGCTTTCATCAACAACTCGAACATAGCTACCGTCTTGCTTTAAATTAACCGCATTTTGAGAAATTAAAATGCCATCAGGTAATTGTTTTTCCACTAAAACATCTACATATGCATTCGATAGTAATTCTTTGTTCGGATTCTGAAAATCTGCAAAAACTTGAACAGAACTTGTTGACTCTGAAACTTGATTGTCCAAAAACTGAACCGTTCCGGGAATATCAAACAACAAACCGTCAGCCAAACGCAACCGAACAGCATCTTTTTGGAATAAGCCGGAACTCCCTGAACGCTTTTCTTCTAAATATTCTTTATCCGTAATTGAAAAAACAACCCGTATCGGAGACATTTGTATCAGTCGCCCTAAAGCTTGACCAGATGGACTGACATAATCTCCTTTCGTCACGGGAACATTCCCTAAAAGACCGGAAATCGGTGCTTTAATAACCGTGTAATTATAATTGACTTTCGCTTGTTCCCAATTCGCAATTGCCAAAGCTAAAGC
Organism: uncultured Alphaproteobacteria bacterium; assembly: GCA_944392795.1. Lineage (GTDB taxonomy): Bacteria > Pseudomonadota > Alphaproteobacteria > CAAHEQ01 > UBA3637 > CALXXX01. The sequence continues at coordinate 10,532 of CALXXX010000019.1, read as the reverse complement.
CGCTTTAGATGATAAATAGTTCGCTTGAGCCTGATCCAAATCAGACGGAGATATCGCTTTAACTCCAGCTTTTTTCATGCGTTGATAATAAGTTTCCGCATTCTGATAAGTCGCTGCCGCTTGCAAAATATCCGCATATCGCGCATCTAACGCAGCTTTATATTCTTGTTGCTGTAAAACAAACATCACATCACCGGCAGAAACATTTTGTCCGCTATTGACCTTAACCTCTTCTACAAAGCCGCTAATAAATGGCAAAATGTCTACAGAATGAATCGGAATAACTGTTCCAATATAGCTTCGTGTCAAAACTAATGGAGCAGCTTCTACACGTTGAACAACAACCGTCGGCTCGTCAATAGACCTACTCGACAAAACATGTTTTTCCACACCTCGATGATACCTAAAAAAATAGATAACACCAACAACACCTATGAAAATGCATCCATAAATCAGCCCCTTCAAAACAACTTTCATCTGTTTTTCTCCCTTGTCCCCTTTGAAAAATAGGCCCTATCAAGTTGATTTTCAACCTGTCCCCATTATTTTCATCCTATTTTAGGCGAAACAACATATCATATTCTTTCATTCCTATTTAATTGGGTATTTTATTAAAAATATATTTGCTTTTGTTGGAATGAAAGATTATAATACCATTGTTTTGATTAGATATGAAAAGGACAGAATATGAGTGCCTCACAAAAAGAACAAATCCAAAAAATCAAACAGTCAATGGCGCATTATATCGTTTCTCTTCGTGAAAAAAAAGGATTAACGCGCCAAGAAGTACAAGAACGAATTCCAATTTCTGCTGAAATTTTGTCTCATTTAGAAGAAGCAAAAGGTAATGTCAATGCTTATTCTTTATATCAAGTGCTGCGTTTTTTAGATAAAGCATAAAAAAAAGAGCCCTCATAGGACTCTTTTTTTAGACTGCTTTAACACACTTAACGTCCACGACCTCCACGACGAGGGCCATAATTGGGTTGACGATAATTATTCCGCTGTCTCTGTTGTAAAATTTTATTTTGATCTTCTAAAGCATCAGCCATTTTCTTGTCTTGAACACTTCCAGTAATTCCTGTAATGCCGCTCATCATAGAGCCTGTTGCATTTACCAGATTTGTAAAACTATTAAATAACGCTAAGTTCCCTTGATTCTGCATCGCCCATTCATTCGTTGCAGCACAGCCAGTTCCACAAGCAGCTATTGCACCTGTTAAACCAGCTAAAACCAAAGCTTTTAATTGTTTATTTTTGAAATCCATTTTTTTTCTCCTTTAAAATAAACCTGAAAAATAATCAGTTTTTTTGCAAAATATTAACGTATACGTGGACCAAAGCCAGGGTGAAGTGGACGTCCGCCCGGATGAGGACCAATCGGTCTAACAGGTCCTGGTCTGAAACCTGGTGCAGGTCCTGGTCTGAAACCTGGTGCAGGTCTCGGTCGAAAGCCCGGAACTGGTCCCGGTCGAAATGGAGGAAGCGGTCGATAACCTGGTCCCCAAAATACACCGAAAGAAGGTCCAAAATAAGGCCCATAATAACTTCCTGAATAAGGTATCGGCTCGAACATAACAGGCTCCTGACCAGGAATATAAATGTCTTTTGATGTATGACAACCTCCTGTCATCGCTAACAAAGAACCCATAATGCCCGTCAAAACCAAGGCTTTCATCTTTTGGTTATTTAGTTCCATTCTTTTACCTTTTAATAACTATATCCGGCCGGTTGAGGAATATATGTCGGATAAGACGGAGCCGGAATATCAATCGCTTGAGCCGGAACAGGATACCCATATCCACCATATCCCCCTTCATAGATAAAAGGACCAGACATACAACCGCTACATGCAACAGCTATTGCACCTGTTAATCCTGCCAAAACCAAAGCTTTAAAATGTTCTTTTTTAAAATCCATTTTCTCCTCCTTTTGTCTTTGAATAGAATCATTTTACATCATTTTTTATATTTTGTAAACATTTTTGTCAAAAATTTTTTATTGCTGAAAAAAGTTTTTTTGCTATCTTTGAAATACAAGAAAAATCAAGGAGTTTCAAATGGATGAGCAACTGATGACTTATGATAATAGCGGTCGTCCTATCGGATTAAAAGAGCGAAAAAAAGTTCATTTAGATGGCGATTTACATAAAACCGTCCAGTGTTGGGTGGTCGATTCGCAACAAAATGTCCTATTACAACAACGTGCTCACCAAAAACAAAACGCTCCGGGAAAATGGGACGTCTCTTTCGGAGGTCATTGTGTTAATTTTGAAACACCTGAACAGGCTGTTCTACGAGAAGCTAAAGAAGAATTAAATTTAATTATTCAACCTCAAAAATTAAACTTTCTCGGCGTTGCCCAGCGTTTTTCTCATGAAGGGAAAAATAGAGAAATTATTTATATTTATTTATATGAAACAGATTTTTTATCACAAAAACTCTCTCATCAAAACGAAGAAATTGACGCTTTAAAAACAGCTACGATAACCGAGCTTAAAAATTCTTATGAAAACAATGACCCCTCTTTTGCAGAACGAGATAGTGCTTTTCAAAGTTTATTCCGATATTTTAAAATTCCTTTTCAAGTGCAACCCTCTTTATAAAATTTAATTGTTGACATTTTCTATATATAGTTTTATTATAATATATATAAAACAATATATGACAACTTTTAAAAGGAGAAAACATGAAAAAAATTGAAAACGTAAAAGAGTATGTTGAAAAAATAGACTCTGCCAAAAAATTAAATCCCAAAGATTTATCGTCAGATCAAGATTTAACGATTGCACTTATGAATTTAATTTCCATTGAGGAGCATCTTGTCTTTTCCGGAGCAAAGACAGGAAAAACCCATTTTTATGACTTAGTTCAAGATATTCGAGAGCTTCGCAAAAACCTGATGCAAAAAGTAATTCCGGCTTATGAAGGTGAAGTGTGGTGTATTTCAAAACATTTACTGGCATCTGCTGAAAGGCTCATGGAAGTTGGGACAAAGCAACAGAGCTTAGGACATCCAGAAGAAGCATACACTTTATTTAATCAATCTTATGAACTGTATTGTCTCTTTTGGGGGCTAAACATGAATTTAATCGACACAAAAGACATAAAATGGATTGAGGATAAAAGCATCCCAACGAAAACAACCTCGATTGATAAAGCCTCCTCTGCCGAAGCTCCGGCAAAAGAAGGGGCTTTTACCAAAATAAAAAGTTTTGTCCGTAAAGCTGTCGATTGTTGTATTGAATAGGAGGAAAAAATGAAAAAACTTTTAGTCCTTTTACTGATTTGTGGCTTCATAACAGCATGTGAAGAGAAGAAAAATGATGAAACAAATCTTGCTGTATCAGAGCAAACAGAAACTGTCGATCTGCAACAAACTCCTGAAGTTCTTTTCTTTACAAAGAACATGTGCCCTTATTGCAATCATGCTGCGGCTTATTTATCAACGCACTATTCTGATCTCCCCGTCACATTCATAGATATTGAAACATCGGATGGATGGAAACGTTTTTTAGAAACAGTAGATACCTTGCAATTAGATACTCAGCAACTTGGAACGCCTTTAATTGTTATTGGAAAACAATATATCTTAGGTTGGTCACCTGCTGAACAAGAAAAATTAGACATTTTTTTAAAACCTCTCCTAAAGTAAAAAACGCTGAAGTAAGCCCCCTAACCGGGGCTTACGAATGAAACGTCTCATTCCTCCACTTAGGTCTTGATTTTTGAACTGTTTTTTCTTATCTTAAGAAAAAGAAAGGAGACAGAATGTTTCAAAAATTAATGACGCTATTAGCCCCTATTTTGATATTTTTTGCCTTGTTAGGCTTACTGATTATTGCTTGGTATATTGCACTGCCTCTTTTATTGCTTTTCTTTATTGTCTCCTGGTTTCGAGCTCAACAAATTCGCAAAAATTGGGAAAATTTATTCCATACATCTGCACAAACAAAGCAAAACAATCATCGTAGAAAAGTGACAGATGAAAATATCATTGATGCAGATTACGAAGAATTGGACTCTTAACGATGTCTGAGACAAATTTTAAAATTGCCGTATGTTATGATTTTGACGGAACACTTTCTCCCGGTAATATGCAAGAATATGACTTTATGAAAAAGCTGGGCATTTCCCCAAAAGAATTTTGGCAAAAATCAAAAGAACTTGCTGAACAAAAAGACATGGATGATGTCTTAGCATATATGTATCTTATGATTAAAGAGTCTCAAATCCGAGATATTCCTTTTACACGTTCTGACTTTCAAAATTATGGTCGACATGTCGCTCTTTTTAAAGGAGTAGAGACTTGGTTTGACAGAATAAACACCTATGGTCAACAAAAAGGGTTTGAAGTTGAACATTATATTATTTCATCAGGCTTAAAAGAAATGATTGAAGGAACAAGTATTGCTGATGCTTTTCATCGCATTTATGCTTCTTCATTTATGTATGACGCAAACGGTGTTGCGCAATGGCCGGCCATGGCTTTAAATTACACGACTAAAACACAGTTTTTATTTCGAATAAATAAAGGATGTCTTGACATCAATGATAACGCCGGTATCAATGCTTTTTTACCAACGGAAAGCAGACCTTTGCCTTTCAGACGGATGATTTATGTCGGTGACGGAGCAACGGATATTCCTTGCATGCGTTTAGTTCAAGCTTCCGGCGGATATTCAGCCGCTGTTTACAGACCGGAAGAGCCCGCAAGCCATGAAACGGCAAAGAGTCTTATTCGAGATAAACGCGTAAATATTATTGCTCCTGCCGATTACAGTGAAGGCTCTGTTATGGAGTTTTTCTTAAAGACCGTTATTGACAAATTAGCAGCTGAAGAAACTTTATTACGTCTTCAAAAATAGCCTTTTGCTCTTGCAAAGAGACACAAGATATCCCATCTTATTAAAAAAACTTTTAAAGAGGGGGAAACATGTCTAAAATTTTATTTTTTGATGTCGATGATATCACGCGAAACTATTTAAATGAATATCCTTTGTCCGGAGTGGAGTATCATTTATATGATTTTGACCTTAACAATCCTGCCGTTGAGACGTTAGAACAAAATTTTGATGCTGAAATTATTTCCATTTTTCCACATTCTGACATTATCAAAAACAACGTCTTAGATCACTTCAAAAACTTAAAGCTCATTGCCACTCGATCAACAGGCTTTAACCATATAGACCTTGATTACACGACCAACCGTCAAATTGTTGTGGAAAATGTTCCAAATTATGGCGAAATTACCGTTGCAGAATTTACAATGGGAACGATGATTGGACTTGCGCGCAAAATTTATAAAGCAAAATCCGAAATGAAAGCAAACAAAGTTCACATGAACGATTACATCGGCATTGATTTATTCGGACGCACTTTAGGCGTTATCGGAACCGGCGCTATTGGTCGACACGTTATTCGCCTGGCAAACGCTTTCGGTATGAAGATATTAGCCTATGACCCTTTTCCAAACCCCAAATTAAAAGAAGCCGGTGTTCCTTATGTTGAACTGGAAGAGCTCTATCAAAAGGCCGACATTATCACTTTACACTGCCCCGCTACTGCTGAAAACCTTCATTTACTTGACAAAAACGCCTTTGCTCAAATGAAAAAAGGCGTGTTAATTGTCAATACGGCTCGAGGCAGTTTAATCGAAACAGAAGCTTTGTATAACGCTCTCAAATCCGGTCAAGTCGGTGGAGCTGCATTAGATGTGCTAGAAAATGAAGATATTATTACACATCGTGAAATTTCAACAGAAATAGATGCACAAAATCATGATTTTTTAATTGATTCCGTCATCAATTTTAAAATGATGCAATTAGATACAACGATTATTACACCTCATGTGGCTTTTAATTCCATTGATGCGGTTCACCGCATTTTAAAGACAACCTTAGACAATATAGAAGCTTTTATGAATGGTCGAATTGAAAATAATGTTCTTAAATAAATCGTTCTGAGCCTAATCTGACATGAGGCGCCGCTTTCCCCATCAACTTTGTTTCAAGAGCCGCCCAAAAAGCAGGAGCTTGTTGCTTTTCTTCGGCAGGTATTAAGCGAGACAACGTATGATGAAAAAACGCTAACTCATCTTTATTCATTTCTGCCCAAACCCCTTTCGCGCGAAGAACTTCAAAACCATGTGTTCCGTCTCCGCGCATTGGCACGCCGTTCACGTCTAAAGTATACCCGACTATGCGCTTCGGCCTTTCCAATCGCTCATCAGCCGGAATTAACCGTGGCGACACCTTCAAAGATGCCGGTGTTCCTTGAATAACAGGAACAGAGCACAACAGCGGCGCAAATTGACGTGTTGTCTCATCAAACAAAAAAGTTAATCCCGCTTTTAACAAAACATCCGACTTCATGGCAGCCAATCCTTTTCGATTTCCTTTTTCCTGCATATATTGTGTTAAAGGAACAGCGCCACTTTTATCTAAAATTCTCATCGTTTCTGTCAACTTATCCGCAACTTTATCAAAATCCGCACGTGTCATAAGACGAGCTTCTGAATCTTTTTCATCCTTAACCATCCACCGAAGGCAAGGAATTCCTCTTTGTATATGTGATTGATTGAGCCGATGCAGGCTCACTTGATATAAAGCCTTATCAACCGAAAACTCCAATCCGACCCCCTCTTCCGTCAAAAGTCGAACACCCTGCAATTGAAGAGTGGAAGCCAAAAAACGACGCAATGATGATAAATGAAGCGTCATATCCGCTATTTTAACTTCATCGTCATTGATCTTTTGAGCATCATTCTTTTTTTGTAAAAAGCTAACATCCATTTTAAAATTCACAAGTTCACGAGCAATACTCTGGACTAAGTAAGCTCGCTCCCCTCCCGCACGCACAAAAAAGCCGTAATAACCATCATCTTGCACCGTTGGTGTCACCGCTTGGGCTCCATAAAAAGAAGGTTTGTCGTTACGAGAAAAACCTAAAATGATTTGACGGGCATGCCGAGCTACAAATTGAAAGGCTTCTTGTGCTGTGGGATCTTGTAATCCATCATTTAATAACTTCAAAAAAGCGCGTTGTTCCGCGTTTGACATATCTTGTGCAAATCGAAAAGGGGCTGGCAAAGATACAGGCTCTTGCAATTCAGATGAACGACCGGCAAAAGCTGATAGGGCTGCCTGAGAAAGCGATGAAAAACGTCCTTTTAATCCGTCCATTCCTCCTCCATAAGAAAAGCCTAGCCTTAAAAAAGAAAAAATGCAAGCACTATCTCTTTTTTATCTGACAAAACAAAAAACGACCTCGACCATATCGCCGTTCATCTACCTTTACAAAGCCACAAGGTAAAAGACCTTCCTCTGTATCTTCTATTTCAATAACGATTAAAGTCTTTGAACTCACCCAACCATTTTGAGCTAAAGACATTAACGCTTTTTCCCACAGCTCTTCTCGATACGGTGCATCCATGAAAATCATATCAGCCGGCTCTGTCGTAAAAGGCGGTTGTAAAGCACTTACTGCCAATACATTGATCTTATCCAGTCCGGCAATATTATGCCGAATTACTTTTAACGCTTCGGGATGATTTTCAATTAAATAGACCTTACAAGCGCCTCGAGATAAAGCCTCTAAACCAACAGCTCCCGTTCCTGCAAATACATCTAAAAAAGAAATTTCCGACCAAAGACATCCTTTTTTCAATAAAAAAGAGCTTAAAATATTAAACAATGCTTCCCGAGCGCGATCAGAAGTCGGCCGCGTCTTAGTATCAAGCGGCCCCATCAGCTTTTTACCACGTAAATTTCCACCGACTATTCGCATGATAATTGCTCTTTGATAACTTTCTTAGGAATTTCACGTGTTGCTCCTTGTGGTAATGACCCCAACTGAAATGGTCCATAAGAAACGCGTATCAAACGGCTAACCTCTAAGCCAAAAGAAGCCATCATCTTCCGAATTTCCCGATTTTTCCCCTCTGTTAAGGTAATCGTAATCCATTGATTTTTCCCACCGCTTTGTTGAGGCTCTATTTCCACAAAAGCTGGTGCATATTTTACGCCTTTTACCGTCACACCTTTAGAAATACGCTGAATGATATCTTCTGTTACCATTCCATGCACACGAACACGATACTTCCGTTTCCAACCATGCTTTGGATGCTCTAATTGTCGAGCTAGCTCACCAGAAGTTGTTAACAATAACAGACCTTCTGAATTTAAATCTAACCGTCCGACTGAAATCACTCTCGGAAGATATCTCGGAAGATGTTCAAAGACCGTTGGTCGCCCCTTTGGATCGTGGTGTGTTGTCACTAATCCAGCTGGTTTATGATAACACCACAATCTTTCTTCTTGCAATTGAGGCAAAAGATGACCATCTACCTCTATTTTATCTGTATCACCAACCAAACAGGCGGGCGTCAATAACTTTTGACCGTTAACGACAACACGGCCAGCTAAAATCCATGCCTCTGCTTCTCGACGAGAACATAACCCTGCAGAAGCCATTCTTTTTGCGATTCGTTCTTTTCCTTTTTCCATGATTATGTTAGTATACTGCCAGAACCACTAGAAAGGAAGTAAAAAATGAACGAAGATATTGTCAACCTTGCTTTAACGCTGGCCAAAGAAGCTTTCCAAGCCGGTGAAACACCTGTCGGTGCCGTTATTTTTAACACAACAACGGATGAAATTTTGACTTGTGCTCGTAATGAAGTCGTCTCCGGAAACGATCCAACGGCACACGCTGAAGTCCTTGCTGTACGAAAAGCCGGAAAATTATTAGAAAAATATAATCTGACCGGTTTTTCAATCTTCTCAACCTTAGAACCGTGCGCTATGTGCGCTTGCGCTATTTCTTGGGCTCAACTGGATAAAGTCTATTTCGGAGCTTATGACCCAAAATCAGGCGCCGTCGAGCATGGCCCTCGACTTTATGATTGTTCAACATGTCACCACAAACCGGAAGTTGTCGGTGGTCTGCATGAAAAAGAATGTCAAAAACTCATGAAAGATTTTTATAAGGATTTACGTCAAAAATGATGCTTCCCGAAGCGCCCTTACTTACCGTTACACAAATTTCGACTACCTTAAAAGATGTCGTTGAAACAGCTTTTGAGCATGTGCGCGTTAAAGGAGAAGTTTCCGGTGTTAAAAGAGCCGCCTCCGGACATATTTATTTTTCTTTGAAAGATGAGCAATCTGTCTTAAATGCGATTTGCTGGCGCGGATGCTCTGTTGAAACCAGCCGCGCTTTAACAGATGGATTGGAGGTTGTTTGCACGGGACATCTATCAACTTATCCCGGCCGTTCGAATTATCAAATGATTGTGCAAACCGCTGAAGCTGCCGGAGAAGGTGCTTTATTAAAGCTCTTGGAAGAAAGACGTCGCAAGTTAGCCTCAGAAGGACTTTTTGACGCTTCTCGCAAAAAGAAAATCCCTTTTTTGCCTGAAGTCATTGGTGTTGTAACTTCTCCAACCGGCGCCGTTATCCGAGATATTATGCATCGCATCCGTGACAGATTTGGCCGTCAAGTTTACTTGTGGCCTGTCTTAGTCCAAGGAGAAGGTGCAGCTCAACAAATTGCAAAAGCAATTCAAGGATTTAATGCTATTCCTCTTGAAGGAATAGAAACGGCCTCAGGACACATTCCTCGACCAGACGTTCTAATCGTCGCAAGAGGAGGCGGCAGTTTAGAAGATTTATGGCCTTTTAATGAAGAAATCGTTGTTCGCGCCGCAGCAGATAGTCAAATTCCTCTTATCTCAGCCGTCGGACACGAAACAGACACCACTTTAATTGATTATGCTTCGGATTTAAGAGCCCCGACACCCACAGGTGCTGCAGAAAAAGCTGTTCCTGTCTGTGCTGAAATAAAAACAACTCTTGACGGACTTAAAAATCGTCTCATAGATGCCTTAAGACGGTTGCTTCTCGAGCAAAGCATGAGAATAGAGGGATTGGTTCGAGGTTTACCCAATTTAACAGATTTAACTTTAATGTATGCGCAGCGTTTAGATGACAAAACAGAGCGGCTTTCGCAAGCTTGGAAAACCCTTTTTGAGAAACAAAAAGACCGATTTGATTTAGCCGCCAGATTGTTAGAAGCCAACAGCTATGAACGAACTTTAGATAAAGGCTTTGCCTTAGTAGCAGATAATACCGGACGATTGGTAACCTCGGCAAATGAAGCTCAAAAAAAATCACAACTCTCATTAACATTTAAAGATGGACGCGTTATTGTTACGCCAAATCATCAAAAGAAAAAATCTTCCCCTTCCACACAAGGTGATTTGTTCTCTTCTCAATAAAATATTTATCTAAAAAAATATCTAGACAAATCAACTATGAATAAGGTATGCTTATTTTACCAATAAAATAAGGAGATATAGATGTTTCGTATAAGCAAATCCCTTTCTTTTCTTCGAGCACAATTTTCGCTTTTTTCTCAATCAGGCCGCAGCATGATAGAGATGCTGGGGGTGCTGGTTATTGTGGGTGTATTGAGCATAGCGGCATTGTTTGGATTTACATATGCGATGAACAAGTATAAAGCGAACGAGAC
>CALXXX010000018.1 GCA_944392795.1 uncultured Alphaproteobacteria bacterium | reverse complement strand
AGACGCCAACACAAACATTCCTCCTTAGCTCAGCCGGTAGAGCATGCGGCTGTTAACCGCAGGGTCGTTGGTTCGAGTCCAACAGGGGGAGCCATTTGATGAAGGAACTACTTTTTGTAGTTCCTTTTTCGTTTATTTAGTAATACGAAAACTTAGATGCGATAAAAAAGAAGCGTTCGATGAGAAAACTCTCGGACGCTTTTTTTATACGATTGAGGAAGATGAAGCGGCCATTCGCTCCAATTATCCGGCCTTATTCCTCTTTGTTAACACAATCATATAGATGTTGATAGAGCTGATCAGACACCAGGCCCTTGATGTTGTTTGACCTAGCGACAAAAAAGAATTCTAAAGACATCTCTGGATCGTGGGGATACAGTACCTTTGTATTCGGAAAATGCAGCAACGAAAGTGCATGTTCCCCCAAAAAGCAGACACCGATATCCTGCGCGCACTGATGCATTGCCGTGAAGGGAGAAAAGGTTCGGATTACTTTTGAGAAGGTCAATCCCCTTTTTGCCATACGTTTCAAAAATTTATCATATGTATTGAATAGGCGTTCGTTTATTATAATAGTTTGCCCTTTTAGGAGTGTCAGGTCAGGAGGGTTACTTTTGGTAATCGGCTGTTGTGCGCTGACGATCAATGCAAGATATTCCTTATAAAAAGGACGAACATACCATTTCCCAGAATTGACCAAATCGCTCACGATCGCGGCGTCGTAACTCCCTTTTTCCAAACCAGAAATCCATTCGTCTTCATCAACTTCTGTGTAGGAGATCGGCCGTCCGGCAAATTGATTCGGCAACCGGTTTGTGAAGATCGCACTTGCGCCATTTGGAACAGAGATTTGAATATCTTGAGATTCGGAATACTGTTTCAAATGATTTTGAGTTGTATCGATCAAATCAAGAATCTGATGTCCCTGTTGCAGAAGATATGTCCCCGCATCCGTCAATGTAACGCCTGAGTGTGAGCGTATAAATAATGTGCACTGCAATTCATTTTCCAGGCTATTTATGGCTTTGCTAAGTCCCTGCTGAGAGATAAATAGCCTAGAGGCCGTTTTTGACATATTCATATCTTTACAGATTTCAAGAAAATAATAAAGCCATTTAAGTGTCAAAATTAGATCCTCCCCCATAAAGATATATATAAGTTTACAGTATTTGTATCGTATCACAAAATAATTGCCTGTGTCAAATGCAAGCCGCTATGACCATTGGCAATAATAGACAAAATGACACTGCTATTTTTCTGTATAAAACAAGACTTTGCATGGATCAAGGTATAGAATGAAGGATATGTAAAGATTTATCAACATGCATCCCATTGAAGGCCAGCCGGGGGATTTTTCAGGAAATTTGGAAACCGGAAATGGAATTTTAGGTGTATGAAAGAGTATATGTATTATTTAAAAGCGCGACAATATTATCAGAGTGAAATTACTTTTCAAATATTGGGGATAAATTATTTTTAAGAAAAAATATTCGCGAGATAGTGAGAGAAGCATGTGGCTCTCAGAAAGGAAGAAAAAATACATAGAAAGACTTAGCGAAAATGTCCTATTCCCAATACATTCCATATTTTTATTAGTCCAATTGAAAAACATAACATTATAGAAGAAATTGTACAAATCTTTACGATAGCGGAATAGGAGCATGAAAAGGCAAGAATCGTTTGAAAGATTCATAATGAAGAAAGAACGTCGATGGAACAAAGGGGCTTTTTTTGACTTCCAAGTTGTTAGAGAATATAAAGATAAGATTTATACAATTTATACAATATCATTGTTTAAATAATCTTGCTATTTTTGTTGCCAACTGGAAGTTGCAATTAAAATTCCTATTTGCAATAAATTCAGAAACAAGTTCAAGAGCTTTTAAAAGAAAATTCCTAATTGAAACAAATTATAAGGATATGATTGCTATAAAACAGATGAAATTGTACTATAGAAATCACATGTTTTATATAATATAGATAAAAAGAAACTGCTTGTTTTATATTCCACAATTTTATGTTCAGAAGCAACAAATAACAATTGTTTTACAAATTTTTGGAATACTTCTATAATGAAAGAAACTTTGTAACGACAAACACCGAGGCCGCTCAGTTGTGTGAATTTTTAACTGCGGTTTGTTGAGATCAAAACAAGAATCAGTCATTAGGCAGGCTTTATGATGCTGTTTAGGTGTCAAAAGCTTTTGTCTAGTGATGTTTTGTTTTGATCTAATTTCACACATCGGGTGAGATGGGAAAGGAGGAAATGGATTCAGAGAGTATGCGTTTGTTCCAAAGTGACATAAGGAGGTAAATTGTTTGAAAAGAGAAGGAATGTTATTCAAGCGCATCATGGGCGGCGTATTGAGCCTGACCATGACGCTTTCCATGGTAACAAGTACCATGGGGACAGCATTCGCGGCTGAAAAGAGTGAAGAAGACGGCTACCAAATTTATCCGCAGGTGCATTATGCGGATTACGGTACGGATACCTTGTCGCTCTTGGATGGCGTCAATGTGGTCTTGGAGGATGACTTGGATCCTTATACGGTGTCCAAGGCGGAAACCGTATTGGAGGAGCACGGCATAGATGCCACCTTCTCCGAAGTGGCTTCCGAGGATCAGGTAAATCTCTTCGTGGGCGTACATAACGACGAAGGTGAAGACGATGCCTATCTGGATGGAAAATACGATGCCAGCAATTCGGTTGACCAGATTGATGGCTATGTATTGTCCGTCAATAGTGCAGACCAGACCATCGC
>CALXXX010000017.1 GCA_944392795.1 uncultured Alphaproteobacteria bacterium | reverse complement strand
GCTTTTTCATTCGTTTTACAGACTTTATAAGCTTGTCGATTAATTGTTTTTGCATTTGCAGTTAAGAAAAAAAAGGAAAAAAGTATTAAATATATCAAAAGATTAGGTAAAACATGGGGGGGGGGGGGTAATTTTGTTAGAAATGAACATCTGCGTCTCCTTATTTTGTTGGTAAAATAAGTATAACAAATTCATAGTTGGCTTGTCTAGACTTTTTATAGAATATTGAAAGACTTTAAAATAAGATATGAGACGACGAATGAACTTATTTAAACTTATTGCTGCGAGGGAAACCAATAGGCGGAATTTTGCCGACTAAAGCCCTTTTCCCAAGCCAAGGGGTTAAGTCTCGTTCAATTCGGATACCGTTTCCAAAAGCAAATGGCATGCCTTCTGCCAGGTTAAAAAATTCAATATCGGAAACACCGCCACCTTGATATTTTTGTAAAATCACACCTTGTCCGCGCGCCATAAAAGGAATCTCATCGGACTTAAAAATAAGCAATTTTCGATTTTGCCCGATAATAGCAACGCTGTCGCCGGAAACAGGTAAACAGAATTTAGCTTTATCGCCTTTACTTAAGTTTAAAATAATCTTACCGGAACGGGTTTGAGCCACAACATCTTTTTGTTTAATATAAAATCCTTTTCCTTTTGCAGAAGCAACAAGTAAATCTGTTTCTGGTTGATAAATAATCATATCAACAATCGTTTCGTTTTCAGGTAAATCTATCTGAAGTCGAACAGGCTCTCCAAAACCACGCCCTCCCGGAACTTTGTCTCCCATGATGGTGTAAAAACGACCATTGGAGGCAAATAGCAAAATTTTGTCCGTTGTTTGAGCTTGTAAGGATAATTGTAAAGTGTCACCTTCTTTGAATTTGACATCTTGCGTGTTGACATGCCCTTTTAAAGCTCGAATCCATCCTTTTTCTGATAAAACAATTGTAATTGGTTCTTTTTCAATCATCGCTTCAATTGGTACATCAATATTTATCGGAGCATCTGCAATAATTGTTTTACGAGCACCTAATTTTGTCTTTTGTCCAAACCGTTTTTTGATATCCGCGATTTGTTCTCCAATTCTTGTCCAGCGTAAACTTTCATCAGCCAATAAAGCTTCCAAACTATCTTTTTCCGCATTTAACGCATTATATTCATCACGAATTTGCATTTCTTCCAGTTTACGAAGAGAACGCAACTTCATATTTAAAATAGCTTCTACTTGGACATCTGTTAAGTGAAATTCCTGCATTAAAACAGGTTTTGGTTCATCCTCTCCACGAATAATTTCAATCACTCTGTCAAGGTTTAAATAAGCTGTTAAGAAACCTTGTAAGACTTCCATACGATGGGTAATTTTATCCAGCCGATAATGGGACATCCGAGTTAAAACTTCCATACGGTGAGTTAAAAAAGCCTGTAGAACTTGCTTTAAACTCATTACTTTCGGAGTTGAGTCCGCATCTAAGACATTCATATTTAAATGAAAAGAAGATTGTAGGTCTGTATTTTGGAATAAATGCTCCATTAAAAATTCAGCTTCTACAGTTCGGTTTTTAGGTTCTAAAACAATTCGAATTTCTTCTGCTGATTCATCTCGAATATCAGCCAAAAGAGGTAATTTCTTATCTAATAATAACTTAGCAATACGTGCAATTAAATCAGCTTTAGGAACACCATAAGGGATTTCTGTCACAATAATCTGATATTGTCCATGAGATAAAATTTCTTTTTCCCACTTAGCCCGCATTCTGAAAGAACCTCGACCTTTTTCATAGGCTTTTACAATTGTATCATGACTTTCTACAAGCAATCCTCCGGTCGGAAAATCAGGCCCTTGAACAAAATCAAGCAACTTTGCTGTTTCAGCCTCGGGGTGTTTAATTAAGTAAGATAAAGCATCACACACCTCTCCGATATTATGAGGCGGAATATTCGTTGCCATACCGACAGCAATACCGGAGGAGCCATTTGCTAATAAGTTGGGGAAAGATGCCGGCATAACAAGGGGTTCATCTTCAGAACCATCATAAGTCGGGCCAAAATCAACCGCGTTATCGTCTAGTCCCTCCATTAAAGCCATGGCCATCTCTGTCAAACGAGCTTCTGTATAGCGCATAGCAGCAGCTCTGTCTCCATCAATGTTGCCAAAGTTCCCTTGCCCTTCAACCAACGGATATCGAACAGCAAAATCCTGAGCTAATCGAACCATCGCATCATATACGGCCACATCTCCATGTGGATGATATTTACCAATAACATCACCAACAACTCGCGCGCATTTCTTAAAGCCTGACTTAGGATCTAACTTTAAATGTCGCATTGCGTATAATAAACGACGATGAACGGGTTTTAATCCATCTCGGACATCCGGCAAAGAACGGGAAACAATTGTAGACATGGCATATGCTAAATATCTTTCTGATAAAGCATCTGCTAGTTTTGAGTTTTGAATTTGTTCTTCTTTCGGTTCTATGCTCATTTTTTTCCTTCTTTTCTGAGTAGACTATAGAAGATTTCAAAAAAAAACGCAACCTTTTATGCAAAAAACAACAAATATGTTGATTCTTGTTTTAGTTCGGTTATAGTAAAAGAGTCTAGGGTTTTAAAAGCCTTTGACTGTGTTTATTTATTTTTTAAGGAGATTAAAATGGCTGTCGGTAAAGTAAAATGGTTTAACTTCAAAAAAGGATATGGTTTTATTACACCAGAAGGTGAAGATAAAGATGTCTTTGTGCATATCTCTGCCGTGCATGCTTCTGGCTTGCGCGGGTTGCGTGAAAACCAAGAAGTTGAGTTTGAAGTTAAAACAGATGAAAATGGCAGAAGTTCAGCTTCCAACATTGTTGTCAAAGGCTAATTTTTGAACATTCTATAAAAAGGCCCCTCCAAAGAGGGGCTTTTTTTATAAACAACTTCTATCTTTCCACCAGCAACCGCCACAATAAAGATTTCCATCTGCACCCATTTGCCAACTTGAGCATGTTTCAATCCAGTCAGTATAGCCATTCGGACAGCACGCGTACCTTTTTTCGGCGCCACATAAATCACTGACTTGTCCTGGTTGACATTTAAAGCATTCATATTTTTTTGTTGTCGTGCCAATTTCTTGCCAAACACTGTAATAAGGAGCAGATGCATTACAACAAAGTTGACCGGTTGCCATATCTCCTGTTTCTTCTTCAGGAGAAGTTTCTGGATTGTTTATACAGCATCCTTGTTCATATGCTTTTTCAATTCCATTGTCAGCTTTCCCTTTACAACAAATATTTCCTGGGGTCTTATTCGGATCTTCGTTGCAGCAGATAACTGCATCATTATAAAAATAGGCATTTTGCCATTCTTCACAACAAGTGTAATAATCTGTTCCTTGTACCTGTTTGATTGATTTTTCGCAACATTGAGCGGAAGAACCATTCCAATAAGCTTCTTCATTTGTTTGACAGACTTTATAGGCTTGTCGGTTAATTGATTTCGCATTTGCAAAAGGTGTCATAATTAGACATGCTAAGCAATATAAAATGATTAAATACTTCCTTTGAAAAATAAGCATATTTTAAGCCTTTTCTACAAGTTAATTATATTATAATAAATTTTAATAGTCTTGTCTAGTATTTGTTCGGTTAAATAAACATTCTTTTTGAAAATAAAAATGTAATAAAATGAAATATTTATTGAAGAAAGTTTCAATTTTGTGAAAAAAATGTTTTTTCTTTTAAAATCAGCTAGATAAAAAGAATTCAAAATAAAAAAGCTTTATAAATCAATAGGTTATTTTTCTTGACACAATGTTTTCTTGGTGCTTACGATAGTATGTATCCTGTTAAAGGATAGGAGCAATTTAAAAAAGGAGATTACAATGAAACTTTCAACACTTTTATTATCCTCTGGATTAGTTATTTTTGCAGGTCACGCTTTTGCAACAGAAGTGACGCATCCGTTTTATGTTCCGGATCAAGGACATGTTTTAACAGATACGAATTATTCTTATACAAAAGTGAGTTATGACAAAACAGGACATGCTTCAGCGAATACATTATCAGAGCAAATTTCTGTGGGTGTTTATGATGGATTAGCTGTCCGTGTTGCTGGTGCAAACGACTGGACAAGATTTAATCCGAAGGAGGGGCCATCTTCAGATGAAGATAGAAACTTATCTTGGTCTGTGGGTGCTGTCTATAATCTGATGAATCAAAACAATGTTTTTGCTCAAGTTGGCGTAGATTATGGTCAACGAGAAAATGTTGCTGATGTCGGAGAGTATAAGTATGTGAATGTTGACTTAAAAGGTGGTTATGATATTGGTTATTTCTTGCCGTATTTGCGTGTAACGGGAGAATTCCCTGTCGCACAGTCAAAACTAAGCGACAATGATCCAAGTTATAACTTCTATTTAGGGGGATATAAAGTGGTTGGTCCTTTAGCATTGGATGCCGGAATCAACTATGGTTGGGATAAGAATGACGATGGAAAAGATTGGTCTGTTCAAGCCCGTGCAGATTGGTTGTTTACGGATAAATTATCTGTCGGTGTTTATGCCGCATGGATGTTTGACGGAAACGAAGACTTTGAAAATACAGATGAAGATTACGATGGTTACAATGTTGGTTTAAATCTGAAAGCTGCTTTCTAAGGATTGATCATGATAAAAAAGGCCACCTCTTTTGAGGTGGTCTTTTTTATCTTTGTTTTTCAAGATGTGTTGCTATTGTTAAAATATCTGTTGGATGCCGAGCAATATACATTGGTTTTGTGATTTTATTTAAATAAGGGCGACGAACTATATTGTCCTGCCAGATTGGAGCAGTGACGACTCCAACGCTTTGTGCAACAGTATATGGATGATCGTCAATAAATAAGCTTAAATCATATTGATCCGCATAATGACGAATGACAGATGTTTTATCTGTGCTGCCCACGCAATGGATTTTCCTGAAAACGGGTCCAAATTCTGTTTCTAAATTTTGGCGCCGCTTTTCTGCAAAAGTCGGAAGCGGAGAGGAGGCTGTTACAACGACCAAATCATAATTTTGTTTTTGCATCTGATGAATGAGTTCTTTCATACCTCTTCTGGCTTGAAGCTTTCCAAATAAGTCGCTTTGCATAAAATAAAAAGCAAAATCTTTATATTTATCTCTGTTTTTATCAAAATCACGTACAACAATAGGAAAGGTCTTAAAAGTATAATGAGTTTTAAAATATTTATTAAAGGCAACAATCATGGGTTGCCACATTTCCAATAAAACTTCGTCAACATCAAATAACGCAACTTTTTTCATATATTTCTCTTTAGTATAACTTTTCATATTCAAGAGATACACTATAAAACAACTTTTTTCAAAGACACAAGCAAAAAAAATAACAAAATAGGTGACAAAATAAAATTTCGCCTTTTATCAGATATTTGCTTGACAAATCTCATAAAAAGTGTATACTATTATGCAATAAATAAGCGAGGTTTTATGGCACAATTTCAGAAATCTGCTCTGATAAAAAAAAAGGAAGATGTCTTGTTCGTGACAAATTCTAAAGGTTCTTTTTCTTCATCTCTTTTAAGAAAAGTCGAAGAACAATTAAATAACTCGGATGTAAGACGAGTTGTTTTTTATTTTGATGAAAAAAGCGAACATGAAAAAAGTATGATTGAAGATATTTGTAGTCTATTGGTTTGTTATCCTGACTTGGAAGCAAAAGTTTTCAGACGTAAAAATATTTTATTTTTGCAACGTCCTCTTTTCGAAAAAGAAAGATTGATTCGTTTTCCTCAAGGTAAAATTATCAGTAAACCTGGAAAGTTTATTTATGAAGGGATGCTTTTTAAGCCAAAGTCTCGTTTATATGAAACGATTTTAAATACAATTATTGTTGATCAGCCGCGGGTCGTTCAATTTTCTATTCCTGTGAGAAAAAGTGAAGAAACGAATGAAGAGTTTTTGCGTCATACAGCTGATATTCGCTTTCTGCTTTTAAAGGAATTACAAGAAGAAAATGCAATCCGAGACATTCAATTTTTTGTTTATCGTCATTCTAAAAAAGAACTGGTGGATGCATATACGCGATATGAGAATTTTGAGATTAAAAGAAGTTTTATTTTAAGCAATTCATTACAAAACGTTAAATCGTCAGAAAAACGTTCTGTCCCTCTTCATATTAGCAAATATCAACAAAAATTGCTGGCTCGTCAGGAAGAACTACGACAAGCAGTTAATGGCGGATAAATCGTTTATTTTTTTTCTTTAATAGCAACCGGTATCACATGTGCCGCCTGTTCCGTCTGCTTGACAGTTGGTGCCGCATTGTGTGCCGTTTTTAAAGCAAACATAATTTCCACTGAGTTGATAACAGCTGATAAAAGTTTCATCATGAATACAACCATAAAATTCATTTGTAATACGTCCAAAATGGGTTCCTGTCGGACAGGCAGCATCTGAGGCAGAACAAGCGCCTACTTGGCAATTCTCACCATTTTCATTACAGCCTGTGCCACAATATCGATTGCCTATCATGCATGTTCCTGAAGAACAAGTAATATCTGATGACATAACTTGACAATTTCCGTTAATCAGTTCTTGACCGTCAGGGCAGATACACAATCCGGATGAACAAGACTTTCCGTCTTTGGAACAACCGGTTCCGCATACAGCCAGATCCGGACCATAACATTTGTAGGCCCCTTGACTTTTGATACAGAAAACATTGTGTTCTAAATCTTGACAGCCATAGTATCCGTAAGCGCCAATTCCCAAGTATGTATAGATCAAATTATTAGGACAGGTTGTGTCTAGACATTCTCCGACAGAACAAGTGCCGTCTAAGGAACATTCTGTGCCGCAAGTGTGGCCATTACGCATACATCTACTGGAGCTTCCATCTAAGAAGCACTTAAGTTCTCCATTGATACAACTACTATTGCTGACTTCCCAACCGGAAGGGCATGTAAACGTAGCACAATTCGGGCAGTTTGATGCGTTATAATCCGTGCAATTAGAACCACACAATTTATTCTCATTATTGTAACATGTATAACCTTTATTCGCATGATAACATTTGACTCCAGTGTTTGGATTTAGACAAACGTGATTATCAACGGTTCTAAAGTATTCCCATACAAGGCCTTCCGGACAATCGGAAGCATTACATGTCCCATAAAGGCATGCATTTATATCTAATATGCTCCCGCGATTACAGCTAGATCCACAGATTTTATCTTCATTAGTTAGACATCTTTGATTTTGTTGAGCGCAATAAAAGCCATTGGGATATTGGCATACGTAATATCCAGCATATTTTCCATTTTCTTTTATTTCCCAAGTCGTTCCTTCTGGACAGGCATTGTCTTCCGGAAGACACATATTGATATGACATGATGTGCCATTATACTCACAGCTTTCAGCACATACTTTACAACTTTGATTATAACACTCATATTTTGTTCCGCGTTTTTGACAATATAAGTTCTTATCTGTCATATAACATCCATAAAAAGCTTCTGCACTGGTGCTTTCACAAGATTGCCAGATAAAATCATCCCCAAAGGTTAAACACCTGTTTTCACAATCTCCCGAGACACAATCAGTTCCGTCATATTGACATTGTTGTCCGCATCTTGGATGCATGTTTGAGCTAACCGTCCGTGACATGTCAACACAATAAACGGTTCCCATTCGCTGATAGCAACCGATGGAGCCATTTATACACCCATAAAGCATACGTTTCCCATAAGTCGAAACACTTCCTAAACTGCCCCAGGTCGTTCCTTCCGGACACATATCTGCACAAAAACCATATTGACAACTTTGCCCTTGTTGTGTACATCCCTGTCCGCATGCAGAGGGGTCTGTTTGTTTGCATTCTTCTTCTGTCGTTCCGATACAACAATTCCAATCGTTTCCGCCTGGTGTTCCTCCGGAACAGCCAAAGCGTTTACAAACGCCGTCCATATTTATATAACCAATCGGGCACGTACAATATCCATTTTGTGCCAGTTCTTCAAATCCTAAAGAGACGTCACATTTGCATTGACAATTGTTTGGATCTCGAAAACCGGTCATTCCCGGTTGATCGCAGGGTTCATAACAACCGTTCCCGCATGTATCTAATCCCTCATTACAGACGCAAATACCGTTCTCATTATGTTTGTTCTCGGGACATTGACAGCTTTGAGTTGCTGTATCACAGATAAATGTATCTTTGCATAACTCCCCACCACACCATTCCTTTGTGTGATATAAATCAAAATAAAAATCAAGTATATTTCCTTCCGGTAAACATATTTCAGATTCTGTATGACCTCTGCTTGTCTCATTGTTGACATCAATATATGTGTCTGATGGATTTGGCTCTTTTAAAATTTGAATGCAAAGTTTTTTGGAAATATCTTCTACGGAAACAATAAATAATTCTTTATCATATCTATAAGCATATATCGGATTTCCGGTGCGTGTGGTTGTCATGTCAAGTTCAGGTAAAGATAAAAGATCGCCATCTCTCGCTTTTTCGAAGATGTCTGATGTTTCAACAGCACTAGCAACAAGCATAATATCTTGTATTATAATTTGAGCATGATATTTGTTCATAGCATACTTAAAGCCCATAAATCCGGCCAATAATAATATGCCGGAAATAGCTAAGACACTTAGCATTTCTAGCATACTGCGACCAGATTCATTTAAAAAATGATTTTTATTGCGTAAATGGTATTTCATCTTTTTCTTCTTTTCCCTTTATAAAAGAATTAATAAAAAAAATATTTTTTTGTCAATCTTTAAATGAAAATATATTTTTATTAAAAAATGGAAAAAGAAATAAAGGTGGTATTTGATGTGATTATAAGATAAAAACTGGCGGAGCGTAGAGGACTCGAACCTCTGCACGGCTACAAACCGTGACGGATTAGCAATCCGCTGCATTACCACTCTGCCAACGCTCCATGCCAGCACTCTTATATTTTATTCTTTCATAAAAGTCAATCTTTTTTTGGTAAAAGCGCTTTTAAAAAAGTTTATCTTTGAATTGTTCGTTCTTGTTAATCATTCGATAGATTACTTGAAAAAAATAAAAACAGTTCCTATTTCTTTAAAAGATTTAAAGGTAAAAGGAGGAAAAATGGAAAACAGACTTCAAACAAGAAATTTCGGTTTACTTTTAATTAGCTTGTTGCTTATTATCGGGGGGATTTATGTGTTATTTCATCCGATAGCTGCACTATTGGCTTCAGCATTTATGATTGGCTTTGTTTTTGTCTTTTTGGGTGTTGGTTATTTATTTTTGTATGGTCAAGTTAAAACATATTGGGCTCTTGGGTTAGGTATACTGGATTTGTTTATCGGTATTGTTTTCTTGAGCAATATGGGGGTTAGTGCTGCAAGTATGCCAATTATTTTTGCTTTATGGATTTTATTTGTTGGTATTTCTCAATTAACGGTCGGTTTAGATTTAAGAAAGCTCTCATCTAATAGCAAAGGTTGGAAATGGTGGACAGCTTCAGGTGTCTTTGGTATTCTTTTTGCTTTATTGATTTTCCTATTCCCAGCTGTTGGTGCGTTATCAATTACAGTTGTCTTTGGCATTTATTTGATAGAATATGGTGCTTTTGAGCTAAACAGATACTTAAAAGGTTTTTAACATAGGTCGTTTTTATCTTGTAAAAGGGCTATTTGCAATTTTCTTTAAAAGAGTTATACTGTAAACTCACCATGAAAGGAGAAAGCAAATGCATACCTTTTGGAACATGATGAAAACAATTAAAGATCAGTTCTTTGAAAGTCCACTTTTTTATCGAATTTATTATAATGATTTAGCCGGTGTTCGAGCATATTGCCATTCGGCTCCGTCTAGTGAGCTCAACAGCTTAAATAGCGTTGGTATTACGCCCTTAATTTTGGCAGTTCATGGCCGAAATTTAAAAATGATACAAACATTGATAGATGCTGGAGCAGATGTGAATGGAACAGATCATAAAGGACGGACTGCTTTTATTCACTCTCTGATGAAGCAAGATAAGATTTTTTCTTTTGAAATTATGGACTTATTGATAAGAAATGGTGCTGATATTAATGAAGCGGATAAGCTTGGTCGCCATAGTGTTTTTTATGCAATCAATACAACGGAAACAAAAACACTAGATTATGTTTTATCACATGGCGGGAATCCGAATCATCAAACAACAGATGGCTCAACTCCTATTTTGCATGCTGTACAAATGTGTTGTGTCGAGGCTGTTCAACATTTAATGTCCTTTGGCGCAAATATGTATATGGAAAATAAGAACGGATTAACCGGATGGCAAGCTGTTCATCAAGTTTTTTCCGAGACTGTTTATCAAACTTTAAAATCTTTTGAACATCATTTACTCATTTGTTCTTCTCATCAACATTCAGATCATGTGCTAAAACAAACTTGTGAACATACACGGGATTAAGATCTTAATGAAAGTTTTCTTGAAATATTATTATTGCTTTTTTATCAATAACTGTTAATTTTAAAAGATGTTTTAATAAAAAAAGGATAGAATTATGAAAAATATATTACTTTTGGCAGCATTATTTTGTAGTTTTTTAAGCCTTCCCGCTCAAGCTGGTGCTTATTTTGGATTAAAAGGCGGGTTAGAGGATATTCGTGTCAAAGATAAAGATCTTGATTTGCGGGAATTTGAGTCAGATCTAGTCGGATCTGCATTCGTGGGTTATCATTACTCCTTTTTCCGTTTTGATTTAGAGTATACTTATCATCCAGAACGAGAATATGCTGATAAAACATTAAAAATGACAAATCATACAGGTATGGCAAACTTATATTTTGAACCGCCTGTTAAATCTTTTTTGATGCCTTATATCGGTGTGGGTGCAGGTATTAACTATCATGATACGGAAGTAGGAACAGAATCTGATTCAAATACCTCTTTTGCTTGGAGTGCTGCAGTTGGCTTAGGACTTGAAGTTTCTAATCATGTTTATTTGGATGTCGGTTATCGATATATGGACTTAGGGAAAGCTAAAATTGCCGATGAAAAAATTAAAACACGCTCTCAACAAGGTTACATTGGGCTTCGTTTTGAATACTGATTTAGTTTTTTATTCTGATTAAAAAAGTCGCCTTGTTAAAACAAGGCGGCTTTTTTTGAAAATAAAATTAAATTTAATGATCTCGGGTTAAAATAAACAAAGCTAAGTCTCTTAATAAATCAGCTTTTTCTCCGAAAGGTTGAAGTGTTTCAATAGCATGTGTTATCAATTCTTTTGCTTTTTTCTTGGCCGCCTCGACGCCAACAACTGAAACATATGTTTTTTTACCCGCTTTCACGTCTTTTCTGAGATTTTTTCCCATTTTTTCGACGCTTCCTTCAATGTCCAAAATATCGTCTGTAATTTGGAAAGCAAGTCCTAAATCAGCTGCATAGTTTTTTAGAGCTTGACGTTCTTCAAAGGAAGCCCCTCCTAAGACAGAACCAGCTTCGCAAGCAAAGACTAATAATCGTCCTGTTTTTAAAGATTGTAAACGGACAATATCTGTTAAAGAGAGTTCTAAATCACCTTCACTCATTAAATCTAACATTTGTCCTGCAACCATGCCATGCATACCGGCGGCATTGCCGAGTAGGCTGATCAGTTCACATCTGACAACGGGATCAACCCAGGTTTTATCGCTGGCTAACACTTCAAAGGCTCGCGTTAAAAGACCGTCTCCGGCCAGAATAGCAGTTGCCTCATCAAACTGCTTATGACAAGAAGGTTTCCCACGACGCAAGTCATCGTCATCCATAGCCGGTAAGTCATCATGAATTAAGGAATAACAATGGACCATTTCAAGTGCTGTTGCAACGCGTATGCTTTGCATGGGAGAGATATCGAACAATTGTGCTGTTTGTATCAACAAAAAAGGACGTAAAGCTTTTCCACCGCCGATAGAGGCATAGCGCATGGCTTCAATCACTCTTTTTTCTGGATTCGCCAAGGGATGTAAGAGTTTGTCTAACTCTTCATCAACCAGCTTTCGTACTTCTTTCAAACTATCAGACAGTTTCGACATCAAAAGCCTCCTTTCCAGTAATTTCTCCATTTTCATTAATGGTTAATTTATCAATACGTGCTTTAGCATCAGCTAATTTTTGTTCACAAATCTGTTTTAATTTTATTCCTTTTTCATAAGCTTCAACAGCTTGTTCCAATTGAACACGGCCGCTTTCTAAGCTTCGGACAATATTTTCCAGCTCTGTTAGAGCTTCTTCGAAGGTTTTTTGTGTTTCTTCTGTCATTGTTCCTCTCTTTTAAAGTAAGCCTAACATAAAGCGATTTTTCTCGCAAGAATATTTAACACTTCATTAAGTTTTCGGGGCTAAACTGAGCTTATGAGAAAATTACAGGTTCAAGCAAAAAAAAGACATCAGCTGTCGGAAAAAGAAATTTCCGTAGCTCGTGGTCCTTTTATGCGTCCCTCTCCAAAAGCTAAAATGACGCAAAGAGCACAGCAAATTGCTTCATCCTTTCGAAAGGCGAACGAAGGTCGAGGACTTCGTATTTTCGTGGCAGGAGGCAGCCGATCCGGAAATGATCCTCTTTATGAGCAAGAAGCGTATAAATTAGGTCAAGAAATCGCTAAGATGAATTTTCGATTGGATTTTGGTTTGTCTGGACATGGTATTATGGGTGCTGTCGCTAAAGGAATGTTAGCTGTTTGGGGACAAGCTCATACCGAGGGACATATTCCAATTAAAGGAATTACAACCAAAGAATATATGGCTCTTACTCAAAAAGACGAAGTTGTTAATCAAGTTAAAGACGTAATTGTTGCTCATACTTTAGAGGAGAGAAAAAATCAATTACTTCGAGCAGATTTTGTTATTTTCGCACCAGGTGGTCTAGGTACATTGGATGAACTGGTTTATGATTGCGTGGCAATGCAAGATGGCTTTTTGCCACTGAAACCATTTATTATTTTTAATGTGAATGGACATTATCATCACATATTAGAATATCTGAAGGAAATTCATTTAAAGGGCTTTGCAGAACAAACGCCCTTTATCGTCGTTGATGACAGCTTTGAAGCAGGTGTTGCTTTCGAGGTTTTAAAAGAAGCTTATCAAACGCCGCCGCCTAAAGAAAAAGTCTATGATTTTGTTCAAAGAATTATTTATGAGTTGCCGTATATTTTGGAAAGGAAAGTCGATCATCCGGATCTTTCTATTTCTAAGATTCGTCAAGAGATGTTACAACGTTCAAATACGCTTGCCCCTTTGATTGAAAAAGCCTATCTTAGGAAAGAAATAGACCGTATGTATGGACGATTAGAGCGTACCGGTCATGATACAGCAGTAGTTAGTGAGAAATTATCTGGGTTAAAGGCACAACGAAGAAAGGTGCTTGCATAATGGAATTTATCAACCTGCCAATTTTAGTTCTTTCGTTGATTTTGGTTGTGAGTATTTTAACAAGTCTTGCATCTAGTCGTATGAATATTCCGTTAATTTTGGTTTTTTTATGTATCGGCTTGATTGTGGGCGACGGAGGCGGATTGGGGATTATTTCTGGCTTTCATCAGCCTAAAATTGCTTTTTTTATCGGTTCGGTTGCATTAGCTCTGATTCTGTTTGATAGTGGGTATCAAACCAATTTAAAGAGCTATAAAAAAACAGCAGGTCCTTCCATGCTTTTGGCGACGGTTGGTGTTTTCTTTACGGCTTTATTTTTAGCGCCGGCGGCTCGATATATTTTAGGTTTTACATGGTTGGAAAGTTTTTTATTGGCGTCGGTTATTAGCTCGACGGATGCAGCGGCTGTTTTTTTCTTGTTACGCATGAGTGGTATTTCTATTCGAGATAAGATAAAGTCCACATTGGAAATTGAAAGCGGTAGTAATGATCCAATGGCGATTTTTTTGACCTTTTCTTTTTTGAGTCTGATGCAAGCGCCTGAACAAACAGCCGTTTGGTTTTTAATTATTCATTTTATCCTTCAAATGGGTATAGGTGCTGTTGCGGGTGTTGCGATGGGATGGGGTATTCGATGGGTGATTAACCGTGTTCATTTTGATACAGCGCTTTATCCCGTTTTAGTGATCGGTATGGTTTTAACAGGTTTTGCTGCAACAAATTTATTAAACGGCAGCGGCTTTTTAGCATTATATATCGCCGGTTTGGTTTTGGGAAATTCCAAGCTGCAAGGACATCATCAGATTTTACGCTTTCAAACAACATTAACGTGGTTGTGTCAGATTATTATGTTTTTAACATTGGGATTGTTTGCCAAGTTTAGTGAGTTGCCGGCACTATTGCTTCCATCTCTTGCATTGAGCTTTATTTTAATCGTTTTTTCAAGGCCGTTGGCTGTTTTTTTATGCTTATTTCCTCTGAAATACACTTTTTTAGAGAAAATATTTATTTCTTTTGTTGGGCTCAGAGGTGCCACCTCTATTTTAATGGCTCTGGCACCGCTTGTTATGTTTTTGCCAAATGCTGAGATGATGTTTAATCTGATTTTTTTAATGGTTTTGATAAGCTTGGCTATACAAGGATTTTTCATTCCGATGATGGCTAGGTTGACACGCGTTATTCTTCCTCAAATGGAAAGACCTCCTGTTAAGACAGAGCTAGATTTACCAGGGCTTGCTGATAGCTCGCTTGTTACTTATAAATTAATAGAGACAACACCTGTTGTTCAAGGAGCAAAAGTTCCTCGTTGGGCGACTCCTATTTTGGTGAAAAGAGGCGATATGTCCTACAATGGTTCAAATATTAAAGATTTTGAAGTAGGTGATCGCGTTTATGTTTTTGCGATTTCAGAGAAGCGAGAAGATGAATTAGATTGGCTTTATGGAGGAGGCCAGCGCTCAGATTTAATGGAAAATATGGGAGATTTTATTATTTCACCTGATACAAAGCTAAGTGAGCTTTGTTATTTGTATGGCGTTCCGCTTCCTGCAAAAGCTCCCTCTGATCAGACTTTGCGTCAAGTGTTGGAGAAAAACTTCTCAGATATGGAAGTGGGCGATCGTTTTGCTTTAGGACCTGTTGAGCTTGTTATTCGCAGAAAAGAAGAGGATGCTGTAAGCGAGGTTGGTCTCATTTTAGCGCCTCGACGAAAGAAACCTCCGTTCGGTCGCTTCTTTAAGCTGAAAAAAAGTTTTTTAAAATAGATTTTATAATGACTTAACGCATTTTCTATTCATTTTTTGTGAAAGTTTTTCTTGCAGATTTAATGAAAAAATAGTATGAAGAAATATCAATCAAATAATAGAAGAGGGTATAATGAAGAAAACTGTTGGGTTTGTCGTTGTCTTGGCTATTTTAGCAGGCGCCGGCTATTATTATAAAGATCGTTTTTTGCCATCCACATCAGAGACGCAGGCTAGTTTGTTGTCTGTTGATGTTATTCAAGCAGAGAAAAAAGAGTTTTTTCCAACGCTAAGCTATGTTGCAAAGATTGAAGCTAAAGATCGTGTTGAGGTTCGAGCTCGTGTGACAGGCTTTTTGACAAAACGGTTGTTTAATGAAGGCGAATTTGTTAAAGAAGGTCAACTTTTATTTTTGATTGAAAAAGATCAGTTTGAGGCTACAGTTCGTAAAGCCGAGGCTAATTTAGCCAGTGCGATAGCAAATGAAGAAAATCAAGCTGCTCAATATAAACGTGCTAAAGATTTGTTTAAGACAAAAGATGTGTCAGAAGCAAGATTAGATGAACAAGAAGCGCTTTATAGTTCTGCGAAAGCAGCCGTTAAACAAACTCAGTCGGAGTTGGATATTGCTCAATTGGATTTAGATTATACAGATATTAAAGCACCGATTTCCGGTCGTATCGGAGAAGCTATTTATAGCGTCGGTTCTTTAATCGGACCGGAATCCGGGTCTTTAGCCTCTATTGTCAGCACCAGCCCGATGTATGCGGTTTTTTCTGTTTCCGAAAATCAACTGCTTCAAATCAGGGATTTTTTGGCAGCTGGACATGAAGAAATGACAACCGGTGAAAATAATGAAATGAAAATTTCTTTTATTTTGGCGAATGGAACAAAATATGATGAAGCTGGTTCTTTGAATTTTATTGATATTGCGCTTGATGATCAAATGAATACCTTGAAATTGCGTGCCTCATTTCCTAATCCGGACAATAAGTTGATTGCAGGACAATATGGTCGTGTAGAATTACAGTTTGAACATCCTCAAGAAGCTGTTTTGTTGCCTCAGGTCGCTCTTCAACGAGATCTGGCCGGTCCGTTTGTCTACCGCGTAAATGACAAAGATCAACTGGAAATTGTTCGTGTAAAAACAGGTTTAGAATTAACAAGTGGCGATATTATTATTGAGGAAGGAATTGAACCAGGAGATCGTATTGTTATGAATAACTTCCAACGGGTTATGATGATGCCTTCCGGTACGCCTGTTCATCCTGTTCTTAAAGAAACAGAAGAACAAGATACGCCAGCTTTAACGGAGGAATAAAACATGATTGCAGACGTTTTTATTAAGCGCCCTCGGCTTGCGTTAGTCGTTTCTATTGTTATTTCCATTGCTGGTTTTTTGGCTTTTTTGGGATTGCCGGTTGAGCAATTCCCAAATATTACACCGCCGCAAGTATCTGTAAGTGCAACATATCCTGGTGCAAATGCAGAAGTGATTGAAAGTTCGGTTGCACAGCAACTTGAATCGACAGTGAATGGTGTGGAAGACATGCTTTATATGTCTTCAACTTCTTCTGATGATGGTAGTTATAGCTTAACAGTTACTTTCGCCGTTGGAACGGATCCTGATACCGCTGCTATGAACGTGCAAAATCGTGTTAAGCAGGTGGAATCAAAGTTGCCAGAAGATGTTGTTAAACAGGGTGTGACAGTTCGTCAACGTATGTCGTCTATGTTGCAAGTGTTTGGTTTAACATCTAAAACAGGGAAATATGATAACAAATATTTAACCAACTATGTGATCATTAACATGAAAGATGAGCTGGCTCGCGTGCCGGGTGTTGGTGATATTCAAGTGTTTAGTAATTATGATTATGCGATGCGTATTTGGGTAAGTGACGATAAACTCAAAAGTTTAAAGTTGTCTGTTACAGACATTATCAATGCTATTTCGACACAAAATATTCAAGCATCTGTCGGACGGATTGGTTCTATGCCAACGGGAAAAGATCAGTTGTTTCAAATTTCTTTAACTTCTCAAGGTCGTTTAACAGATGTGAGCGAATTTGAAAATATTATTATTCGAGCGAATAATGATGGGTCTTATTTAAAACTTAAAGATGTTGCGCGAGTTGAGTTGGGTGCAAAAAGCGAAGAAATTTCCAGCCGTTTTAATGGTAAGCCTGCTGTTGCAATGGCAATTTTCCAATCTCCTGGATCAAATGCAATTGAAGTAGCGGAAGGTATTACAAAAAAACTGGCCGAATTAAAACAGCGTATGCCGGACGAATTGGAAACGGTTATGATGTTTGATAATGCGGCTTTCGTGAAACGTTCTATGGCAGAAATTGAAAGCACCTTGATAGAGGGCTTCATTTTAGTTGTTTTGGTTATTTACTTTTTCTTGGGGTCTTTGCGAACAACCTTTATTCCTTTGTGCGCTATTCCTGTTTCGTTGATTGGTGCTTTCGCGGGGATGATGGCCTTGGGGGTGACGATGAACACAGTTTCATTGTTGGCCTTGGTCCTTGCTATTGGTGTGGTGGTTGATGATGCGATTGTTGTCGTTGAAGATGTGGAAACGATGATGCAGCAGAACCCAAAAGATAAACCTGCTCAATATGTGAAGAAGTCTATGGATCGGATTACAAACCCGATTATTGCAACAACATTGATTTTATTGGCAGTGTTCGTTCCTGTCGCTTTTATTCCGGGAATTACGGGGCTTTTATATCGTCAGTTCGCTGTTGCTATTTCTTGTGCGGTTGTGATTTCTGCAATTAATGCGTTAACTTTGTCTCCGGCTTTGGCGAAGCTGATGATGCGTCCCGGCGTGAAACCGAATAAAGTTGTGTCAAAAGCTATGGATGGTGTGGAATGGTTGCGTAAAGGATATGCCGGGATTATCGGTAAGTTTATTCCGCACTCGTGGCTTGCTGTTCCAGGGTTGATTGCTGTTGGGGTGTTGGCTCTTTATTTCTTTAAGGCAACACCAACAGGTTTCTTGCCTGCAGAAGACCAAGGATCTTTCTTGGCAGAGGTTCAATTACCGTCAGGAGCTTCTTATCAAAGAACTTTAGCGGTTGTTAAAGAGGTTGAAAAACGAGCTTTACAAGTTCCAGGCATTCAAAATGTCATGGCTGTTGTCGGATATGGTATGTTTTCCGGTGGAGCTAATTCCAATAGTGCTTCTATGTTCATTAAGTTAGATGAGTATGAAGATAGAGAGTCTCCGGACTTAATTGTGGATGGTGTTATTAAAAAATTCTACGGAGCTACAGCAGACATTAAAGATGCGATTATTATGGCGTCTAATTTGCCGGCGTTGATGGGAGCTTCTACTCAAGATGGTTTTGAATATATGTTGCAAACGACGGAAGGAGCAAGTCCAGAAGATTTGCTAAAAACAGCAAATATGCTGATTGGTGAAGCTCGCAAAAATCCTGCCCTTGAAAATGTGATGACTTTTTATCGCGTAGACAGTCCTCGTATTTCAGTGACAGTTAATCGTGAAAAAGCCTATGCATTAGGCGTTCCTGTTTCTGACATTTATACAACGATGCAGACTATTTTAGGGGGAATTTACATTAACGACTTTAACTTATATGGTCGTTCTTGGCAGGTTATGATGCAAGGCGATATTCAGGATCGTTCTACAAAAGAAGATATTTTTAAGATGGAATTAAAAAACAATAAAGGAGAAATGGTTCCCTTACGTTCTTTAATTACTATCAAAGAAACAATTGGAGCATCAAATATTCAACGATATAACAACTATCGTGCTTTGAAAATTACGGGTAAAAATGCAACAGGATACAGCTCTGGTGATGCATTGAAAGCGATGATTGATATTTCTAATGCACATTTGCCAAGCGGTTATAAATATGAATGGACCGGTACGGCGGCTCAGGAAATGGAAGCTTCTGGTCAAGTTGCGATGGTATTCTTTATGGCTTTCTTGTTCGGTTATTTATTCTTGGTCGGATTATATGAAAGTTGGACCTTACCGATTTCTGTGATGTTATCCATTATCGTTGGTTTCTTGGGCGCTATTTTAATGATTTGGTGGCAGAGCAAAAACCCAACTTATCGTATTTTCGATGATTTATATGCACAAATTGGTTTAATTGTGTTGGTTGGATTGGCTGCTAAGAATGCTATTTTATTAGTCGAATTTGCAAAAGATCGGCATGAAAAATTTGGCGATAGTATTCAAGAAGCTGCTTTGCAGGGAGGTGCCTTGCGTTTCCGTGCGATTATGATGACGGCTATTTCTTCTTTAATGGGCTTTCTGCCGTTGATTATGGCAACCGGAGCGGGTGCATTATCTCGTCGTGCAGTTGGATCCGCAATTTTCGGAGGAATGGCGTTCTCTGCGTTTGTCGCTATTTTCTTTGTGCCTTTATTGTATGTCATTTTACAAACTTTAGCTGAGAAAGTGGCAGGGCCTCGTGTGGAAGATGATATTTA
This sequence comes from uncultured Alphaproteobacteria bacterium, assembly GCA_944392795.1. GTDB lineage: Bacteria > Pseudomonadota > Alphaproteobacteria > CAAHEQ01 > UBA3637 > CALXXX01. The sequence continues at coordinate 12,838 of CALXXX010000017.1, read as the reverse complement.
ATTCTTCTGCAAAAGATTTAAGTTATAAAAAAAGCCGCTCATCAGAGCGGCTTTTTTGATTTGAATAATTTATTTAATTTCCGGATCTAAATTACCCGCTTTATAGAGCTTTGCCATTTCTGCTAAAGGAATAGGTTTGATTTCAGAAGCATGTCCGGCTGCTCCGAAAGCTTCATATCTAGCTTCACAAACAGCTTGCATTGCTTCCATGGCAGGTTTTAAGTATTTACGTGGATCAAATTCTTCTGGTTTGGTTGCAAAAACTTTACGGATAGCTCCGGTCATTGCCATTCGCAAGTCAGTATCGACATTGACTTTGCGGACCCCGTGTTTAATTCCTTCGACAATTTCTTCCACAGGAACACCGTAAGTTTGAGGCATTGCACCGCCGAACTCGTTAATGATATCTTGTAAGTCTTGAGGAACGGAAGAAGAGCCATGCATCACTAAATGTGTGTTTGGAAGCTTTTCATGAATCTTTTTAATCGTGTCAATGGATAAGATGGCACCATCCGGTTTGCGCGTAAATTTATAGGCCCCATGAGATGTACCAATCGCAACAGCCAGAGCGTCAACATGCGTTTCTCGAACAAACTTAACGGCATCATCTGGATCTGTTAGGAGTTTAGATTTATCTATTGTTCCCTCAAAACCATGACCATCTTCTTTATCTCCTTTGCCGGTTTCCAAAGAACCGATTACGCCTAATTCGCCTTCTACAGAGACGCCGATTGCATGAGCGACATCAACAACTTTCCGCGTGACGGCAGCATTATATTCATGAGAGGCTGGTGTTTTTCCATCTGCTTCTAAAGAGCCATCCATCATGACTGAAGTAAAGCCATTTGTCATAGCGGAATAGCAAACTTCAGGGGAAGGACCATGATCTTGATGCACACAAATTGGTAAATCCGGATACATTTCAACGCCGGCCATCATTAAATGTTTTAAAACAGAGTCATTTGCATAGGCTCGCGCACCTTTTGAGGCTTGAATAATAACAGGAGCGTTCATTTTTTTTGCTGCTGCCAAAATAGCAAGAACTTGTTCCATGTTATTCACATTAAATGCTGGAATACCATAATCGTGTTCTGCAGCGTGATCTAAAAGTTGTCTTAAGCTAACTAAAGCCATTTTATTTTCCTTTCTTTTTTGTTAAAAAATCATGCCAGTCGATTCCGTCGACTAACAACTGTTTTGCTAAAGGTTTTTCATCCTTTTCATAAGCAAAAGTAATTTCAAAAGTATGTTTTTGTTCGTCGGTTAAAAGTTTTTCTAAGATAGGAGCATCTTCTTGTGCAACATAATACCGATGGGATGTGACGAAAGCTGTTTTAGGGCAAAGGTTTTCTTTAAAAATAGAACAATCAACTTTCTTCCAATCAATGTCGTAGAGAATATAGTGTCCGGATAATAAATCTCGAGGGTCATATCCTGTAATAGGTAAAGTGACTTCAAAACGAGACGCTGTTTCGTATACTAACCAGCCGGTCCATCCCAAAAGAGAAACGAATGGTAAAAGTAAAACGAGGATCATTCTAAAATGTAATTTATTCATGATGCGTTTTTCCTTTTAAAATAATAAATTGTTTTTTTGGCTAATATCATTGCAGCTAACATAAGGCCTCCAAAAGCAATCAATCCCCACCCCGTCGTCCATAGATTAGAATAAAAAGAAGCAAAAATATAAAATAAATAAAGTTCTATTATAACAATCATACGAATAAAAGCGGCTTCTTGTCGACAAAATCCTTCATAAATTGTTGTAATACCCAGTAAAAAAAGCATCCAGCAAGTTGCTATCCAGGGAACATTATGCCACCAACGTAATATAATTTCACCTAATAATAAAGTTAGACACATGCAGAAATACATTAAAAATTTCAGTACCGACCATATAGGAAGCTCTGTGCGCTGATAAAAACGCTTAGCCAGGATAGATAAACTTCCTAAGCATAGATAGGTAAAAGCGCCGATTATAATCGTTGAATAAACAGGAGCATGGTGATAAAAAGTCTCTATCCAAATCGCAATTTTATCTATTCCGATCCAACAGGCTAGAGGTTCTAAAAGTTCTAAAAATTTAGGTAAGGCCATAACAGATATAATTAACCAGAAAAAAGGAACGAAAGCCCAGGAGGCTAAAAAAACCATTGGAAAAGTCAATAAACTCCACAACAAACAAGCTGCAGATAAAGAACCACTACACTGGAAAACTTGACTAATGAGAGAGATCTGTGCGCCAGTCATAAAAAAAGATAAAGTTAAAAACAGCCCCTTTAAATGAAAGTGTCGGCTGACTTGTGTTATGTATGTGCCACTGAGGAAAAAAGCCAATAGAATAAATCCTCCGATTAGTTTAAAGAAACCTGGAATATTTTGCCAATTTGCAGCAATTAAGGCGATAATGCCAAGCCCAATAGCACACCCTGCGAGAATAAGAAGAACCATAAGTAAATTATTTGTATTGCAGGAAATTTCAAAGGCTTCAATTTTTTGAGCTTGAACAGATGTGATAAGTTTAGCTTTTGTCCATTGTTCTAGCTTACGAGTTAGTCTCATATAATACCTCCATGACTTTTTTTTCAATCGCCTCTGAAGTTAAACCAATTTTGGTATATACTTGCTCTGCCGGCGCCGATAATCCAAAACGATCTACTCCGATAGAATAATCAGCATATTTAGCCCATCCAAATGTACTGGCCGCTTCGATGCTAATGCGTAGCTTATTTCCTAAAACATCTGTTTGATATTTTTTGGATTGTTGATTAAACAACTCCATAGATGGCATAGAAACGACTGCAGCTTCAATTCCTCTGGCGGATAATAAAGTTTGCGTTTGGATGGCAAGAGCAACTTCAGAACCCGTTGCAATGAGTGTAACAGCTCTTTTTCCTTTTGCGGGGCTGATAACATAAGCCCCTTTTTCAGATAAATTGATGTCTGCTTGCGTGCGAAGGAAAGGTAATTTTTGTCTGGATAAAATTAAGGCAGACGGTCCGTTTTTGTGTTGAAGAGCGATTTGCCAACATTCTGCGGTTTCTAAAGCATCGCAAGGTCTGAGAGTTATCAAATTCGGAAGACTGCGGAGCATAGCAAGTTGTTCAATCGGTTGATGTGTCGGTCCGTCTTCTCCCACACCGATAGAGTCATGCGTAAAGACATAAATAACCTGTTTTCTCATCATGGAAGCGAGTCGCATGGCTGGTTTTAAATAATCAGCAAAAACCAAAAAAGTTCCTCCGTATGGAATAAAACCGCCGGATAAAGCAAGTCCGTTCATGATGGCACCCATAGCATGCTCCCGGATACCATACTCAATATAATTTCCATCAAAATTTTCAGCAGAAATAACTTTTGAGGAAGTTGCTTTTGTCAGGTTGGAAGGAGATAAATCAGCAGAACCGCCAATCATGTTTGGAATAATCTCCATAATTTTTTCTAAAGCCATTTGAGAGGCATTGCGAGAAGCTATATTAGGTTTTTGTATCAGAAGAGTGTTTTTAAAAGTCTGATACATCGTTTCAAAGTTTTCAGGTAAGTTATTTTGAATCAATGTGTCAGTAAAAGCTTTTCTTTTTTCGCTTTTTTCCAGGCGTTTTTCCCACGCTTGTCGTTCGGCAGAGCCGCGTAAGCCGGCGTTTCGCCATTCTGTTAAAACTTCATTTGGTATTTTAAAAGGAGGATAAGGCCATTTTAAATTTTGTCGCAATCCTTGAATTTCATCTTCGCCTAATGGAGCGCCATGCGCTGCTGAAGTTCCGGCTTTTGTCGGAGCTCCGTAACCGATTGTTGTTTTACAAGCAATCATAGCAGGTTTATCGGATTGTTGAGCTTTTTGAATGACTTTGAATAAGTCTTCCGGACTGTGACCGTCGACTTCAAAGACTTGCCAACCACAGGCTTCAAATCGTTTTTTCTGATCCGTTGATGTTGATAAAGTTGTGCTTCCATCGATGGTGATAGAATTGTTATCCCAGAGAAGTGTTAATTTATTGAGTTTTAAGTGTCCGGCTAAGGAAATAGCTTCTTCTGAAATCCCTTCCATTAAATCGCCGTCTCCAGCCAAAACCCAGGTGCGATGATTGACTAAATCTGAGCCAAAACGAGCTGCAGCAATTTTTTCTGCAATCGCCATACCAACAGCCATTCCTATCCCTTGTCCTAGGGGACCTGTTGTTGCCTCAATTCCTTTTAACAAGCCATACTCCGGATGCCCGGCCGTTTTAGAATTTAGTTGCCGAAAATTTTTTAAGTCTTCTAAAGAAATGTCTTGAAATCCTGATAAATAAAACAAAGCATAAAGCATGGCAGAAGCGTGTCCTGCAGATAAGATAAACCTATCTCTGTCTGGCCATTCAGGACAAGTCGCATCAAACTTAATGATTTTTGTCCACAATAATGTTGCAATGTCCGCCATTCCAAGAGGCGTTCCCGGATGTCCTGATCCGGCTTTTTGAACAGCATCAACAGCTAAGAAACGGACGGCATTTGCCATTTGTTGTTCAGAAATCATCATGCTCCTTTCTTTTTTTTATATCTTACATAAAAAGCTTTTGTGAAGCCAGCTTTTTTGTAAATAATTTAGATAAAAAATAGCTTAATCTTTTGCATGGGCTCGAGGATGGGCATGTTCATAAACTGTTTTCATTTGTTCGATATTGATTTCCGTATAACGTTGCGTCGCGGATAAGCTCGCATGCCCTAAAAGTTCTTGGACACTGCGTAGATCGCTTCCGGCCGCCAATAAATGTGTAGCAAAACTGTGCCGTAAGGCGTGAGGTGTTACCGTTTCAGACAAACCTAAGACAGTTCTGAGCTTTCGAATTTGACGCTGAACGACGCCCGGATTTAATCGTTCTCCTCTGGCGCCCACAAAAAGAGGACTGTTTGAATCTGCAGAGGGACGTTCTTTTAGATAGCTTATCATCGCATTTCTAACCAAGGGTAATATCGGGACAATGCGTTGTTTGTTCCCTTTCCCGGTAATAATTAAGGTATCTGAAGAACTTGGAAAATCTTGGATATTTAAATTTAAGGCTTCTGAAATACGCAGACCGCAGCCATATAGTAAAGTCAATAAAGCAACATCTCGGAGACCTTGCCAGTGTTCCTTTTGCATGTTTTTGGCTTGTTGTAATAAAGCAAGAGCATCTTCTGCTGTTAAAGGTTTTGGAAGCGTTCGCGGCGGACGAGCCGGTCTAACGGCTCGAATAGCTGTATTTTCTAAAATTTTCGAGCGTTGTAAAAAGCGGAAAAAATTACGCAAAGTAGACATTTCTCGAGCAATAGAAGAACGTCCGATTCCTTTTCCCGTTCTATCGACAAGAAACGAACGAAAATCTGAGACGGATAATTCAGATAAATCCTTTTCTCGGACGATGTGCCCTAAATAATCTTTTAAGAAACAGAAGAACTCTTTCAAATCAATAAAATAGCTTTGGCTTGTATGTATGGATAGCCGTCTTTCGGTCGACAGCCATTCTTGCCAAGCAATGATGTCTGTCAGAATTTCTTTTGAGGCGAGTTGTTGAAAATCCTTGATGTCTTGCATGCTTTTTTATATCCTTAAGAAAAGTATAGGAAAGTTTCATTGAAAATGCAAAAAATATCTGTTCTTTTACCGAACCCGTTTGGCATCTGCACCTATTTTGCAGAGGAAAATTTAATGCCGGGAAGATTTGTTCAAGTCCCTTTTGGAAGAACACATATTCTTGGGGTTGTCTGGGACACGCCTATTGATGAAAGTTTTCCTGATAATAAGATTAAGCCGATTGATAAAATGATAGATGATTTTCAATTAAGTAAAGAAAATCGTTCTTTTATTGATTGGGTGGCATCTTATACGCTTTCTCCTCCGGGACTTGTGCTTAAGATGGCGTTAACAGGAGCGGAGTTTGATAAAAAAAGCAGACAACCGCTTTCTTTCTTGCCTCCGATACCTGGGCATGCGGAAGTTTCTTTTTCATCGTCTCAACAAAAGGCGGTTGATGACTTAACAAGACAAGTTAAGCAAAATACTTTTAGCGTTACTTTATTAGATGGCGTGACTGGTTCCGGAAAAACGGAGGTTTATTTTGAAGCAATTGCAGAAGCTATTCGACAAGGAAGACAAGCATTAATTCTTTTACCTGAAATTACATTAACAACCGCATGGTTGAAACGATTTGAAAAGCGTTTTGGCGTTCAACCGGCTTGTTGGCACTCTGGTTTAACGCCGAAAACAAGAAGGGATACTTGGCAAGCTGTAGCAAATGGGAGTGCTCAGGTTGTCGTTGGGGCTCGGTCTGCTTTGTTTTTACCGTTTCAAAAATTAGGTTTAATTGTTGTTGATGAGGAACATGATTCTTCTTATAAACAAGAAGACGGTGTTTTATATCAAGCACGAGATATGGCTGTTGTTCGAGCTCGTTTAGGTTCTTTTTCTGTTATATTAGCTTCAGCAACGCCTTCGTTGGAGACCTATTGTAATGTGAAGTCCGGGCGCTATCAGCGCTTGGTTTTACCAGAGCGTTTTCAGGATGCGGTTTTACCTGAAATGACACTTGTGGATATGCGTTCTAAAGAAGCTAAAGAAAAAGGTTTTTTATCAATTGCTTTAAAGTCTGCTATAGCAGAAACGCTTCAGGTTCATCAACAAGTATTATTGTTTTTAAATCGCAGAGGATATGCGCCGATGCGATTGTGCCGAGCGTGTGGAGAAAAATTAGTATGTCCTCATTGTTCTGTTTTTTTAACCGAGCATCATCATCCGGCTGCTATGGTTTGTCATCAGTGTGGGTATACTCGCTCTATCCCGACGAAGTGTCCTGCTTGCGGAGAAGAAGGGACATTAATTTCTTGTGGCCCCGGTGTTGAGCGAATTGCCGAAGAAGTGGCAGAAGTTTTTCCTTTGGCAAGAACGGCAGTTATTACAAGTGATACGGTATCCAATGCTTCGGCTTTTGATGCTCTTTGCGGACAGTTGGCTTCAGGTGAAGTGGATATTTTAATAGGGACGCAAATGTTGGCAAAGGGACATAATTTTCCTAATTTAACATTGGTTGGTATTGTAGATGCAGATTTCGGATTATCCGGGGGAGATTTAAGAGCCTCGGAGCGAACTTTTCAATTGTTGCAGCAAGTATCCGGTCGAGCAGGAAGATCTGTTCATAAAGGTCGGGCTTTTATTCAAACTTATAGTCCTCAAAATTTAGTGATACAAGCTTTGCTAAAAGGGGATCGTGATGTTTTTATGGAAACGGAGATACAGGCAAGACAATTGTTGGGGATGCCCCCTTTCGGAAGATTGGCCGCCATTATCATCAGCGCCGGAAACGAGCAACTGTGTCAACGTGCAGCTAAAGCTTTAATTTCTAAAGCTCCCTTTTTAAACGGGGTAGAATTTTTGGGGCCCGTTCAAGCGCCTATTTATCAACTTCGAGGGAAATATCGGTGGCGAATTTTGGTTAAATCAGAAAAAACAATACGACTGCAAACGATTTTAACGACTTGGCTCGCTCAATTGAAACTGCCTTCTTCTGTAACTATCAGGATAGATATTGATCCTTATTCGTTTTTTTGACGATTATTTATCGTTCAAGCATTTTTTTATGCGGTCAACATCTCGACGTATCATATTTGTGTAAAGTCCGGGACCGGCTGTTAATTTCCATCCCATTAAATCCATTTTGATGGTTTTATAAGCATCATTTGTTAATAATTTAATTTCTTTTTTCTTCATGGTGGGTTCAATAATCAGACACTCCGGATGAAGTGTTTTTAATTTTTTTTGTGTTTCTCGAATAGTCTTTGGACCGGTTAATGTGTCGACATCTATGCCTAATGCTGTTCCGTTTATACTAAAATAGTCGAATAAATATGGAAAACCGCCATGTAGACTCACAATAGTTTCTTTTTGATTCTGAAGCTTTAACTTTTTTAATTCTTCAATATAACTTTTTGCCTTTTTAGCACCGGCTTTATATTTATTTGCGTTGGCTGGATCTTTCTGAGATAAAGTTGCTTCAATAACATCAATCATTTTTAACGCATTGTTAGGATCCATCCAAATATGGGGATCATTTCCTTTTCGCCCATCGGAAAGAGGTAAAAGTGTTAAATCCGGGGTTTTTTCCATCAGCGGAACAGAAATAGCATTAGGTGCAGCTTCTTGAAGAGCTTTAGGAACAAAAGTTTCTAATTCCGGACTGACCCAAAAGACAATATCCGCGTTTTTTAGGATTTTCATTTCAGAAGGTCTGAGTTCATAGCCATGATGAGAGTCGTTTGCACGCGTTACTAATAAATTAACTTTGCTGACATCTTCCATTACACCAGCGACTAAGGAGTGAATAGGCAAGAATGTTGCTACGACTTTTGGCGCTTTTGCAATGGCAGGGAAACTGATTAACAGAAATAAAAAGGCAAAAAATGAACGCATGATATTTCCTTTCCTTGCTTAAAAATTAGATTCATTATAAGATAAGATTTCGATTTTTCAAGGAAAAGAGATGAAAACAACACTAATTACTTGTCGAAATGTCGGATATATTTCGGGCGGTCATATGATTTTAGACGGGATTACCTGTTCTTTTGAGGCTGGGCAAGTGACGACGATTATTGGTCCCAACGGTGGCGGTAAAACAACTTTAGTTAAACTTATTTTAGGAATCGAAAAACCGACAAGTGGGGCTATATATCATCGAGCCGATTTAAAAATTGGTTATATGCCGCAACGCATTACGATTGATCCGAGCATGCCGTTAACGGTAAAGCGTTTTTTGGAAGACAAACGAGCATTGGATATTGTAAACGGACGCGGTCTTTTGAATTTGGATATGTCGACATTATCCGGTGGAGAGATGCAAAGAGTTCTATTAGCGTATGCCCTGCAAAATGAACCGGATGTTTTAATTTTGGATGAACCGGCTCAAGGACTAGATGCTGAAGGAGAAAGCCAATTATACAAGCAGATTTTAACTTATCAAAAAGAGCATAAATGTTGCGTTATTTTAGTATCACATGATTTAAATTTTGTTATGCGTAATACACAACATGTTTTGTGTGTAAACAGACATATTTGTTGTGAAGGGGCTCCAGAGAAAGTTGCAGGAACTTCTTGCTTTAAAGGAATGGTTTTGCCTTATCATCACCATCATAATCATACACATGATTTGAAAGGAAATCCTATTCATGGTTGATTTTATGATTTTAGCTTTGTTGGCAGCGTTAGGTGTTGCGTTTGTAGCAGGCTCTTTGGGATGCTTGATGATGTGGCGTCGCTTATCTTTATTGGGTGATACTTTAGCGCATGGTTCAGTATTGGGTCTGGCCGTCGGTTTTTTAATAGGAGCTTCGCCGATTGTTTCTTTGATTGGATTGACGGCAGTATGGGTTTTTCTTTTATGGTTTTTAAAGCGTTCACGATGGGCGACAACAGACAGTGTTTTGGCTTTTTTAACACAGAGTTCATTAGCTCTTGCTATTCTTCTGTTTGCTTTGGCACCTGTCGGAAATCCGAACCTTATGAGCGCTTTTATCGGTAATATTTTAACAGTCAGCCGAGAAGATGTTATTTTAATTTGGATTGTGAATGGGATTGTATTGTCTTTATTACTTGTCTTTTGGAAAAAATGGATATTGATTGCAGTTAATGGAGATTTAGCTAAAGCTCGCGGGATCAATGTTTCATTGCTGGAATTTCTGTTTTTACTGATGACAGGTCTTTTTATCGCTTGCGGGATTCAAGTAATGGGAGCCCTTTTAGCTCCTGCTTTTTTGGTGATACCTGCTATGGCAGCGCGTCCTTTTTCAAAGACACCTGAAAAAATGGCCTTTTTTGCGACTTTGGTTGCCGTTCTATCAGCAGTTTTAGGATTATGGTTCTCTTTTGAAGTCGATGTTCCAACTGGACCAACAATGGTTGCCGTCGCTTTGAGTTTTTATGTGCTCTCATATGTAATAACTGCTGTTGTTAAGAAGATATTAAGAAAAAAAGTCTTATCATTCAAAAAAGAATGAAAATAAGAGAGGTTAATATGATTTTTGCACCTAAACCACCCGTTGAACAAGCAACAACAACGATGCATGAACCTTCTGTTTCTCCATCTACGCCTCAGGTTATTCAGGAAGTCCCTCAAGCTGCGCCGATGGTTCCTCAGCAAGCTTTGGAGACCCCTTCATATGAAGAAAGTCTATTACCTCGCATTGATGATGTTTGGTTCTCGGATATTTATTTTACTCCGGAAAGAATTGCTTATGTGCATGATAAACAATCTCAATTCGGCTTAAAAGTTTTTGATGCACCAGACTTAATGGATTTTCATAAAGCTTTAGAAGAAAATTTCCAAGGGGCCTCCAGTTATTCTATGCATTATGGGACTTCGACTTATCGCGTGGAACGAATTAAAACAGTGACAGGTATTCATTATACAGCTCGACGAATGCCACATCACATACCTGATATCTATCAATTAGGTATTCCAGAACCGTTAGTTAATCAACTTCTTTCATTAAATACAGCAACAGGTCTTATTTTGTTCGGCGGTCCGACAGGTATGGGAAAGACAACGACGGCAACATCTTTATTAAAGACTTATTTGGAAACAGAAGGAGGATTTGCGTATACGATTGAAGATCCTCCAGAAATGCCTTTGGATGGTGTTTACCAAACGAAAAAGAAAGGATTAGGTATTTGTAAACAGACGGAAGTCGTTAATCAAAATTGGGATGGCGGTTTACGCTCTGCTTTACGAAGCAGACCAAGATATATCCTGGTTGGCGAGATAAGAACGGCTGAAACAGCCAGTGAACTCTTACGTGCGGCAACTTCCGGTCACTTGGTCATTTCGACAATTCACGCCAACAACCTGGAAGATGCTTTGAATTCCGTTATTAAATATGCTTCGGCTGCGGGGATGAATGAAGAATTAGCGGCAGATTTGTTGGCTCGCGGTATTTTAGCCGTTGTGCATCAAAAGCTGACAGGGACGGTTAAGTTGATTCCAACATTGCATTATTGTTTTGCTAATCCTAATCCATTAGAAGCTGATCAGATGCGTATGATTATTCGAGATGGTAAAATTAACTTGGCAACTTTGATGGAATCTCAAATGGCTAAGATGATTCAAGGTAAGCCGTTATTTAAGAGTTTTTAAAGGAGGAAAATATGAAAAAAACATTTTTGCTGGGGGCTGTTTTAGCTGGAATTTCTTTTGTGGCTTTAGGTGCTTTTGCTCAGGCAGTTGATAGTAATGTTGTTAAATTCTCGGTTGATGAGAAACAAAAAGCGGAGATTGAAGCTAAAATTGCGACTTATCAAAAAGAAGCAGATGCGATTATAGCGGCAGCTCAAAAAGAAGTGACAGCTGCTGAACAAAAATATAAAGAGGCTGAATCAATGGCTAGAAAAGCTAAAGCGGATGCAGAGGCAGCTATTTCTAATGCCCAATTATCAGCTAATCGTGCACGTGAGGAGTTCGAAGCTGTCCAAAAAGAAACAAATGAGGTTATTACGCGAGCCAATCAAACAATCCAAAAAGCGAACGAGGACTTAAAGCGTAAATTATCTGTTCTTCAACAACAGTAATGAAGGAGCTTTTTTTTGGATAACGTGTATGTTTCCGGGAGCATTTTATCAGCGGATTTCGCTTGCTTGGGGCGTGTCGTTAAAGAGTTATGCTCGGCAGGCGTAGACTTTGTTCATGTAGATGTAATGGATGGTCATTTTGTTCCGAATTTAACAATCGGACCTATGGTTGTTTCAGCAATTAAAAGTTCTTCAACCGTTCCTTTAGATGTTCATTTAATGATGAGCCGTCCATCTATTTTATTAGATAGCTTTATTAAGGCGGGTTCTAATCGAATTACATTACATGCGGAAATAGAAGAAGATGTTCGTTCTTTACTTATGCAATTAAAAGAAAAAGGGGTTGATACCGGTTTATGTTTAAAACCGGCAACGCCTGCTGAAACAATTATTCCTTTTTTGGATTTGTTAGATCAAGTCCTTGTTATGACAGTAGAGCCGGGTTTTGGTGGACAGCCGTTTAGATATGAGTTGATTGATAAAATTCAGGAAGTCAAAAGACTGATTCAAGGGAAAAAAATACAAATTGAAGTAGACGGTGGCCTGAACGATAAGACAGCACCAAATTGCGTTAAAGCCGGTGCAGATATTTTAGTGGCGGGGAATTATATTTTAAAATCTTCGGATTGGCATCAAGCGATTATGTTATTAAAGGGGCAACAATGACGAAAATTATGATTGTAGAAGATGAACTTGGTCTACAAACCATCTTAAAATATAATTTAGAAAAAGCCGGCTATGAAACGATACAAGTAACAGATGGTAAAAAAGCTCTTGAAGAAATTCGTTCACAAGAACCTGATTTAATTTTGTTAGATTGGATGCTGCCACATAGTTCAGGGATAGATATTTGTAAATCACTTCGTCAAGATCATGATATTCGTCATACACTTGTTCTAATGTTAACGGCCAGAGGAGATGAAGCTGATAAAGTTTCCGGTTTAACAGCCGGAGCAGACGATTATTTGACAAAGCCTTTTTCAATTCCGGAATTAATGGCTCGTATTCGTGCTTTGTTGCGGCGGCAGGTTAAAAAGCCAGTTTTGGAAGCTAAAACATATGGAGATATTCGTGTCGACTTTGAAAAAAAAGAGGTTACACGTGCGGGAAACATTATTCATTTAGGTCCTACAGAATTTCGATTGTTGCAGATTTTCATGTCTGCTCCTGAAGAGGTTTTTTCTCGTGAAGGGATGTTGACAGCCGCATGGGGACATGGGATTCGTGTAGACACTCGGACCGTTGATGTTCATGTTAGACGATTACGTC
>CALXXX010000016.1 GCA_944392795.1 uncultured Alphaproteobacteria bacterium | reverse complement strand
CTGATAACTATCATAGAGAATTCTGTTGCACAACTGAAACATCAGCAGCGCTCCATGATTGGAAAGATGAGACAACAGGACAGAGTTATTCAAATGGTTGTTGTCCAGATGGAACAACCGCTACTATTTCAAGCGATAGCTCTAACTTCTCTTATTGTATGCCGGATGGTTATTTGGGATGTGCTTCAGGAAAAGGACAAATGACCAAATCTGGTTGGAAGGTAGGATGTTGCTCTCCTGGAGGACATGTCTTTGTCGGAGGAAAATGTTGCAAGCCTGGTTCAACGGAAAGTGTGTGCTGTCATAGCAATCAAACCTTCCTTTACGATTGGTATGACAGGTCCAAACTTGTTGGATGCTGTAATTCTGGAACTAGCCAATACTGTGAATGTTATAAAGATCAAGATGGGAATTGTGTTGTTGATAAAAATGGAACGGTTCAAGGATATTGCACTTGTAAATAATTACTCATATTAAAAATCCCCCAAAGTGGGGGATTTTTTACTTATTTCATACTCTACTTTTCACTTTCAAGCGCTTGAATCTCTTCTTTAATTTTCAGCTTTTGCTTTTTTATTTCCTGAATTTTCATTTCATCAGGAGCTGGACGAGCCATTTCTTCTTCTAATTGAACATCCAATGCATGATGTTTATCTTTTAATGCTTGTAAATGCTTCTCTTGTTTTTCTGTATTCATCTTTAACTCCCTTTTTATTTGTACCATAATATAGTATAGGTTATCTTTTGTTCAAAAGCAATCCGCTTTTTAAAATTAAAAAATAACTTATTGATTTTTATATATTTACTCGCCTATATACATTCCTAAGCCACGTGCTGTTTGAACAGCTTGTCCTTTCGGATCAACAGGAGTATGTGCGATTTTTAACACCTCTTGTAAAGACATATCACTCACTTTTCCATTACGGCAAACAACAACACGATCCGTAATTCCCTGCTCTAATAAATCAACTGCATGAACTGCAAAAGTAGATGCCAAAATCCTATCCTGAGCCATTGGTGTACCACCTCGTTGAACATGTCCTAAAATCGTTGTCCGAACATTAAATTTATCTGGTTCGGCAGACAGGCGTTCCGTAAAATAATTTGCGACACCAGTAAATGTTCTGCCATTTGTTGCAAAAACGTGTTTACCTTCCGGCGTTTTAATGCCTTCTGCAACTACCATAAGCGCATGAGAGCGACCGCATGCCCTCAGTTGACGCAATTTTTTAACAACACCCTCATAAGTATATGGAATCTCCGGTATCAAACAAATATCTGCCATACCGGCAATAGCGCCTTCCAAAGCTAAATGTCCTGCACCACGTCCCATTACTTCCAGTATCATTACACGTTGATGAGAATTTGCTGTTGTATCTAACCGATCCAAAGCCTCCATCACGATATTCCGCGCTGTTGCAAAGCCGATTGCAGCATCTGTCGCTGGCGCATCATTGTCAATTGTTTTCGGAATGCCAACCATTTTAATGCCGGCAAGTTGGCAAAATTTACTGATAATCGCCATACTTCCATCACCGCCAATAACAACTAATGCATCCAGACCTAATTCTTTAGCCCCGTCACGGAATCTTTCCACTAATTGCTCATCCGTTAATTCTTCCATTGTGCCGTCAGCTGTCATCTGAAGATTTGGATTACCGGAATTGTTTGTTCCAAGCATTGTCCCACCCAACCTTGCATAGGGAAAGTCAAAATCTTTAAAACTGAATTGACGATAACGCATCGGACGAGCGAATAATCCATCTGTCGCATTTTCAATTCCATAAACTTCCCACCCTTTGCTGAGCGCAGAACACGCTACGGCACGAATAGCCGTGTTAAGACCTGAACAATCTCCACCACTGGTAAGAACACCGATTTTTTTTATTTCTGACATTTTATTCCTCTTCATTCTAAAACATAATGGAAATTTATACCTGCTTTTATTGTTGAACGCCAGCAAAAAATGATAAAAATCTCATTTTTTTTATTTTTATAAAATAAAAACAGAACAAATATGTTAAAAATACTATTCTTTAAAGCATTTTCTCTACTTAACTTTTAATTTTTTTTCTTTTGAATAACCGCAATAGCTTGTTCCAAAGTCGGTTTTTGATCCGGATTTTTCAACTCCTTAGGTAAAGCAATATTTTGCTGACCCCACTTTAAATAAGGACCATATCTTCCGACTAACCATTGTATATCTGTTCCTTCATAATTGCCTAAGCTGATACTTTCTACTTTTGCTTTAGACTTGGTATTAGAAAGTAAAGCTAAAGCCCTTTGTAAATCAATGGTTAATACATCATCCGAAGGCTGTAAAGATTGAAAAGTTTTCCCTCTTTTAACATAAGGGCCAAATCGACCGATTGAGGTTTCTATAACTTCATTCGTTTCAGGATCATTTCCTAAAACACGAGGCAAAGAAAGTAATGCTAATGCTTTTTCTAAATCCACTTGAGATGGTTCCATGTTTTTAGGAATTGAAACACGTTTTGCGTCTTTTCCTTCTCCTAACTGAGCATACCAACCATAAGGTCCTTTTTTAACGACAACAGAATGACCTGCAGCATCTTTTCCTAAATCATATGACATTTCTTCCTTAGGTTCTGTCTCTGTTTCATTTTCTGCCACCGCTGTCTCCTTTGAAAACTGACGCGTATATTTACATTCCGGATAGTTTGAACAACCAATAAAAGCGCCAAAACGCCCGACTTTCAAGCTTAATCGTCCTTTATGACATTCTGGACAAATACGGCTTTCCTCTGTCGGAAACAAATGTTGTTCTAAAGCGGCATCTACTTTTTCAAGCACTTCTGTTGTTCGACATGGCGAAACTTTCTCGACAGTTCCATGAAAGCCCTTCCAAAAGTCTGCTAAAACTTTTTTCCAATTCTCTTCACCGGAGGTAATATCATCTAGCTGATTTTCCAATTTTGCCGTAAAATCATATTGAACATATTGATTAAAGAAATTCTCTAAAAAAGCCGTCACAACACGACCTCGATCCTCAGGAATAAATCGTTTCTTTTCAAGACGAACATAAGCTCTATCTTGCAAAACTGATAAAATAGAGGCATAGGTAGATGGTCGTCCAATTCCCAATTCTTCCATCTTTTTCACTAAACTAGCTTCGGAATAACGTGGTGGTGGTTCAGTAAAATGTTGTTCTGATAGGACGTCTTTCAAGTTCAACACATCGCCTTCTTTCATTGAAGGAAGCAATGTGCCCTCTTCTTCCTTCTCATCATCGACATCTTCTTTATAAACTTTAATAAAACCAGCAAAAGCGATTGTTTGTCCTGTTGCTCTCAACAATAAAGAAGAATCTTCAGACGGAATATTTATTGAAACCTTATCTAAAACAGCACTTTCCATCTGACAAGCCAATGCTCGTTTCCAAACTAATTCATATAATTTTAAATGATCTTTATCAAGAAAAGCAGCGACCTGTTCCGGCGTGCGATTGATATTTGTTGGACGAATGGCTTCATGCGCCTCTTGGGCATTTTTGACTTTATTTTTATAATAGCGAGGCTGAGCTGGCACAAATTCAGAACCATACTCTTTTTCTATAAATTCTCGCATAGCCATAATAGCTTCTTGAGCTAAAGCTACTCCATCCGTTCTCATGTAAGTAATTAAACCGACACGTTCTCCATTTATCTCTACTCCCTCATATAACTCCTGAGCTGTCTTCATTGTCTTTTTTGCAGAAAAACCAAGTTTACGAGAAGCTTCTTGCTGTAAAGTTGAGGTCGTAAAAGCAGGAGCTGGATTACGTTTGACTTGTTTCTTCTCTACTGAACCGACTGTAAAAGAAGCCACCTTAACACGGGCTGTTATAGCATCGGCTTCAGCCTTATCTTTAAAAGCAAACTTATCTAGTTTCTTACCATTAACTTCGTTCAAAGCTGCTTTAAAAGGCTCCAAAGCTGGTGTTTCTAAAAGGGCTCCTATTGTCCAATATTCTTGTGCTTTAAAAGCCGCAATCTCAGCTTCTCGTTCACAAATTAAACGCAAAGCAACTGATTGCACTCGTCCTGCAGACTTACTACCCGGTAATTTACGCCATAAAACAGGAGATAATGTAAAACCGACTAAATAATCTAAGGCGCGTCGAGCCAAATAAGCATCTACCAAGTTCATATCAATATCTCGAGGATGTTGAATAGCATCTAAAACGGCTGATTTTGTAATTTCATTAAACACAACCCGTTTAACCGGCACTTTTAATTTCTTACGACGAGTTAACTCTTGTACAATATGCCAAGCAATAGCTTCTCCCTCTCTATCCGGATCGGATGCTAAATAAACTTCATCGGCTTTTGACAAGGCTGTAATAATATCCTTTACATGCTTTTCACTTTTAGCGTCAACTGCCCAATCCATAGAAAAATCTTCATCCGGTCGAACAGAACCGTCTTTTGCAGGAAGATCTCGAATATGACCAAAGCTGGCAATAACCTGATAATCCTTTCCCAAGTATTTATTGATTGTTTTGGCTTTCGCCGGGGATTCTACTATAACTAACTTCATTTTCTATTCTCCTTAAGGCAATTCTGCCAAAAGACTTACACTATTACCTGGATGTCGTTCCAATCGACCGGCCAGCTCCAATTCAATTAAAGCAACATTAACAATAGAAGCAGGCAATTTCATCTCACGAATTAAATCATCTACGCACACTTTTTCTGGAGACAGATTCTCCAAAATCATATGACGAATTTTTTCAACTTCCGTTTCATCTGCATCAGCTTTTAAACTGATCTGTTCTTCATCTTGGAAAACATCTTTAAATTCTTTATATTCCTTATTCTTTAATACATCTAAAATATCACGACTTGAAGAAACAAGTCGAGCACCTTTTTTCAATAATTCATTTGGCCCTTCACTTCTGGCATCTAATGGAGAGCCGGGGACAGCAAAAACTTCTCGTCCTTGCTGTTTTGCATACTCTGCTGTAATTAAAGAACCTGATTTAGATTGTGCTTCAATAACTACTGTTCCAAGGGATAATCCGGAAATAAGACGATTACGCCTTGGAAAATGTCCTGGATGCGGCTGTGTTCCCAAAGGGAAATCAGAAATAATAGCTCCTCTTTGCCAAATTTCTTGATACAATGTTTGATTTTCAGAAGGATAAACCACATCAACCCCGGTTCCTAAAACAGCTATAGTTCCACCTAGGCCATTTTCTTGTGTCAAAGCCCCTTCATGAGCAGCCGTATCAATACCACGCGCCATACCTGAAACAATAACAAAATCCTCTTTCGTTAAATCAAAGGCCAACCGACGCGTTAAATTTTTTCCATTTACAGAAGCATTTCTAGAACCAACGATAGATACACAAGAACGACGCAACAAAGAAATATCGCCTAAAACCGTAATAATCGGTGGAGCATCCTCTAACTTGCGTAGTGTATCTGGATAATCTGGTTCACAAAAAGCTAAAATTTTCCCACCGATTTTATCTATCTTTGTCATTTCATTTTCAACTTCTTGTTCTGTATACAAAGAAATCGAACGCGTTTTTCCACCTCGGCGAGCAAAATCATCTATGTGTTCCATTGCAACTTTAGGCGTTTTAAAAAGACTGATTAAATTACGAAAAGTGATCGGCCCGACATTTTCACTGCGTGCCAACTGAACCCACTCTTTTTTCTTTTCAAAACTCAGCGTTGTCAGTTTCATTTCTTCTTCATCTTTATTTTAGTTTCGGTTCCATTTAACAAACGACTGATATTTGCGCGATGTCTAATTAATGAAAGAACAGCAAGAAAAGCATAACAAGAAACAAAAGCAACAACATGACTACCGCCCAAAAGGAATGCATATAGCGGAGAAAGTGTTAAAGCAGTCAAAGCGGATAAAGAAGAATAACGAAAAGCTATAGCCATAAACAACCAAGTTAAACAGGCCATAATTCCAACCAAAGGATGAGTCGCCAACATCATACCTAGTGTAGATGCTACTCCTTTTCCGCCTTTAAACTTTAACCACACTGGAAAGTTATGACCTAAAACACCAAACGTACCCGCACAAAGTCCTGCCAATTCATTATGAAAAATCCATTGGGCCAAAAAAGCAGCAAAGCCTGCCTTTCCTATATCACAAATAAGCGTTAATAAAGCTAAATCTTTGCGACCAGTCCTTAAAACATTTGTGGCACCGATATTCCCCGAACCAATCTGCCGAATATCACCTAAACCAGCCAAGCGTGTAAATACAAGCCCGAATGGAATAGAACCTAAAAAATAACCAATAAAAGCTGAAATAATAAAAACCATTCTTCACTCCTTTTGATTTTCCTTTTACTTTAAAAATTTTTTTTTGGCAAGAACTGTTTTTAAAAACATTCTGCTTTACTGTTCAAAAGAACAACTTTACAAAATTTCCTTTTCTCGCTAAACTCGCTTTAAAATGAAAGGAAAAGCAATGGAACAAGAAAATCCAATAAAAAAGCATAATATTAAAACGTATTTTTTGACCGGAGTTTTAGTTTCAGCCCCTTTAGGTATTACTGTTTATTTAGCTCTCGAACTTATTCGTTTTATTGATAGCTCAGTAATAGCTGCTATCCCGGAAAAATACAATCCGGAAACATATCTTCCTTATGGAGTTCCTGGTTTCGGCATTTTGTTTTTATTCGTTCTGCTCATTTTAATCGGAATGATATCATCCGGCTTTATTGGTAACGCATTGATTGGTCTGATGAACAAAATCATCTCTAAAATGCCCTTCGTCTCTAGTGTTTATAGCGCATTACGAAAAATTATCGAAACAATTATGGGAGGAGGACAAAATCAAGCTTTCCGTCAAGCCGTTTTAGTGCAATATCCACGAGAAGGTCTTTGGACAATTGCTTTCGTGACTGGAAAAGTTTATTCAGGTATTCAAAAAAAAATTAAAGATGAACTCATTAGCATTTATGTTCCAACAACCCCTAATCCAACTTCCGGCTTCTTAATTTTTGTCCCACAAAAAGATATTATCCCTTTAAAAATCAAAGTTGATGAAGCTTGGAAAATCATCATCTCAACAGGAATTATTACGCCAGACTCTCCAGAAAAGCAAAGAGCCATTTTGGATGAAGCTATCGAAACAGCTAAGAAGGATCTTGTGAAAAAAGACTCTTGATTTTTTCAGCTATATCTGCCGCAGCGTTTAAAGAGCCACCAAAAGCTGTTTGTCCGGATCCCAAAATAGAAGCATATCCTGAAGAAATAAGCTCTTGATGAAAACGCATATGTTTCTTACCCATTGTTCCTGGAGGAGCGAAAATATAAACAGGAACACCTGAAGCACATGCCTCAGAACACATAGACATTGAATCGCCTGTTACAACAATTTTTGTTCCCCAAGCAAGAAGTCCAAAATATGGATTTTCTCCGCTATCTCCAAATTCATAAAAATATGTTTGTTCTTTAGGAAAGCGTTTTTTTAGCACAGAAACAACCTCTTTTGGTGTTCGACGAGATGTTGTCACTAAAATTGACGCCGGATTCATAAATAGAACATCTGACGCTAATCTTTCTGCCATTTCAACAGTAAAAGGAGCCTTCTTCGTTGCTCCTCCGACAATAACAGAAATACGCGGAGACGAATATTTTTCAAAAGCAGAACGCCATTTTTCCAATTCCTGAGTTAAACGCTCTTTTGTTACTCGATGAGGAGCACCTAAAGTCTGCATCACATTTTTTGCATGACCTCGATAACAATCATGCATAGGCAAAACGACTAAATCCGCTTCGGAAAAGCCTGCTTTTCCCGGATTCATTAACTGAACAATTTTAGTTTTATTCCCTGATTTCTTTTTAATAAAGCGAGCAACAGGAAAAAGCCGACGACCAGCTGCAATAACTAAGTCGGGCCAAGGAGCTGTTAGTTCTATTCTACTTTCTTTAGAAACACCCAAAAGTGAACGTCCTCTTAATAAATTCGGTAATTTAACGAAAGCGTTGTATTTGATTTCTTTTCGCTCATATTCTTCATCCAAAGCCTCAGCCACACCTAATACTTGGCTGATATTTCCCATTCTGTCATCCGTTAAAGCCCATATTTTAGCCATTTCATTCGTCTTTCTTATCGTACTTAAAGGTTTCATCGTGAATATATTCTATTTTAATGCCCGCTTGACGCATCAACTCTTCACCTTCCGTAGCTACTTGATATTTATATTCAGCAACAACACGTTTAATTCCACATGCTATCAATAATTTCGAACAAGTCGGACACGGTGACAATTTACAATAAAGCGTCCCACCTTCTATCGAAACACCTCGTTTAGCCGCCTGGCAAATCGCATTTTGCTCTGCATGGAGCGTTCTCATACAATGAGAAGTCTGGGTTCCGTCTTCATGCGTAACTGTTTTCATTAAATGACCGACCTCATCACAATGAGGCAATCCTGGAGGAGAACCAACATACCCTGATACAACTATCTGATTATCTTTCACAACCAAGCAAGCTGTTCGACCTCGATCACATGTAGCACGTTTAGCTAAAGCATGCATTACCTCTAAAAAATAATCATCCCATGTTGGTCGTTTGTATTCTGTCATTGTCCCTCTCTTTCTTTTATTTTATTTTAAAATTTATTTTTTAAATGTAAAGGACTATTTATTTTTTAATTGTTTTATTGCTCCTTGGAAAAGTTAATTTTTTTTTCAAATTTAAATTGACTTTTGTGAAGAAGATGTTATATTGTTCTTATTTTGTTCTTTAGGTGAAATGATGAAATTAGTTTATGCCTTTTGTCTGATATTTTGGAGCTTTAGCTGTCTAGCGAAAATCGATGTTCATTTTTCTCCTTCGACATCTTGTGAAAAGGAAATTATATCTGCAATCTCTCAAGCTCAGACAACAATTGATGCAGCTGTTTACACCTTTACGCATAAACAAATTGCAAAAGCTCTTTATCAAGCGCATAAAAGAGGCGTTCATATTCGGCTATTAACTGATAAAAAGCAATCTGATTATTATGCTTCGGTAATTCCTTCTCTTTTCAGAAAAGGAATACCTATCAAAGTTAACACTGAATATAATATTGAGCACAATAAATTTGCTATTTTTGATAAGAAAAAACTAATTACCGGTTCTTATAACTGGACTTTTTCTGCCTCAAATTATAACTCAGAAAACTGTATTGTTATTACTCAAGAAAACAAGATCCTGACAGCCTTTCAAGAGCGCTTCGATGAGCTTTGGAATATTTACGATCAAGAAAAATCAAATCGTTGGTTTTACAACATATTAGACTTAAACTAAATTTATTTAAAAACTTTTATCCAAAAATAATTATTTTTTTGTATGACTTTTCATAAAAATGCATTACAATGTTCTCTAGATAAAAAAAGGAGGCTGTTATGTTAAAAAAGTTTTGTTTTTCTTTATTAATCTTTTTACTAGCCTTGCCCATCAAAGCAGAAGATATGCTTCCCTCCATAGAGGTTAAACAAGAAGATATTTATGTTCCTCTGTCTGAAGATGTAAAACGTGACTTAGTTCGTAATATTCAAAAGCGTTATACAGACACTACTTATGAACAGCGTCAAGCTCGTCGCAAAATGGCAAACAGAATATTACGAAAAGCACAACAACATCGAGATTATGAAATGGTGGAACGTTTTCAATTAGAATTGAATGTAATTGATTTCTTAGATGCTAAAGAAATGAAAAATCATTAATTAATCGGATTAATAGCACAAAAGCGCCATAATAAATCTGTTCCTTGTTTTATGCCAATTCGAGGCGTTGTTATATACTTAAATCCCTTTTTTGTTTCTTCAACATAAAAGTCTGAGTTTACTGTCATATCTAGTCCAGACCATTCCTTAGATAATCCCAAAGCTCGACAAAGTTTGCCAGGGCCATTTAAATGCATACCATCTGGTAATAAAAGTCCTCTAATGAGAACGGCTGCCGGAAAGTTTTCTTTTTCCGTCACGACATTAAGACAAAAATACATCCCATATATAAAGTATATATAAGAAAAACCTGCCGGACCAAACATAACAGCATTTCGCGGCGTTTTACCTCGCGCCGCATGAGAAGCCGGATCATTAAAACCAAAGTAAGCTTCCGTTTCTGTAATCAGACCACTTTTATCTTGAAAGACTAATCGTTGCCCTAACAATTTTTGAGCGACATCTAATGTGGGCTGCTCGAAAAAAGAGCGTTGCAGCCTCACCGAACCCCCCAAATATCTTTATAGATGCTTTCAAAGCCTTTTCCATGAGAAGCTGAATTAACAAAAATAATTTTATCATCTCCAACAATTTCTTGTGTCATTTTCCATGGAACCGTCATATCTTTTTTCCCCACAAAATGAACCTGTGGAATGGTTTTAAATGTTTCAAGATAAGGAGTAAGATTCATTGAATCTGTCAAAGGCTGATCACCATGATAACTCGTCCATTTTTCATGATCCAGTACTCCGGCAATCGTCATCAATTTTTTTATTTGATCCGGATGACGAACAGCAATTAAAGAAGCGACCATTCCACCTCCGGAATAGCCAATTAAAATGGCATTTGATGTTTTCGCCTTTTTCATCATTTGACTGATAGCATCATCCATACTATCAATAATTTCCTTAGAAAAACGACCGCTTGTCCAATCTTTTGGAGAACACTTTTTACTCATCAAATACTGACAAGGCCTTGCCAAATACAAGACATTTGGAGAAGCGTCCTGAGCTGCAATTTCACGCAAAAAAACACTTTGAGGCGTCGGATCAGACGTCGGTTGTCCTCTTAAATTAAAAGAATGACCATCCCCTTCTATATATACTTTCAAAGGCTGTCCTGGATCAGTAATTTTATACCATGCCGCCAGTGTATAATCACCAGAAGAAATTGTTTGAAATCGCATTTCTTTCAAAGGATTTTGTGTCGCACAAGCTGTAACACACAAGACAAATAAAAAAATAAGCCACTTTTTCATCATTATTCTACCTCTATCAATTCATAAGTTGCAGAACCTAATCCTATTTCCTCACCATAGCTAATTTGACGCAAAGCAGGAACATGAGGCGTTAATTCTTGAAATATGTTCTTTCCCATTTGTTTTTCAAGTAAATCAAAACAAGCTTTATCTAAAGCAACTGGATCATATGATGCTAAGATGCCAATATCATTGGTTACTGGTTCATTTGAAAAAACAAAACAGTCGCATAACGGCGTTATTTTCATTAAAAAATTAACATAAAAAACTTTGTTTTTTTTATTTTCAATAGCTCCTTTTGCATACTCGACCAATCTTTCTAAAAAAGCTTCACTTTGTGTAGGGCTATCCATAGAAATAGCATGTGCTGGACAAACAGATACACACTTGCCGCACCCAACACACCGAGAGCAATCTAAATGAGCTTTACCATCTTTTAAATAAGGAGCATCAAAAGCACATTGACGCTTGCAAGCACCACACCCGATACATTTCGCTTGATCATAAAATGGTTTCTCTTGATGCTGTTGTTTTTTCCCGGCTGCCGGTGCGCATCCCATTGCTAAATTTTTAATCGCTCCTCCGAAACCTGCAATTGGATGTCCTTTAAAATGAGATAGAACAACCATACTGTCTGCCGCTAAAATATCATTGGCTATACGAACAGAACTATAATGTTTCCCTTTCATGGGAACTTCTTTGAAATTATCACCTTTTAAACCATCAGCTATCAACAACGGAGCATTAACAACGGCATAATCAAAACCATGTTCTATAGCCAACTTTAAATGATGGACTGCGTTTTGTCTCTCTCCGACATACAAAGTATTTGTGTCCGTTAAAAAAGGATCCGCTCCTAATGCATGTATTTTATCAACAACCCGACGAACAAAAACTGGGTTAATGTACCCCTCATTCCCCTTTTCTCCAAAGTGCAACTTAACCGCCGTTAAATCATGAGACGAAATAACAGATTTCATACCTGCGGCATCACACAGACGATCAATCTTATAAATCTTAGCATCTCTTTCTTGATCACGTATTTTAAAGTCTGAAAAATAAACTTTTGACATTTTTATCCTCCGTACCCACCAAATGTTGATACTTTTTTCAAAACTTCTCCCTCTCTGCCAACTATATAAGCCTCACAATTCTTGTCGCCTGATTGGCATTCAACAAGTTTCATATTGTCCTGTTCTACCTTTTCTCGAGTTGTCTCCATCGT
This sequence comes from uncultured Alphaproteobacteria bacterium, assembly GCA_944392795.1. Taxonomy (GTDB): domain Bacteria; phylum Pseudomonadota; class Alphaproteobacteria; order CAAHEQ01; family UBA3637; genus CALXXX01. The sequence goes on along the minus strand of CALXXX010000016.1, from coordinate 12,086 downwards.
CGAAAAAGTTGAAATCTGCCCTGTCGGTTCTGCTGAAGGCAAAGAACTAAAATTTTCAAAAGAAGAAGCACCTTCTTGTTTTTGAGTTAAATTCTTATTAAAACTGCTTTGTTTTTCTGTATCATAACTAACAACTTTTTTCATTTGCTTAACTTGTATCGGAGAAGCTGTTGTTTCGCTTTCCTCTGGAATAACATTACCAACTTCATCTAACTTTTTAATAATGACTTCATTTTCATTAAATGAAGAAGGCTGTATAAAAACATGTTCTTCCTGAGCAAGCACAGGTAAGCTAAAGATTATAGAAAGAAAAAGAAAATATTTCATATTTGTTCTCCTTTTTCTTTTATAATTCTTTTTTTTTAAAAGACAAAGTGTTTTTTAATAATAAAACAAAGCCCCCGCATTGCAGGGGCTTTGTTAGAAAGTAAATTACTATTTTTTTGTTGAACCATACAGAGGTGTAATAATTTTTGCTGTCGCTGACTTAACAGGAACAGGATTAATTTTTGACTTAGCTGGTACAACTTTTTTATCCGTTGCTTTTGTAGCATTTTTTTTAACTGCTTTTTTAGCTGGTGTTACCTTTTTCTCTGTCGTTTTTGTTGCCGTTTTTTTGGCTGAAGCAGCTTTCTTCGGTGTTTTTTTCTCGGCATCTAACTGAGCTAAAGCTTGAGCCCAATGTTCAGCTTCTTTACCAAATGGACGACCATCATTTTCCCAAATATAATAAGCCGCCACGCGTAAATAATTTAATTCTTTATCTGTCATTTTTCAACTCCAATTGTTCAGGAAAAAATTTATTACAATTAACACTATAGCGCTTTCAAAAACCATTTCAAGCGTTTTTTTTGATTTTTTTGATTTTTTTATAAAAAAAACAGTCAGTTATTCTTTTTTTGTTAAAATATGTTCTTTTGTCTTCAAAAAACGAACTTTAGGAAAATCCTCTGCTGTTTTATTTAGATGCCAATCATTACGTGCTAAAAAGACTAAATCCCCGTCATGATCTTCCGCGACATTCATACGGTTTTTATCAGCAAAATTCTTAATATCTTGGACAGTTCCTTCTATCCAACGAGCCGTATAAAATGTCGTAGGCTCAAAAATAACCGGCACATCATATTCAGTTCGAATCCGATCTGCCAAAATTTGAAATTGTAAAGCCCCCACCACGCCGACAATCCAATCTGTTCCGATATAAGGCTTGAAAACAGAAGCACCGCCTTCCTCAGCAATTTGCATTAAAGCTTTTCCTAAATGCTTAGCTTTTAACGGATCTTGAGGTCTTACCTTCTGCAACATTTCAGGAGCAAAACTTGGTATCCCTTTAAATTCAATTTTTTCTCCTTCTGTTAAGGTATCACCAATACGCAAGTTTCCATGGTTCGGAATACCAATAATATCGCCGGCCCAAGCTTCTTCAGCTAGTTCTCTGTCTTGAGCCAAAAACAAAACCGGATTATGTAAAACGATTTGCTTATCAGAACGAACATGTAATAATTTCATGCCTCGCTTAAAATGCCCAGAGCATAAACGCATAAAAGCTATTCTATCCCGATGCTTTGGATCCATATTAGCCTGTATTTTAAAGATGAACCCACTAACCTTTTCTTCATTAGGCAAAACTTCTCGCTGTTCTGTTCTCTGCGGTCTGGGACTCGGAGCCATCTCAACCAACCCATTTAATAACTCTCTCACTCCAAAATTATTGACAGCGCTTCCAAAGAAAATCGGCGTTAAACTCCCTTCTCTATAAGCCTTCAAATCAAAGGGTTTACATAAAGCTTTAACCATCTCTACATCTTCTCGCAATTTGGCAACTTGATCTTCCGGCAATAAAGAATCTAATTTTGTATCCTCTACACCATTAATCGTCTCACCGATAGTCGGTAGCGTACTTTTATCTGCAGAACGATCAATCAAATTTAGCCGATCATTGAGCAAATCATAGCATCCTTTAAAAGAACGTCCCATTCCGATCGGCCAACTGGCCGGACAAACATCTAATGCCAGAGACTGCTCTATTTCCTCCAACAAAGCAAAAGGATCTTGTCCTTCTCTATCTAATTTATTGATAAATGTAATGATTGGAATATCTCTTAAACGACAAACTTCAAACAACTTTAATGTTTGTGCCTCAATACCTTTTGCACAGTCAATGACCATAACCGCACTATCAACAGCTGTCAAAACACGATAAGTATCTTCTGAGAAATCTTCATGTCCTGGTGTATCCAATAAATTAAATGTGCAGCCCGCATAATCAAAAGTCATCACAGAGGAAGCGACAGAAATACCTCTCTCTTGTTCCACCTTCATCCAATCCGAATGTGCCGCACGTTGTTCTCTCTTAGCTTTAACAGCTCCAGCCATAGCAATTGCACCACCGAATAATAACAACTTTTCAGTTAATGTAGTTTTACCTGCATCAGGGTGAGAAATAATTGCAAAAGTGCGACGTTTTGAAATAATGTCTTGTTTATCTTGTGTCATTTTTTTTCCTTTTGGAGTTTTAATAACCGATTATACTTTAAAAGTCCAGTTTTTTTAGCTAAAAATAATATTTTCCTTTATATATTTTCCTCATGTACATGTAAAATCTAAAACGAGCGTATTTTTCTAGTATTTCTTTTTATTATGAAATTTTCTTGATTTTCTTTCTTTTTTATGACAATATGCGCTTTAAGAGTAAAAAAGTGTTGCAAAAATATGACTTTTCATCTATTTTGCAATTCGTTTTATGATTGTCTGTCCAAAAGTTTTGCGGGCGTGGCGAAACTGGTAGACGCGTCGGATTTAGGTTCCGATGAGGAAACTCATGGGGGTTCAAGTCCCTCCGCCCGCACCACGAATGGATGCTGTTTTGAAAAAGATAGGATATGTCTATGAAAATTACTGAAACAAATAAAAAAGGATTGACACACACTTTTCAAGTCGTCGTCCCGGCAAAAGAATTTGAAGCTGAAGTCAAAAAAAGACTTCAAGATGTTGCCTCAAAGGTAAAACTTCCCGGATTCCGCCCCGGAAAAGTACCAATGAATGTTGTCGAACAAAAATATGGACAAGCAATTAAAAGTGAAGCTGCAGAAGCTTTAGTGCAAAAAGGATCTCGCCAAGCTTTCGAAGAAAACAAACTAAAAGCAGCTAATACACCTAAAGTTGATATTGCTGCTTTTGAAGACGGAAAAGATTTTGAGTTTACTGTTGAAGCAGAAGTTCTTCCAGAAATCAAACCTGTTGATTTAAAGAAAATTGAAGTTCAAAAATTAACTGCTGAAGTAACAGAAAAAGAAATTGACGAAGCTTTAAAAAGATTAGCTCAAAGTCGTCGTGAAACAGAAGTTCTCAATGAAGACAGACCAACTCAAAAAGGTGATATCATTGTGATCGATTTTGTTGGCTCCGTTGACGGTAAAGAATTCAAAGGTGGAAAAGGAAAAGATTATTATTTGGAATTAGGTTCAAATACTTTTATTCCAGGTTTTGAAGATCAATTAACCGGCAAAAAAATCGGAGAAAAAACAATTGTTAATGTTGCTTTCCCCAATAACTACCATGTTAAAGAACTTGCTGGTAAACAAGCTCAATTTGAAGTCGACATTAAAGAATTGCGCAAAGTTAAAAATCTCGAAATGAATGATGATTTTGCTAAACTCTTTGGAAAAGACACTTTAGACGCATTAAAAGAACTCGTAAAAGATGAGCTTGCTAAAGAATATGCCAATGTTTCTCATATTCACTTAAAACGCGCCATCTTAGATGCTTTGGCTCCTTTATGTGATTTTGAAGCACCTCAAAGTATGGTCAACATGGAGTTTGATGCCATTTGGAAGCAGTATGAAGCAGCAAAAGCTCGTGGAGAACTGGACGAAGACGAGAAAAATGCTAAAGAAGAAGATTTGAAAAAAGAATATACAAGCATTGCGGAACGTCGTGTCAAACTAGGCTTATTACTAGCTGAAATTGCAAACTTAAATAAAATCGTCTTAACGAAAGAAGATTTAACAAAAGCAATCATGGCAGAAGCTCGCCGCTATCCGGGACAAGAACAAAAAGTCTTTGATTTCTATTCAAAAAATGAACGCGCTTTAGATACTTTACGCGCACCGCTTTTTGAAGAAAAAGTCATCGATTTCGTAGCTGATAACATCAAAATAAACGAAAAGCAATTAACCGTTGCTGAGTTGTATGCTTACGATCCGGATGCAAAAACAAAGAAAAATAATTAAAAAAGGACATATCTCATGACAGAGTTCGGTCAATTAAAAATGGAATATCTAGTACCCACGGTCGTTGAACAAACAGGTCGAGGAGAAAGAGCTTTTGATATTTATTCCCGTCTTTTAAAAGAACGAATTATCTTTTTGACCGGACCTGTCGAAGATAATGTATCAAGTCTTATCTGTGCTCAATTATTGTTCCTAGAAGCAGAAGATCCTAAAAAAGAAATTTCTTTTTACATTAACTCTCCCGGTGGGGTTGTAACTTCTGGCTTAGCGATCATGGATACTATGAACTATATAAAATGTCCCGTTTCCACAATCGTTATGGGACAAGCAGCTTCTATGGGATCTTTACTCTTGTGTTGTGGAGAAAAAGGGCGTCGTTTTGCTCTACCTAATGCTCGCATCATGATTCATCAACCTTCCGGGGGGTTCCAAGGTCAAGCAACTGATATTGAAATTCATGCTAAAGAAATTTTGGATTTAAAAGCTCGATTAAACCAAATTTATGTTAAACAAACGGGAAAACCCTTGGATGTCATAGAAAAAGCAATGGAACGTGATAATTTCATGACTCCGGAAGATGCTAAAAAATTTGGCTTAATTGATGAAATTATTACAACTAGACTATCTGAAAAATAATTCCTTAAAAAAGAAAATTATTTGCTTTTTTACTTGCTTTTTAAGTGAAAGCCATTAAACTGTTCCTAAGTTTATTGTGAATGTATTTAAAAGAAGAAGGATAGAATTTGGTGCCAATAGTAAAATAATGGCTAAAAGCGAAAAAGAAGCTTGCAAAAGAATCCTTACCTTCCTATATATACATATCTATGGTAAAGAGGAAAAGAAATGACAGATAAAAATAATGAAAATAATAAAAATACACTTGTTTGCTCTTTTTGCAACAAAACGCAAAACGAGGTCAGAAAGTTAATCGCCGGACGCACTCTTTCCATGGGCGAAGGACAAGGTCAAACTGTTTTTATCTGTGATGAATGCGTTGATTTATGCGCCAAAATTATTGCAGAAGAAGCTTCTAACACAAAAACAGAAGTTACTGATGAGGAATTAAAGCTTACTTCACCTCATGAAATTAAAGAGTTCCTAGATCAATATGTCATCGGACAAGAAAAAGCTAAGAAAGTTCTTTCCGTTGCTGTTTATAACCATTACAAACGTCTTTCTTGTGAGAAAAACGATGATGTAGAAATCAACAAATCCAATATTTTGTTAGTCGGAGCAACCGGCTGCGGAAAAACATATTTAGCTCGAACACTTGCTAAGATTTTAAATGTTCCTTTTGCTATTGCAGATGCGACAACATTAACCGAAGCTGGATATGTTGGCGAAGATGTGGAAAATATTATTTTAAAATTGTTGCAAGCAGCTAACTATAATGTAGAAAAAGCTCAAAAAGGTATTGTTTATATTGATGAAATTGATAAAATTTCTCGTAAAAATGATGGCCCTTCTATTACAAGAGACGTTTCCGGCGAAGGTGTTCAACAAGCTTTGCTAAAGTTAATGGAAGGAACTGTTGCAGCTGTTCCTCCGCAAGGAGGACGCAAACATCCTCAACAAGAGTTTATTCAAGTGGATACTTCTAATATTCTATTCATTTGCGGTGGTGCTTTTGCTGGGCTTGAAAAAATGATTGAACGTCGAACGGAAAAGTCTTCTATCGGCTTTGGTGCTACAGTTCATGATAAAGATGAAAAAACGACTGGAGAGCTTTTAGCTCAACTGGAACCAGAAGATTTACTGAAGTTTGGTTTAATCCCCGAATTTGTCGGCCGCTTACCTGTTATAGCCACCTTAGATGATTTGGATGAAAAAGCTTTAGTTAAAATTTTAACAGAACCTAAGAATGCTCTTATCAAACAATACCAAAGCTTATTCAAAATGGAAAATGTTGAATTGACTTTTACAAAAGAAGCCTGTAAAGCAATTGCTCAAAAAGCATTAGAACGTAAAACTGGTGCTCGTGGCTTACGCTCCATCATGGAAAATCTTCTTTTGGATTTGATGTTCGATTTATCTACAATTAAAGATTTAACCGGTGTTATTATCAATGAAAAAGTTGTCAATGGTGAAGCTGCACCGATGCTTGTTTACGCCGATGAGAAAAAAGAAAATGTGAGTTAAAAATGTCATCTGAAGATTTAAAAGATTTTGAAAATACAATTCCTGCTGATAATGGTCCAAAAGATGTTTATCCTCTTTTACCTCTTCGGGATATCGTTGTTTTTCCACACATGGTTGTTCCTTTATTTGTCGGACGAGAAAAATCTGTTCGTGCTTTAGATAGCATTATGTCTGAGAACAAACAAATTCTACTTGTTACTCAAAAGGATCCAACGATTGATGATCCCAAGCCTGAAGATATGAACACTTTAGGAACGCTTGCGACTGTTCTTCAATTATTACGTTTGCCAGATGGTACTGTTAAAGTGTTAGTCGAAGGAACTGAACGTGCAGAAATTAAAGCTTTTATCCAAGAAGATCCTTTCATGGAAGTACGCGCTGAACACGTAAAGGATGAAGAAGAAGCTTCCGAAGAATTAGATGCTCTGACACGCTCTATTATGGGACAGTTTGAAAGATATGTCGGATTAAACAAAAGAATCCCTCCTGAAGCATGGGTGGCTGTTTCTCAAATTCAAGACCCAGCAAAATTAGCCGATGCCATTTCATCCCATTTAACGCTTAAAATTGCGGACAAACAAAAATTGCTCGAGACAAAATCTCTTGTAAAACGCTTGGAAGATTTATTTACTTTTATGGAAAAAGAAATCAGCGTTTTACAAGTTGAAAAGAAAATTAGAAAACGTGTCAAACATCAGATGGAAAAAAGTCAAAAAGAATACTATTTGAATGAACAAATGAAAGCGATTCAAAAGGAACTCGGAGATGAAGAAGAAGGAAGTGAGCTTCTCGAATTTCAAAAGAAAATTGAAAAAGCTCATCTGCCAAAAGAAGCTAAAGAAAAAGCTCTTTCAGAACTTCGCAAGCTTCGTATGATGGGACCAATGTCAGCGGAAGCCGGTGTTATTCGTAATTATTTAGATTGGATTTTGTCTTTACCTTGGAAACATCCAAGCCGCAATCAAATTGATTTAAAGAAAGCTCAAGAAATTCTGGATAAAGATCATTATGGGCTAGAAAAGGTAAAAGAACGTATTATTGAATATCTAGCCGTTCAAAAAAAGTCTAATGGTATTAAGGGGCCTATTTTATGTCTAGTTGGCCCTCCGGGTGTTGGTAAAACATCTTTGGGTCAGTCTATAGCTAAAGCAACAGGTCGTCACTTTGTTCGCGCCTCATTAGGCGGTATGCGAGATGAGGCGGAAATCAGAGGTCATAGACGAACTTATATTGGTTCTATGCCAGGAAAAATTATTCAAGGAATGAAAAAAGCAAAAACACTTAATACTCTGTTTTTACTAGATGAAATTGATAAATTAGGTGCTGATTGGAGAGGAGATCCCTCCTCTGCTTTGTTAGAAGTGTTAGATCCAGAACAAAATTCTACTTTCAATGATCACTATTTAGAAATTGATTATAATCTATCAGATGTTATGTTTGTAACAACTGCAAATACTCTAAAGATGCCCAGACCTTTATTAGATCGTATGGAGGTTATTCAATTATCTGGCTATACAGAAGATGAAAAAGTTGAAATTGCTAAACGACACTTAATTGCAAAGCAAATGAAAGCTGCTGGTCTAACCGAAAAAGAATTTAAGGTGACAGAAGACGCAATTCGAGATCTCATTCGTTTATATACTCGTGAAGCCGGTGTACGTAACTTAGAACGAGAAATTGCAAATCTGACACGCAAAGCTGTTAAAGAAATTATGATGGAAGAACACAAATCTGTCGAAGTCACAAAAGATAATTTATCTAAATATGCTGGTGTTCCACGTTATAATTTTGGTGTTGCTGAACAAGAAGATCAAGTTGGTGTCACAACTGGTTTAGCGTGGACAGAAGTTGGTGGAGAAATTTTATCTATTGAAGCTGTAACGATGCCTGGTAAAGGAAACATCATCTTAACAGGACAATTAGGAGATGTTATGAAAGAATCTGTAGAGGCAGCTCGTTCTTATATTCGAGCTCACCATATTGCTTTTGGGATTCCTTCTTCTATCTTTGAAAAAAATGATATTCATGTCCATGTCCCTGAAGGTGCTACACCCAAAGATGGACCATCTGCCGGCATTACGATGTGTACCTCTTTAGTTTCTGCCTTAACCGGTATTCCTGTACGAAAAGATATCGCCATGACTGGCGAAATCACCTTACGTGGACGTGTTTTACCTATTGGAGGACTAAAAGAAAAATTATTAGCCGCTTTACGCGCAGGATTGAAAACAGTTTTAATTCCTGCAGAAAATGAAAAAGACTTAGAGGAAATTCCTGAAAATGTGAAAAAAGGTTTAAAAATTATTCCGGTAACTTATGTAAGAGAAGTTCTGGAAAAAGCTTTAACAAAGCCTTTATCGCCTTTACCTGATGACATACCTCCCTGTGATTTGTCTGAAAAACCAAAGGAAATTGCTGTTAATTAATAAAAGCCCTCTTTCAGAGGGCTTTTCTCATTTCAAAAACTTCACAAGGAAAAGCTTAATAATCTTAATTTCTTTTATGTCGATAATAAATGAGACTAAATAAATACAATGCGATAGTCAAACAAGTTTTTCCTTTTTTTTCGTTAATCATTTTACATAATTGACTAACAGATATTCCTTCTTGAAAAGAAATATCTTTCAATGCAGCAGATAATTCTTTATTAAGATGAATAACTACATTTTCATCTTTAAGCCAAATTTCTTCCTTTGAATGCATAATCTCTCCTCCCTTAAAGCCTCAATAGATAACTTAATTATATCTTATTCTATTGAGAACACAACCATTAGATTATAAAAAAATAAAAAAATACAAAAAAACACGCTAAAAGTGTATATTCTTAATGAGCGATTTTTTAATAATTCCTATTTTTAAAAGCTCATTTTAAAATATAGAAAAGTCTATATAAACGAATCGAAAAATTCTTATTTCTTACTATAAAAATCTCAGTTTTCCTAGCTGAAAGAGATATTTTTCACCTAAAAGGTGCATATTTTAATTATTTTTCACTACCTGAACGATAAAAGTTCACAAAAATAAAGTAAAATAAGGAAAAAATACGATTTTTATTTGACAAGTCTTTCAAAACCGTCTTAACATCTAGATGTGGCTCAAAAGAGCCAGTTTAGAGACTATGTATTAACTTATTATAAGGAGTCCTATCGTGAATAAGAATGATTTAATTGCAGATGTTGCAAAAAAAGCTGGTTTATCAAAAACAGATGCTGCAAAAGCTGTAGATGCCTTTGTTGCAGCAGTGACAGGAGCTTTAAAGAAAAATGATGAAGTTCGTTTAGTTGGTTTTGGTACATTTGCTGTAACAAAACGTGCAGCTTCTGAAGGACGTAATCCGCGTACTGGAGCAAAAATCAAAATTGCTGCTTCTAAGCAACCTAAATTCCGTGCAGGTAAAGGCTTAAAAGACGCTGTCAATAAATAATAAATTCTTATTGACAAACTCATAAAAGGACAGTATTGTTTGCTTTATTGATATTGTCCTTTTTTATGGGCGGTTAGCTCAGCTGGCTAGAGCATCTCGTTTACACCGAGAGGGTCAGGAGTTCGAATCTCTTACCGCCTACCATTTAAGGCCTTGAAATTCAACAAAAATTTCAAGGCTTTTGTTTTATCTAAATTCCAAAAGAATAAAATAGCTAACAAATAGCTAACAATCAAAAAATTAAAAAAGTCTTTTTTTGTTCTTTTTTATTTGTTCTTTTCTTTTATTTGTGTATAGATTCGTAATTAGATAGGGCAATGGCCTATCTGAAGTGTGGTAGCCTCTCTCAAAGCGTCTGTTGTGTAAAGACGAAATTTTTGCACGCCTTTGGTCTTATGACTGGAAGGCGGCAAAATGAGCTTCTCAGTCAATGTGTCGCACTATCTTTGGGTAGTTACCAACTTCCAGTCGCCACTCATCATGGCGACTTTTAGTATTGTAAAGGACACTAAGATGGACAAAGAAATTTTATATACAAAAGCAGTAAAACTTGCTCAAAAAAACAATAAAATATCCGCTGAGGATATACAAAAAAACTCAAAATAAGCTATTTTCAAGCTCTATCATTGCATAATCGGCTAAAAAAAGAAAAAATCATCCCAACACCAGTAACTGATATAATAATGGCTGGCATGATATTTTTACTTATAATTTTTGTTATCAATGTTTTTACAGATACCCCTGAACCAACCACTGTAGATTCAAACGCTTTTTGGACATTGCCTAAAACTAGAGAAGAATTAATAAAAGGTGGATATTCTCAAACATTAGAACGGTTTGGTTTAGAAGCAATTCAAAGAAGTAATATACTTCTTCCCTTAGCTAGCAATAAGGTTGCTGCGTGGAGATGGTGCGATAGAATAGAAGTTGTTATGTTAGCTATAAACCAATCAACCCCTTACAACTTAAAAATTATTGTCGATTGTGCTGACAAACAACGCTTTATATTAACAGAACAAGAAATACTACAGTAAATAATTATCAATGATAATTTTAAAATAAAAAGGGAAAAAAATGAGAAAACTTTCACACACTACAAAAAAACTTATTTCAATTATTATTTTTTTAGGCATTTTAGCTTCTCAAGCTTATATTTGGTACCCGTATTTTGAGCTCAGAAAACTCTGTAATAATAATGAATGTCTATGCCTCTATTGGGAAGCTCAAAAGAACCTATCAACATCTAAAATGTATTTTTTAAAAAAGTTAGTAGAAAGAGATACTCTAAAAGAATATCTTACGGCCAATATGTTAGATACAGATAATGATATAGCAAAGGTTTTAAAAGACGCTACTTTTATTTGTCCATAATATTTTATTGAAATCTAATTGATACCCTTATTATAATATGAAGCTTTCCTTAGAAAATAAAGTGATTAGGAGTAACTAATCTCATATTATTTCCTATATGTAAAAATTACACATCCTCTCTCATTTTTTACATGACTATTTGCTACTACAATTGTCATAGGTTCTGCCTCTCCTCTTTCAAAAAGTTTTTTTCTTATAATTTCTGCTTGTTTTTTCATTTCTTCATTCGTCATTATATCAATATTCTTTTCTTGTGGTTGTTCTCCTATCATTAACATTAGCGTTTCGAAGGCTCTTATATTGCCTTTTAAGCATTCTTTTATTAAAGCGACGCCTATCGCTTCTTTAGTTGATATTCCCTCAGAAGTATTACTGTTCAGAAGATATAACAAAATTTCTTTCATTTTTCTTTTCTCTCGGCGAGAAATACCACTGGCTATGCCACTGCTTTTTGCTATACTTCGTTATTCTTTCTTTGTTCGTCTATTCAAAGGTATTAAATTTTTTAAGCTATTCATCTTGAGTTTCTTTCATAAAAATATAAAGAGTTTTAGTTTCTTGAATTAATCTGCGTGAAATATAGACCTCTAATTTGGCTTTTTTGAAAATTCACAAAAATATTTTTGAACAATGGCAGAAGAATGGAAACATGTCCCATATGATAAATCCTCTTCAAAAAAAGAAGCTAGTTCAGAAAAAGTAATGATTCAAGAAGACAAAAAGCTCGAAATAAATTATCACAAACCTATTAAATCACCCAATAAATACTCTTTAACAGAACAAGATAAATTAGTTTGATTTATTTTTCCAAAGGATAGTAACTTGAGCCAAGGTAGTTTCTGATTTTTCATTTTTGATTAAATGATAAGTTCTGTTTTCATCTATTTGCGTTTCAATTAAAACTGTATCACCTAGTAAGG
>CALXXX010000015.1 GCA_944392795.1 uncultured Alphaproteobacteria bacterium | reverse complement strand
TCTCATTAAATCCGCTAATTCTCGAAACGCATTTAATATATTTTCTGCAATGAATAAAGCAAGTATAGTATAATTTTTTATAAAAGTAAAACCATTTTAAAACGCAAAAATTAAAAATTTGTATTGATTGGTATTTGTTTTAACCTTTGTATATATATAGGTAGAGGTTGAAATGAACAATTACACTGAACAAGTATAGCATCTCATTGGCTCTCGCATGTAAAGGCCTTGTTGAAAAATGAGCCAATTAACGATGTTGCATTTAATTTTGATGACTGGGATGTGCCGGTCGGGCTCCCAAGGTCCTCTAGATGGCAGGTAGGGCTCCCGAGATGGTGGCGGTGTGGATGGTCTAATTCAACTTTCGGCCCCTAAGGGCAGGTTTAGATGGCTTGTTCAAGTTGTAATTGAAAGGAAAGGCTTTCAATTAAACGATACAACTCATCAATTTCTTTGATATTATTAGCTCGGTATTCGCTAAGCACGCTGTACCAAAATATAAAACCCTTCTAAGCAAATTGCGCTCAGAAGGGTTTATTTTTTGGAATAGCCTATTTATTGTGTTGCCAAGAAAAAGTTTTCTTTTTCTTATTATCTCCCCTCATTTTTTGTGGGATTAATAGGCACAGACTTTTTTGTCTGATAATTTTTTAAAACTTGTATTAAATTGTTTGAATATATTTTTTTTTGTTCTAATTTTATTACCTTTTCCGGATATTCTTTTGATAATTTTTCAAAATAGTTATTGACTTCACCAGGACTTAAATCTTCTAATTCTTTATTTCCAACTTTTCCCTCATAAACAAGTTTTTGAAAATCTTTTTTATTGGGAACACACCAAACTTTCATTCCTTGTTGTAAAATATCACAAATATCTTCTCGTTCTACTTTTATAAAAGTCAAAGGTTTAACTGCAACCCATTCTCTAACTTCTCCGCCCCATAAAGGAATACATGGATAAAAAGCATTTTTATCCGACATATCAAGATGATATAAATAAGATGCTTTTGCAGATTTAAAAAAATCTTGTGGAGACGCATTAACAGCAGATACTGTTGGCTTAAATCTTTTCCAAAAAGCACTATCTATATCCTGCGAAACCAATGAGGAATAAAAAGAACCTTTCGGAGCACAAAAAATAAAATTAGCCAACGTATGAAAATTATCATCCATTCTTGCCATGGGAATAATCTTTTTTTTATCTGTATAGAAGGTGTTCAATTCTTCCGGTTTTACTTTACTGCTATGATATAATTGAAGGGGCATATTTTCTTTTGCTTGAGCCTCAGCTAAGCGCCTTTGATTATTAAGTTCGATAAAAAATGTTTTAACTTGATTGTCCGTCATACCAAACTGCTCTTTGAGTCTTGTTTCTATAAAAAGCAATACAAACTTACCTGCATTTGGCAAATAACAGGAATTATCCTTACATTCTTTACACCAATCACCAACCATCAAATTTTCATAAAAAGCATTCTTTTCTCTATTTTGAAAAACATCAGTATAATGAGAATCTTTTTGATAAAAACGAGTTTGCCATTCTTTAAGAGGATTAAACTCGACTTGGATTTTCCTTAATAAGTCTGACAGTTTTTTATCAGATCCTTCCAACTCATCATAATGCTGCCTTGCGTAAAATCCAAAATTTTTAAACTCATCATATAAAGCCTTGCACAAAAATTGTCCTTGTGTCCAACTCCTTTCTTCAAATTTTTCTTTTATAGGAGTATTCATCCAAGAAATTAAATCTGTATCTTTATGAAATGATTTTCGTATATGATTTAATACTTCAGCTTTATCCATGTTTATTTTTCCTCTGATAATGTAAGAATGATATTATTATATTATAAATCACCTTATAAATCACCTCAAAAATCAACAAACATTGAAGAATGCACCAAAAATAAACTTTCAGCCTCTCTCAATCTAGTTTCTGATTATTGACAAACTCTTAACTTATAAAGACAGTTTCCTTGAAAATTCATCCATTTTTTTCGAGAAACTCAAAAAAACATCGAAACTTTCATACAATCTCACTTAATATTGTTTAAAAAACAAAAAGTTTCTTTACAAATGGCTTTTTTATATCCTTTATTCTTCAATATCTAAATTGTCTCTTAAATAAAATCATTTCCTTTGAATAAGGCTAAAACAAAATACCTTCTACAGTTAAATTAATGATGAAAAATCTATAAAAACTTGCTTATTTTTCGTTTAATGTGTTAACATGAGTACATTATAAATAAGAGAGAAAAATGAAAGAAGTAAACATTATAAAAGCTTTAACATTTATTGAACCTGGGCCTGTGGTTTTAGTGACAACTTTTAATGAACAGAAACAAAACGTCATGACAATTTCCTGGACTATGCCTACAGACTGGGAAGGAGGAATTGCTCTGACAACCGGACCATGGAATTATTCTTTTCAAGCTCTGATGAAAACAAAAGAATGTGTTATTGCTATTCCTCCAGCAGATATATTGGAAAAAGTTATTCAAATCGGGGATATTTCCGGAGAAAAAACAGATAAATTTTCCCTTTTTAACTTAACTCCTTTACCAGCAAAAACTGTTCAAGCTCCTCTTATTCAAGAATGTATGGCTTGTTTGGAATGCAAAATGACTGATTACATAGAAAAATATGGTATTTTCATTTTCAAAACCACTCGCGTTTTAATCAATGAGAGTTGTTTAGATAAAAAAATGATACATGCTATTGGCGATGGGACTTTTATCATTGATGGAGAAAAGAAAGACTGTCGCTCATTGATGGCTGATAAATTGCCTCCTGATTTATAATTTTTTAATTTTTCATTTCTGAAGAGCTTATTTTTTCATACATAAGTATCTTTTTTCTCATTTATCGAAAAAATTATTGACAAAACATTTCGAGAAGAGATAAGCTGGGGAAATTGTGACACAAAAATGAGGTATTAAAATGCAATTAACAGAAAGAAAATTAATGATCTGTAATGATGTTGAAAAACCACAAAATATCTTGAAGCTATCCTTCACAAAAGAGCTCAAAACACTAGAGGATATCTTCCCAGAAAAAATTTCAAAAGCTGCAAAAGCAGAAGTACTAAATGTTGAAGAATGCAAACAACTTATTTCTCCAGTCGGACATCGCAAGAATTGGAAACGCGTTTATGCTGATTGTTCAGGTCTTAGAACGCTTGTAGGCTTTCAAGAGGGCTTAGAAGAACTATATGCCGGTGCTTGCCCTCATTTACACTATCCTGTTGGATTACCTGTTTCTTGTCAAATAGCCGATTTTGACGGAAGTGGTATTCATGCTTTAAAAAAACCGATTTTGATTACTCAAGGCTTTAGAAAAAGCTTAGTCTACCAGAAGATGACAGAAGGATTACAAGTATTATCTCTTCGCTATTGTACTCAATTATCTTCTTTGATAGGAATACCTCAATCCTTAAAAATATTAGATGTTACAAAAACAGCTATAAAAGATTTTGATGGAATCGGGCCAAATGTAACCTTTATCAACGCCTCTGATTGTTCTTGTCTTAAAAGTCTAAAAGGCATTCCTTCTTCTTGCAAAAAGCTAAATTTGGATTGGTCTGCTATTGAATCTCTAGAAGGCCTTCCAGAGGGAATTGAAGAAGTGCGTGTTTACTCATGTGCGTCCTTAAAAAATGATGCTTTTGAAAAGGTTCCTCCGCACCTTCTTCCTAAAATTAAGGGGCTGCAATTTTATCAACAAGAAATAGTCGATAGTTTATATCAACGCTGGTTTCAAAAGCGCATTTTACTGAATGCCTTTGAAACTCGCCAAAAGCATTGAAAAAAGCCGTTTTTTATATTTTACTGATAAATATTGACAAAAATAATAAGATATGATAAAATAACTCATTATTTATTTAAAGGAAACAAAAAAAATGACAGAAAAGGTCTATAAAATCGATCAGAACATCTCTCGCTTAGAGGAAGTCTTATCAAACATTCCCCTTGATACAACTATTCTTGTTGCAAACAACTGCAATCAATTTTATGATTTAAAAGGTTTAAATAAACTTCCTGCTTTACATAGCCTGTTTTTAAATGGAACAGCGATTGATGCTAATAGTCTAAGAAATATAACGCCTCAAATCACTTATATTGAAATGACGCGTTGTCCTTATATTAATAGTTATGCGACATTACCAAATAATCCGCTTCTGATTATAAAAACGCAATTCAAAGGAGAAAGTATTATTGATACACTCCCATCAAAAGTTCGAATTTGGAACCTATCCGAGGCTGTGGGTGTCAGTTTATTAGAGAAACATCAACTACCTTCTCAAGTTGTCCAAAAAATCCAAGAAACACAACGTATATTGCAAATTGGAGCATAAGTTAAAAAAGGTGTCATAAAAATGACACCTTTTTATATAAGTTACGCTCTTAAACTCAAATAAAATCGCTTAGAAACTTTTTTACGTCTTCCATTTCTTGGATAAATACTTCCATCTTTTCTTCCTCTGTTTTCAGAGAAGATGTTTTATTTTTATTAGGTGAGCGCAATAATTTTTGAACCCCTTTAATGGTATAACCTTCTTTATAAAGATAATCTTTAATTTGTTGTAGCAAGCACACATCTTCAGGACGATAATAACGTCGTCCCCCGACACGTTTGACCGGTTTAACCTCTGAAAATTGCGTTTCCCAGAAACGAAGCACATGTGCCGGAACTTTTAATAACTCCGAAACTTCAGAAATAGAACGAAAAGCACTTTCAGATTTCATGGTTAAGACTTCATATTATTTGTTTTTTCCAATCCCTTCGTCAACTTGCTCCTTCAAAATCTGAGAAGGACTAAAAGAAAGGATCGTCCGTGGCGTAATTTCATGTTCTTCTCCTGTTTTAGGATTGCGTCCGATACGTGCTTTTTTCTTTTTCAAATAAAAGCTGGCAAATGATGAAAGTTTTACATTTTCTCCTGCTTCAAAAGCCTTAATAATCTCTTCGAACACTTGATCAACAAGTTTCTCAGATTCTGTATAAGACAATCCTAAATCACGGTAAACAGCTTCAGCTAAATCAGCTCGAGTAATATTTTTTGACATTTTTTCCTCTTTTTTGTTTGTTATTTTCCAGTTTATAAAAAAAAACCCGAAAAGACAAGTTTTTCTTTTGAATTCGCTAATAGAAAATCAATAACGAAGCAAAACAGCTCCCCAAGTTAGCCCTGCGCCCATTGCATCCAGTAAAATTAAGTCACCTTTTTTTACTTTTTTTTCTTTAACGGCCTGTTCAAAAGCTAAAGGAATTGAAGCTGCTGATGTATTAGCATGTTGATGAACCGTCATAATTACTTTTCCTGAGCTCAAACCAAGGCGTTTTGCTGTGGAATCAATAATTCGAGCATTCGCTTGATGAGGAATGAACCAATCTATATCATCACCCGTTAACGAGTGCCGTTTTAAAATTTCAAGCGCAACGTCTTCTAATTTCATAACAGCATGACGAAAAACTTCTCGACCATTCATCTGAATAACACCTGAGGTTCCTGTTGAAGCAATTCCACCGGATGTATGAAGCAAATGATATTCCTGCGCATCTGCGCACAAAAGAGTATCTAAAATACCTTCATCCGCTAAAGAGCCAATTGCCTCAGAAGCTTCCAATATAAAAGCACCCGCACCATCTCCGAATAAAACGCAAGTATTTCTATCGGTCCAATCAATAATTTTAGATAATCTTTCACTCCCGATTAATAAGATACGCCGAGCACTTCCCGTTTTTAAAAGAGCATCTGCAATCGTTAACCCATAGACAAATCCAGAGCACGCCGCAGAAATGTCAAAAGCAAATCCTTTTATTTTTAATGCAGATGCAATTAAAGTTGCTGTTGATGGAAGCGTTAAATCAGGTGTTGAAGTCGCTACGATTAAAGCATCAATATCAGAAGACAGTAAATGAGCGTCGATCAAAGCATTTTGAGCCGCTTTTATTCCCATTTCAGCTGTTGTCTCCGTCTCGGAAATATGTCGCTGAACAATTCCAGTCCGTTCTCGTATCCATTCATCAGAAGTATCAACAGTTCGAGACAACTCGTTATTGGAAATAACTTTAGAAGGCAGATATGAACCTAGTCCAACGACTTTAGAACGAATAAAAGTCATTTCCCCTCCCCAAAAGCTTATTCGGAATCTGTTTCCGGAGATAAAATAATGTCTTCTAATTCTTGTTTAATTTTTTCGCATAAATCATGTTGGGCCAAACTGATTGCATTTTCAACAGCATAACAATAGCCTGTTGCATCAGCTCCACCATGACTTTTAACAGACACGCCATTTAAACCCAAGAACATAGCTCCATTATAGCGGCGAGGATCCATTCTTTTTTTAATTTTAAGTAAAGCAGGGATCATAAAAATAAAGCCTATTTTTGCCAAAACAGAATGTTTGACAATATCCTTTGTCGCTGTTTTAATGAGGCGAGCCGTTCCTTCAATAGATTTTAAAGCGACATTTCCGGAGAAACCATCCGACACGACGACATGAGAAGTTCCAGCTCCGATATCGTTTCCTTCGACAAAACCGATATAATTTACTTTTCTTTTGTTTTCTTTTAAAATATGAGCAGCCTCTCGAATTTCTTCTCTTCCTTTTGTTTCTTCGGAACCGATATTTAACAAACCGACGGAAGGTTGTTTAATGCCATATAAGATTCGGTAATAAACTGAGCCCATAATAGCAAATTCAATTAAATTTGTTGCATTGCATTCTGCATTAGCTCCCATATCTAACATGACAACATCTTGATTGGGAATAGAAGTTGGCATAATTGCAGCAATAGCTGGTCTATCGAGGCCGGCAATTGTTCCAAGGCAAATTTTACTCATTGCCATTAAAGCGCCGGTATTCCCGCCAGAGACAACCGCAGAGGCCTCCCCTGTGCGAACAGCATAAATAGCTTTCCACATACTACTTTCCCGACCATAGCGGACTGCCTGAGAAGGCTTTTCATCCGCTTTAATCACTTGATCGGTATGATAAATTTTATAACAATCATCACTTAAACCGACTTCTTTTGCGATAGGAGTAATTTGTCTTTCATCTCCGAAAAGCAAAAAGAAAACATTGCTATGTTTATCTGAGGCTAGTTTAACACCTTCGATGACCGTGCGAGGAGCTGTATCTCCGCCCATAGCATCAATTGAAATGACGACCCGTTCTTTCACTTGTTTTACTCTGTTTTTGCTTGAGAAACAACTTCACGTTTATTATAAAAACCACAAGCTTCGCAAACATGATGAGGGCGCATCATTTCGCCACAATTTGGGCATTCGACCATGGGGTTTTTGCCAAGAGCTTCATGAGAGCGACGCATATCTCTGCGAGATTTAGATGTTTTTTTCTTTGGTACAGCCATTTTTTTAACTCTTTCTTATTCAATACAAAAGGCCCGCCCATCGGACCATTTAACTTTTCAAAGACACTTTCATACATAATTTTCGAACTTTTTGCAAGTTTTATTTTATGAATCTTTTATGTCTTCTTTAAAGATGTGTTGTTTATAACACAAAACTTTTTATTTTTCAATCAATTATTTTCATTTTGAAGAATAAAGACAGCTCTATTATCTAGAGGCTTCTTATGAAACAATGGCGAGTTTTGCATAAATAACCATCCTATTGTTCCTAAGATAATCATCATCAAAATCCACTTTTGTCGTTTTGTCATCAGAAAACATTTTCCTTTTTATCAAAAAAAGACTAGCCTTTTTACATGAATGAGTATATTCTAGCCCCAAAAAGGAAGTATGTCAAAATGAACAATAAAGAAATTGCACTTTACTCTGTTGACGAATTTGACGGCATGCGTAAAGCTGGTCGTTTAGCAGCAGAAACATTAGATTATATTACGCCATTTGTTGTTCCGGGGGTTACAACAGGAAGATTGGATGAACTATTGGAAGAATTCATGCGAGATCATGGAGCTGTTCCGGCAACATTAGGTTATCGTGGTTATCCAAAAGCAAGTTGTATCTCGGCGAATCATATCATTTGCCATGGAATTCCCGGAGACAAAAAACTTTACGACGGAGATATCATTAATATTGACATTACACCTATTTTAGATGGTTGGTTTGGTGATTCCAGCCGCATGTATTATGTCGGAGCACCCTCCGTTAAAGCAAAACGACTTGTCCAAAATGCTTATGATTCTATGATGGCTGGCATTAACGCTGCTAAAATAGGCAATACCATGGGAGATGTCGGCTATGCTATTCAACATTGCGCAGAAAAAGAGCGTTTTTCTGTTGTTGAAGATTTCTGTGGACATGGTGTCGGAAGAGCTTTTCACCTATTGCCGAATGTTTTAAACTATGGTCGAAAAGGAGAAGGCATGGAAATTGTTGAAGGAATGATTTTCACTGTTGAACCTATGGTTAATATTGGGAAACCGGATGCCTTGGTTCTTTCTGATGGTTGGACTGCCATTACAAAAGATAGAACGCTTTCTGCTCAATTTGAACATACCATTGGCATTACAAAAAATGGACCTGAGATTTTTACTCTTTCACCGAAAGGATTAGACTTTCCACCTTATCAGATAAAGTAAAAAGGCTTTATAATGGAGAAGAAAAAACTGACAGAAAAAGAAAGTCAACAATTGGTTCCTTCTGCGGAAGGACATCGCAAAAGATTAAAGGATAAGTTAATCCAAAACGGTGGTATCGGTTTTGAAGATTATGAATTGTTGGAACTGATGTTAACTTATGCTATTCCACGAAAAGATGTAAAACCTTTAGCAAAAAATCTAATAGCGCGTTTTGGTTCCTTAGGTAATGTCCTCTGTGCGCAAACTGAAGAGCTCAAGAAAATAAAAGGCGTTAAAGAAAATACCATTGCTTTATTTAAAGTTATACAAAATGCAAATTTAAGAATTCTCAAACATGAGATATTAGATAAAAATGTTTTAGATAGTTGGGAAAAGATCCAAAATTATTGTTTTGCTCTTTTAGGACGAGAAACGAAAGAATATCTCTATGTCATCAGTCTTGATGCGAGAGGTGCTGTTCTGGGAGTTGACCAACTGCAAAGAGGAACGGTCAATCAGGCTTCTGTTTATTTACGAGAAGTAATTGAAACAATCATGCATCGTGGTGCAGTTTCTTTTTTACTGGTCCACAACCATCCATCCGGTGATACACGAGCCTCTCAAGCAGATATCCAACTCACAAAAGAAATTGCAGAAACAGCCAAACATATGAATATTACATTACACGACCACGTTATTGTATCTAAAAAAGGAATAAATACTTTTAAAGCTATGGGCTGTTTATAGATTTTATTTACTTAAAAGTAATTTCTCTATTATTTTTTTTACTTGCATTTTTATTTTTTTTATGTATATTGACTTTTATCCGTTGGGGGTATAGCTCAGCTGGGAGAGCGCTGCAATGGCATTGCAGAGGTCAGGAGTTCGATCCTCCTTACCTCCACCAATAAGGTTAAAGAGTGCTATTGCACTTTTTTTATTTTTTAGCTCATTTTTTCATACGAAACATCTTGATCAGGGCTTTTTTTCTTATATGTCTGATAGTGTACCTGTAATACTGCTGTAAAGCAATACAGCTTATAAAAAAAGGCCCTTAACGGACCTTTTTTGATTGGATTTAATCTCAAAGAATTGTTTCAAAAGTCAGAAACTAAATCTAACACCCGCAAGCAATTCCAAATCAAGCAAATCTCCATTACAGAAAATATATTTACCTCTTCCCATTCCTTCAAAAGAAATGACATCATTTAAAGCGTAATTAATACCGCCTGATAAGGCCACACTTAAGTTTGTCTCTGAAGCACTTACTTCACCCAATTTGGCTAAATCTACAGATAATTTGGTATGCGCAAATCCGATACCAGCTCCGATAAAAGGAGTAAAAGAAGTACTATTTTTAAAATCATAATAGCCATTCGCTAAGAAATCTATTTGATTAAAATCAATAGAAGAATTTCCCATCTCTCGTTCGAAATGATATCCGACTTCGACATCTGTTCGAAATTGGTTAAAATACATACCTGCAGCTATATTTGTCATAAAGCCAAAGCCACCATCAAGTCCTTTTTCATTTAAGAAATTCACATAACTTCCGCCTACTCTTGGTGTAATATAAAATCTTTTTGAAGAATGACTCTTTTGCGCCGGAGTAGTTTCATAATTAGAATAATTACTTTGATTTTCTATACTATACCGCTGCGTAGGCTGAGTTGACTGTTGATATTGACGCTGATAACCAGGTTGTTGATATTGGCGTTGGTACCTTGGCTGTTGGGATTGAGATTGACACCTCGGTTGTTGATAAGCTGGTCGGCGATATTTTTGATAGCTGTTCTGATTCACATATCCCCAATCAGCAGCAAAAACAGAAGTTGATGTCGTTAATAAGAAAATTAATAAAAATTTTTTCATCTTTACCCTTTCATTTATAACAAATTATGTTCTAACATAATTAAAAACAAATTTAATCAAAACTTATACCTATGTACTTTTATATTACGAATTATTCATACCTTCTTATGTGTAATACATAAAATACTAAGATTTTCTTAAAAGGATTAAAGCTTTTTCTGAAAAATATTCTTAATGATCGAAATTTTATTCTAATTCAAAAGAAGGTAAGTGTTCTGTTGATATAATCGGAACAAAATAATTTGTTACAACATTCTGCTGCTGTAAGTCTATTTCAAACATCAACAAACGTGTTGTTTGTTTTAAAACTGTTTGAATGGCTTTATTAACATAATCCAGAATAAAAATTTGATTAGATGTACGATAAAATAATGCATGTTTACCCCCATCATAAAGTATTTTAGACTGGGTTGGAAAAGATGTATCCATAGTTGGAATAACACAAACAAGCTCACCTTTTTCCGTTAGAAACATCGTATATAATTTCATTTGTTTCATGATCGGCTTCCTGCCAAATCACGGGCTATTAAAGCCTTATCAACGTTCGAAGAACGAGAGGCATCAAATGTAGAACCAAGACTTGAAGCACCGGAGCAAAATTCCGTTTCACCCCTTGCCTGGATGCCCTTTAATGTATTTTCAGCGACTAAAATAGTTCGGAAAACAGCTTCTAAAATTAGGTTTTCTTTTGCACCAACCTTAATAGCTTCAATATCAGCTATTTTAGAGCCTGTTTTCTTCATGGTTTCCGAATTAATTTGTTTCATCAGATTAGCAGAAATCAGCAATCTTTTAGCTCCATTTTCCTCAGTTTTTATAGACTCGGACATACTCTTTTGAAATACAGAAGCGTATGTATTTAAAACTTGAGCTCTATTCAATGACTCCTCCAGGCGAGAAAACGATGTTTTCTTTGAATGGACGACAGCTTCACCTTTTTCTGGAGCAACTTTATTTTGAGTCTCTTCTTCAGCTTTTGCTGCTTTAAACTGTCGCCAAGTTTTTCTATAGACATCTAAGCGCTCAGAAAAAGTAACAGCTCTTTTTTCTTTAGCCGCCGAAACAGAAAGAGCATGTGTATTTTCATCGAAAAAAGAAACAAAGTTTTTATTCAACTTGGCCATTTGGCCATCCTTTAAACGCGTGACCATATCTGGATTCTTTTTTAGATATTTCTTTGCTGTAAAAAGAGGACTTTCTTTTTGCAAAAAATACTCAATTGCTTTTTGACGAACAGTTTCAGGCACATTTGCATTTTTCATTGAACGACCAAAAAAAGCAGCCTGACGCAATGTCACATTTTGCAAAAACTGAACATGACCTTGTGCCCATTTATCTACTAAAAAACTGCTGCCTATCACAAGAATAGATGGTAATGTCACCGGTGCTCCCATTATGGCGGATGCCGCTAAGATACCAACGCCTCCCCACCCCCCATATCGTGTAATTTTTTGAGCTAATGGCCATGCTTTATTCCCCAGCTTATTGCGAATTTTATCCTCTTTTGATCCGCGTAAACCAGTTTTTATAAATTTTATCGCTAATTCCATTGCCTGTTTTTCTTCAAAAGTTTTGACCATTTTATGGCTCCTTTATTTTATTTTAGCAAAAATAAGTTTAAATGACAAATTATATCAGAAAACCAAATAATTTAAGGAAATGATCGACTGGATAAGCGACGCTCTATTTTGCTCTTGAAAAACAGAGCATAAGTTCCTATGTTTTATAAAAAGAAAGGAATTTTATTATGAATCAAGAAAAATTAACTGATCGCTGCCAAGGCTTTATTCAAAACGCGCAATCTTTAGCTGCACGTAAATCTAATCAATTTTTAATGCCAGAACATCTTCTGAAAGTCATGTTAGAAGATAAAGAAGGTATGGCTTCTTCACTTTTAGCCCAAACTGGAGCTGATGTTTCACATATCCGACAATTAGTCGATGAAGATGTAGAAAAACTTCCAACCGTTCAAGGAAGTTCTATTCAAGTATCTGCCTCTCAAAATTTTTTAAAAGTTTTGGACTTAGCAGAACAAATAGCTGAAAAAGCAAAAGATTCTTATGTCACTGTTGAACGTTTATTACAAGCGCTTTTAGCACAAAAATCTTATGGTGTAGATATCCATAAACTGAATCAAGTTATCAATAATATGCGTCAAGGCAGAACGGCTCAATCTCCCACAGCAGAAGATACTTTTGATGCGCTTAAAAAATATGCGACAGATTATACCGAGCGAGCTTTACAAGGTAAGCTTGATCCCGTTATCGGACGAGATGAAGAAATCCGACACACTATTCAAGTTTTATCCCGACGCACAAAGAACAATCCAATTTTAATTGGTGAACCAGGCGTTGGGAAAACGGCTATTGTAGAAGGCTTAGCATTACGAATTGTTAATGGCGATGTTCCTGAAAGCTTAGCTCACAAACGTTTAATGGCTTTAGACATGGGAGCCTTAATTGCAGGAGCAAAATATCGCGGTGAGTTTGAAGAACGTCTAAAAGCCGTTTTACAAGAAGTCTCCGCTTCTAATGGCCAAATTATTTTATTTATTGATGAAATGCATACGGTAGTTGGTGCTGGAGCTACTTCCGGTTCTATGGATGCTTCTAATCTTTTAAAACCAGCCTTAGCTCGAGGAGAATTACACTGCATAGGCGCCACAACTTTAAAGGAATATCAAAAATACATCGAAAAAGATCAAGCTTTTGCGCGCCGTTTTCAGCCTGTATATGTTGGAGAGCCTCAAGTAGAAGAAACTGTCTCTATTCTACGGGGCATCAAAGAAAAATATGAGCTTCATCATGGTGTACGTATTTCTGATGCTGCCTTAGTCGCTGCTGCAGTGATGTCAAATCGTTATATTACTGACCGTTTTTTGCCTGATAAAGCAATTGATTTGATAGATGAAGCAGCAAGTAAATTACGAATGGCGATTGACTCAAAACCTGAACATTTGGATGAAATAGATCGACATCTGATACAAATGAAGATTGAGCGAGAAGCTTTAAAAAAAGAACCTGATCAAGCGTCTAAAGAACGGCTTGGGAAACTAGAAAAGCAAATTGAAGAACTGGAAAAAGAATCTGCTGAAGAAACAAAATTATGGAGTGCGAACAAAAACAGCATTCAAGAAGCTGGACATTTACGAGAAGCCTTGGATAAGGCTCGAATTGAAGTTGAAAAAGCTTTACGAGACGGTCAGTATGAACGTGCCGGTGAGTTACGATATAAAGAAATCCCAGAACTTGAAAAAAAGCTCAATGAAATTAATCTGCATAATCAGACACATACGACTGTTGAAACAGTAACGCCAGACATTATTGCTGGAGTAGTCTCAAAATGGACAGGCATTCCTGTAGACAAACTAATGGGAAGTGAAAAAGAAAAGCTCCTCAATATGGAAAAGAACTTAGCACGTCGAGTAGTGGGACAAGATGAAGCCATTGTAGCTGTCTCTAATGCAGTCAGGAGATCTCGTTCCGGATTAAAAGATCCAAATCGTCCGATTGGCTCTTTTCTCTTCTTAGGACCGACCGGTGTCGGAAAAACAGAGTTGGCCAAAGCTCTGGCAGAATTTTTATTTGATGAAGAATCTGCTTATTTACGTATTGATATGTCGGAATACATGGAAAAACATGCAGTCGCACGTCTCATCGGCGCACCTCCGGGATATGTCGGTTATGATGAAGGCGGCGTTTTAACCGAAGCCGTCAGACGCCGGCCTTATCAAGTCATTTTATTCGATGAAGTTGAAAAAGCACATCCAGATGTCTTCAATGTTCTTTTACAGGTCCTCGACGATGGTCGTTTAACAGATGGACAAGGCAGAACTGTTGATTTCAAAAATACTTTTCTGATTATGACTTCAAATATCGCCACTGGAAAAACAGAAAAAGAAATTCGAGAAAATTTAAAAGCTTTTTTCCGTCCTGAGTTCATCAATCGATTGGATGAAATTATTGTTTTCCATCCTCTTCAAAAAGAACATATTCGTTCTATTGTTGATATTCAATTGGCTCATTTACAAGATCGTCTTGCGGACAGGCATATTACACTTCAATTAGATGAAAAAGCCAAGAACTGGTTGGCGGACAATGGTTATGACGCAGAGTTTGGTGCAAGGCCTTTAAAACGGTTAATCCAACAAGAGGTAGAAAATCCATTGGCAATCAAACTTTTGGATGGAGAAATTAAAGATAATTCGACGGTAACTATTTCTGCGAATAAAGAGGGATTAATAATTTAATAAAACATTTTTAGGTCAAACTTACTCTAAAATCTACTTTTGATTGAAATTTAGTAGATTTTGTAATATTATTCTTTTTATTGTCATGAAAGGAAATAAAATGAAATTTATAATGCAGAACTCATCAGAGGAGAAAATTCTTTCTTCTTTTAATGAAGCAAAAAAAATAAGGCAGCTAAAAAAAATCTTACTCAATTTATATAAGAAAAATAGAAAGTTAGAAATTGAATTAAAAAAACATCAAGATCAAACGTCAGTAAAGCCAAATATAAAAACGGCTCAATGTTTAGCCTCTGAAAAATCAGGGAAAAAACATTCTATTTTACAACTGCGTTCTCAAATTTTAGCTGCCCGTTATCGTCAAGCTCAATTATTAAACGATCTGATTGTATTTTCCATGCCCAAAAGAGTCAATCACTTTCGTTTATCTATTGAGCCCATCACTTCTTCTCGATCATTTATACTCACTCGAGAAAAAGAAGAATGAGCTAAGCTTCTAAATGGGCTTCAATAAACCATAGATATTTATCTAGATCTTCACTAGCGGCTGTTAAAAAATCTATTGTATCAGGATCAGCTTTTCCTGCGTCAATAGCTTCACGAACAGCATTAGCTAAAATCGCATAGCGCTCTCGTAAAGCCCTTAAATGATCTGTTGTTGAAGAGATATCTAAAGGATATGGAGAAAAGCTCATTTTATCTACAACAACGGTAGGCGTTCCATATGCTGCTCCGCCTAATTGAACAGCTCTTTCTGCAAATGTATCTGACCATTCCAACAATTTTTCATTAAATGGATCTAACATCTCATGAACCGCTATAAAATTACTCCCCCTCATATTCCAATGAGCTTGTTTTGTCATCAAAGCCAAAGCTAAAAAATCAGAAAGAAATTGATTCAGTAATCGGATACTTTCCTGTTTTTGATCATCTTTTGTATTATTTAAAGTTGAATGTACGATTTGTTTTGTCATTTAAGTTCTCCCTTCTTTGTAATAGATGAATAAGAGAACGCAAAAAAACAACCTCTGCTTTCGGCTAGATAAAAGAAACGCGCCCGAAGGCGCGTTACTTTAAGATTTAAAAAGTTTTAATAAATTAAATTTTGCTTTCTTAGATAAGAAAATTTTATGGCAATAAGGACATTCCGTAAAATTATCTGATAATTTTTTAGCAATCCACCAAACAATGACTGCCGGAACAAAAGCAAATAAAATAATTAAGCCCATCATACCCCAAACGAAATATTGGAAATATGTATTCAACAGACCAAGGGTTCCACTTAAAAAACTCTTAGGTGATTCTGTCAACGCAGTATAAATGTCATGCGTCACCTTTTGTTTTTCCATAGAGAATAAACCGAATTTTTCACTGACTAGATTTTGATAAAACGTTGCATTAATACCAAGTTGTTTCTGAACTTGCTCATCGGCAAAACCGGACAACTCTTTCTTCAAAGCAGCAGTAATATCTGATTGAAGTGTTTCCCTCACTTTATTTGCAGAGCTTTGCAACTGTGCGTTCACATTATTAAATTTCTTTTGCAAATCTGCTGTTGTATCTTCTATTTTAGCAGCTTCTTTAATACCAAGTTTTGCTAGTGTGGCAGCAGCTTTCCGCGTTTTATCAGCCGCTTCATTAAACTGTGTGAGATTAATCTCTGGAACCTCTATTTTAGAGGTGTATTGATTGATATTAACAGCATCCAAAATATCATTTGTCAAAGCTTCATATTGCGTCTTTAATACATCATTCACAGAATAAACAGCCTTTACAACTACATATTCTTTTAATTTTTCAGATTGAGTTGCCGTCAAATAAAGTGCCGGCGCGATAATAAAGACAAACCAAATAAAAATCAAAAATTTTGCTATTCTTTTTGGTGTCGATTTTTGTTTTAAAACCTTATACTCTTCTCCTACAACTGCTTTCTTAGCCATTTTTTCCTCCATTGAAAAATAACGAAGGTATCATAGCACAAAAAAAAGCCCTCTTTCAAGAGGGCTTTTTATAAGTATTTTCTTATTGAACGATTTGAATGCTATCGACATCAATTTCAAGTTTTGTCCACCCTTTATCAACTTCTCCGCGAAGTTCTACCTTATCTTGAGGCGTTACAGTCAAATTACGCCATAGGTCTTCATCAATTTCAACAGTAATTGTTCCTGTTGTATCTTCAAATTGATAGTTTTCTCCACCCAAATACTTTGTAATATGACCGACTAAAATAACATTTGTATCATCACGCATTTCTTTAGCATCTTGAACCGTTGTGGCAGATAAAGCCGAAGGCCCCTTAAAGCCGCCTTGAGCAAAAGCAGCTGTACTCATTGTTAATGAAGTTAAAATCGCAGCAGTCAATATTTTTTTCATTTTTTTCCCTTTCTTAATTATACCATTATATAATCTAGAGTATATTCTTGATCTTTTCAAGGGACTTCTATTCTTTTCATCAAAATGACATAAACAAGCTTACTCTAATATGCTCTTGCATAAATCACATCTAAAGTAGCATCTCTCCCTGTTAACAGACATTTTCCTGTCGTCCCCGTCTGATCGAAAGGACAGCATCTGATTGTGATTTTCATTTCTTTTAATTTTTCAAGAGTATCTTCGTCACCACACCATTTTCCGCGAACAAACCCGACAGTCGGAACATC
The DNA here is from genome assembly GCA_944392795.1 of uncultured Alphaproteobacteria bacterium. Classification (GTDB taxonomy): domain Bacteria; phylum Pseudomonadota; class Alphaproteobacteria; order CAAHEQ01; family UBA3637; genus CALXXX01. The sequence goes on along the minus strand of CALXXX010000015.1, from coordinate 22,002 downwards.
TGTTCTCTCCAAGAAAACATTTTGATTCGCAAAATAAGCCTCAAAAGCTTCCGGAGTCGCAATATCAGTATGAACATTTGCCTCTAATCTTTTTTTAGCACGCATAAACATTTCCTTCTGAATAGTTTCTAATCGAGCACCCGCAGAAGCTACAAAAGCATCAAAATCTACAAACTCTTTCCAATTGTCGGCTGTAATATATACCCGTGTTCTCATCAAAACAGAATGTTTTTCCATGTCTCGAGGACCAACTTCAATAATAATCGGAGCGCCTTTACGTGTCCATTCCCACATCTTATCAACAGCTTCTTTAGCTCTATTATCGACACGTACGCGAATCTTTTCTCCGAAAGCCGTTTGTTGTTTCAAAGCAACATGTAATTTTTCAGCATATTCATTCACCGCTTCAATTTTCGTTTTATCTTTATAAAGAGGAATAATAATAATTTGTTGAGGTGCAACAACTGGTGGAACAACCATTCCTTCATCATCTGCATGAGACATAATCAGTCCACCGATTAAACGTGTGGATACACCCCAAGACGCTGTCGCTGCATATTCTAATTTTCCCTCCTTGTTTTGAAATTGAATATTAGCTGCTTTAGCAAAATTTTTTCCTAAGTTATGTGAAGTCCCGGCTTGTAAAGCTCTTCCATCTTGCATCATCGGCTCAAAAGTATAAGTATTAACAGCCCCGGCAAATTTTTCATGCGGCGGTTTAACACCAGGAATGACAGGTATCGCTAAACAATTTTCTGCTAAATCCATATAAACATTCAACATCGTTTTAGCCTCTTCTTCTGCCTGCTCTACCGTTTCATGAGCCGTATGTCCCTCTTGCCATAGAAACTCACGCGTTCTCAAGAAAATACGCGGACGCATCTCCCAACGCACAACATTCGCCCACTGATTAATCATAACAGGCAAATCACGGTAAGATTTAACCCATTTTGCAAAAGAATCTGCAATAATTGTCTCAGATGTCGGACGAACAATTAAAGGTTCTTCCAACTCTCCACTCGGAACCAGCTCTCCATCTTTCTTTTCCAAACGAGAGTGTGTGACGACAGCCATCTCTTTAGCAAAGCCTTCTACATGTTCTGCTTCTTTCTTAAAAAAGCTCAATGGAATAAATAAAGGAAAATAACAGTTATCATGACCTGTTTCTTTAATTTTATCATCCAACAACCGTTGTATACGCTCCCAAATCCCATATCCCCATGGTTTAATGACCATACATCCAGGTGAAACTGAAAGCTCTGCCATTTCCGCGGCAGTAATTACATTTTGATACCATTCCGGATAATTAGTTGAACGTGTATTTTGTAAAGTCATTTTTTATTTTCCTTTCTTTCCTTAGGCGCGTTATTGTATGAATTTTCCCCAAAAGTGTCAAGCTTTACTAAAGCTCATTTCTTTTAAAATAACCTTGATTTTTTTCTTTGGTTATGATATTATTCCTTTGTTTTCAGTAAAATAGGGAGGTAGAAATGCTTTTCTCTTTTAAAAAAAATAAAATCCTGTTAGCATTATCAGCCATTTTATGTGGGACAACTCTTTTGTCCGCAGCGCCCAATGCTATTTCTCCACAAAAATCTCCGGTAAAAGTAAACAGATGTGGTAAAAAAGGAAGACCGACTACTCGACGTTCAAGCACTCCTCCAAAATATACAGCAAAAACGGATCAACTACCTTTATTAAGTCAGCCCGTCTATGTCCCGTTATGTTGTGATGGTGTTCGAAGTACTCTTCAGCAGGAATTAGGTAAACGAAATGACCAAATGCCACCAAAAGGTTCTCGTTATTGCTTAAAATATAAACTCCCGATAGACCTTAGCAAATGTCATAGTTCTTCTTGCAAACAAAAAGAATGATGCTTAATTTATCTTGATTTTCAGCTTATTTCCTTCTATACTCTTCTTGCCAAGTAATTGGCTATGATGCTAAACGGAAAGCGAAATAGGCGTAGTGGACTCGGGGGCGGTACCCGACACCTCCACCATTTTATGGGGGTGAAATAGGTTCGACACGCGTAGTAAAGGCTTTTTCTTGTATCCGGTATTGTTCCACCGTTATCGGGCTAAATTGTTAAATGCGAATGATAATTTCGCTCCAGTTGCTGTTGCTGCGTAAGCTGCATAGCAACGCTTAAATCCCTTGGGTGATGAGAACTTAAGGTGGGGTTGGAGCTTCCCTAGCAACAGAAAAGCTCCGCTTTATTTGCGAGGAAAAATGGCTATCGATTATCAAAAAATCATCAATACAACTTTTCTAAACGTTGTGCGTCAAATTTTAACGGAAACAGCTGAAAATGGATTAGAACAACCTAATCATTTTTATATTACATTTCAAACCAATGCTCGAAATGTCAATATCCCAGATTTTCTTAAACAACGTTATCCTGATGAAATGACGATTGTTTTACAACATCAATTTCAGAACCTAAGGGTTGATGAAAAGTGTTTTTCTGTTGATTTAAGTTTCAATGGTAAATTTTGGAATTTAACTATTCCATTTTCTTCTTTAATTGCTTTTGCAGACCCTTCTGCACAATTTGCGCTACAATTCCAGCCACAAAATGATCCTGTTCCAATGACCGTCCCGAAAACTCAACAAACTGCGGAAGTCATCGATTTAAACGCACTTAGGAACGGGAAATGAAAAAACACTCTCTTGTCATTCAAGGACATGCGACAAGCGTTTCATTAGAAGAAGAATTTTGGAATGCTTTAAAAGAAATAGCATATAATCGAAATATATCTTTAATTGCGTTGATTACAGATATTGACGCTCAAAGAACAACAAATTTATCTAGCGCTCTTAGGGTCTTTATTTTAAAAGAGCTTCAAAAAAATACTTCATCCAATTAAGATTTTTTAAATACCAAGCACCGTATAATTTTGTTTAAATCAGGCACACTCATTACAAATTCAAAGCCCTGCTTTTTTGCTAATTCTAAAACAACTTTTTCTTGTCCTATTCCAATTTCGAACACAAGCAACCCTCCCTTTTCTAATAAGACAGGAGTGTCTTTTACCAACCGACGATAAGCATCTAACCCATCTATTCCGCCATCTAACGCAATTCTCGGATCATATTCTCGAACTTCTTTATCTAGTTTGCTAATTTCTTCCGTCGGAATATACGGCGGGTTTGAAATAACAACATCAAAAGTTCCTAAATGATCTGTCCAACCTACTTTATTCCAATCTTTTTGCAAAAAAGAGGCTCGAGAACATATTTCCCCATTTTCCTGGGCAATTTTTAAAGCATCTTCAGAAACATCTATGCCAACACCTGTTGCGTTGGAATATTCACTTAATAAAGCCAGCAACAAACATCCTGTTCCCGTTCCCAAGTCCAAAATGTGAAGAGGCTGTGTTTTATCTGGCAAAAGCCGAAGGATCGTTTCGATTAAAGTTTCTGAATCCGGGCGAGGATCTAACGTATCATGGGAAACTTTTAAATCTAAAGACCAAAAACCTCTATGTCCTAAAATTTTAAAAACAGGCTCGCCTTGTTGACGTCGTTGAATAAAAGAAGCTAATTCTGCCTCATCTTTTGCATCTTCTGTTAAAAAACGCGCGTCCAACCGTGGTGTATCAGAGAACCCTTTTAATAATTGAGCTGCTTTATATTCTTCTTCTCGATTATCCATTTTCGAACTGAGCCAATTTTTCAAGCTGATCTTCTTCTATTAAAGCTTTAATAAATTTATCCAAGCCCTCACCGTTCATAACCTGATCCAACTCATAGACTGTTAAATTAATACGATGGTCTGTCACACGACCTTGAGGATAATTATAAGTACGAATACGTTCTGACCTGTCACCAGACCCAACTTGTGTTTTACGATTGGCTGATTCTTCCGAAGCAATTTTTTCACGTTGAATTTCGTAGAGTTTTGCACGAAGACGAGCCATCGCTTTATCTCGATTTTTAAACTGAGACCGTTCTTCTTGACATTCAACCACGATACCTGTCGGAATATGTGTCAGACGAACAGCACTCGATGTTTTGTTAACATGCTGTCCACCAGCGCCTGAAGAACGAAACGCATCCATTTTAATATCTTTTTCTTCGTCTATGTGGACATCAACCTCGTCCGCCTCTGGTAAAACCGCTACCGTTGCCGCTGATGTATGAACTCGACCGGATGATTCTGTTTCAGGAACGCGTTGAACACGATGAACGCCGGATTCAAATTTCAAACTTGCAAAAACAGCATTCCCTGCTATACGAGCTATTGCTTCTTTATACCCTCCAAGCCCTGTTTCATTCAGCTCCATGGGTTCAAACTTCCATCCTCGAAAAGCAGCATAGCGTTCATACATACGATATAAATCTGCTGCGAACAAAGCCGCCTCCTCTCCACCTGTTCCCGCTCTGACTTCTAAAATTACATTTTTGGCATCCGCTTCATCTTTTGGCAACAACAACACTTTTACTTGTTGTTCTAATTGAGGTAATTTTTCCTTCAAAGCATAATACTCTTCGCTTGCTAACGCTTTCATATCTGCATCGGCAGATGAATCGTGCATTAAAGCTTCAGCTTCTTGCATATCTTTCTGCGCTTTCTTCCACAAACGACCAACCTCTACAATGTCCTCTAACTGACTTTGCTCTTTGGATAGCTTTACAATCTCTGCACCATCCATTTCTGATGATAGCAGAGCCGACAATTCATCATAGCGTTCCAAGATTGTTTCTAATCGCATTTCAAAACTCATGTTTCCTCACTCTATAGCTAAAAATATTCGGGCAGAAAACTACCCGAATAATAAATTCATCACGCACCGCTAACGGTTCTTTAATTTTTCAGGATCTAATGAAATATTAGACCGAACAGCACCAACCGGTCCTAAAGATTTTACTTTTTGACCATCTACCCAAATTTCTGTTCCACCTGCGTTCCCCGTTTTCAGAACCATTTGAGTTGAAGCAGATGGAACTTCATACTTTTCACCGGCCTTTAAAACTTTACTAAAAATAATTGTATCATCTTCACTGACTTCAAGCCAAGCCTCTTGTGTTGCCACTATTTCAACTCGAGGCGTGGCAGGTTTTACAGGCTCCGTTGTTTTTTCCTCTATTGTTTCAGAAACTGACGGCACCTCTTGAGTGCTAGACAAAGCTTCTTTCTTTGAAAGCTCATTTTTCGGAGCACCTGCTGTTAAAGCAAGAGTTTCCTCTTCAACGATCGGTGGCAGAACAGGATCCTCATGAGCCGGATAAGTTGCAAAATACCATACCAACCAGATTAAAAAAACTAAAAATAACCCACCCAGAATTAAGCGTGGATGTGGCAAAAGTATTTGTCTTTCCGGAATAGGCATTGTCAAAGGAGCCGGTTCCAAAAAAGCCGTTTCTTTTTTATAACGTTCGACAAGAGCATCAACGTCCAAGCCCAAAAAGTCCGCATAAGACTTCAAAAAACCGATGGCGTAAACTTGTCCGGGAAAAGCTTTGTAATCACCATTTTCCAGAGCTTCAAGATACTGAACCCTAATTCGAAGTTTATCAGCAATTCGTTGAAGATCCCTTTTTCTCTTACTCCTGGCATTTTTCAAGATAAGACCAACAGATTGCTCTTCTTCTGCCGGTTGTTTTATATCCGCTGTTTCCATATTCGTTTTTTTTGTTCTAGCCATTGTCTTATCCTTTTTTTCTTATGCTACAGAAAAAAACACACTGTTTCAATCTTTTTTTTATAAAAAAGTCAATATTCTCATCTGTGTTAAAAATAAAGTAATCACAGCAGCCAACGCTAAATGAGGACCATAAGCTCCTGCCCGTTGTTTTGTCCAAAAAGCCCAACAAATAAAAGAAATAACTGAAATCAACAGCAATATGCTTAAGGGAATCATCCCAAACCAAGCGCCCAAAGCTGCCAACATTTTAACATCTCCACCACCAAAGCTATCTTTTAAAAATGGAGATACGATTAAAACAGAAACAGATGGCAATAAATAACCATAAATCGCTCCACTCAAACTGGCATCAATCGGGATGCCATTTCCCCATAAGCTATATGCCAGTCCCAGCAACAACAAAGGAATTGTTAATACATCAGGTAACAAAAAATATCTCTCATCAATTGCAGTTAAAAGCGCCAGAATGATTAAAAAACACATCAACCAAATATAAGATGACGGCGGGAAACAAAAATAAATCAAAGCAAAAACACTCGCCAAAAAGCAGCCCCAAAGCAAACTGACCATGATAAGCTTTAACCACATTTTACGAAAACAAAAAAAGTGCTCTGAGGACAGTCCATGCGGAAAATGAGGGCAATGCCACATTTGAGCCAAAGCTGTTCCAAGATCTGAAGGTAAATATTTTCCAAAACGACTGGCAACAAAAGGAACACATAATCCGAACATAAAACAGATTAAAATCATAATAAACATCTTATTTTCTCTTTTAAATCAATCCTTTTCACTCTCTTTATAATCGACTTTTTGCAATTTATCTGCTTTTTAAGTAAAAAGCAAGGCCATTTCTCTTTCTTTTTTTTAAAAAAGATTGCACTTTTCAATAGATTTAGGCTATCATCTCAAAAAGACAAAATAAAGAAAGGAAAAAATAAGATGACTGAACAAGTAAAACGTCCCGTAGTTCTATGTGTTTTAGATGGCTGGGGATATCGTAAAGAAAAAGAATTTAATGCGATCGAAACAGGTCACACGCCGACTTGGCATCGCTGGATTAAAGAATATCCGACAACAATGATACAAACTTCAGGTTTAGATGTCGGTCTGCCGGCTGGTCAAATGGGTAATTCTGAAGTCGGCCACACTAATTTGGGCGCAGGACGAGTTGTTATGCAAGATCTTCCCCGTATTGATCAAGCCATAGCTTCCGGTGAAATCAATCAAAATCCTGTTTTACTTGACCTTATTCAAAAACTTAAAGAAACAAAAGGAACCTGCCATCTGATGGGATTAATGAGCCCGGGTGGTGTTCATTCTCATATGAACCACTTTATTGCACTGGCAAAAATCCTTTCCATCGCAGGAGTTCCTGTTTCTGTTGATGCCTTTTTAGATGGAAGAGATACGCCACCGAATTCCGGAAGAGGTTTCGTCGCTGACTTTGAAAAACAAACCGCAGATCTAAAAAATGTTAACATAGCTATGATTTCCGGTCGCTATTACGCAATGGATCGTGATAACAGATGGGAAAGAGTAACATTAGCTTATGATGCGCTTGTTAATGCAGATGCCGTTCGTTATCCGACTGCCGATGAGGCAATACAAGCCTCTTATACAAACGGAAAATTAGACGAATTTATGCTTCCTGTCGTCATCGGAGATTACCAAGGAATGAAAGATGGCGATGGTATTTTAATGGTCAATTATCGCTCAGATCGAGCACGTGAAATTACTGAAATGCTTTTAAATCCTGACTTCACGAAAGCTCCACGTAGCAAAGTGATACATTTTGCAGCAGCAGCCGGTATGGCAGAATATTCAGAAGAGCATAAAAAATGGATGAAAATTCTTTTCCCTCCTCAGGAACTAACAAATATTTTTGGTGAAGTTGTTTCTAAAGCCGGGAAAACTCAACTTCGAATAGCAGAAACAGAAAAATATGCACATGTCACCTTTTTCTTTAATGGCGGAGAAGAAAAAATGTTCCCCGGTGAAGAACGGATTTTAATTCCAAGTCCGAAAGTAGCTACCTATGATTTACAGCCAGAAATGTCTGCTTATGAAGTGACTGATAAATTGATAGAAGCAATTAAATCTGAAAAATTTGATACCATCATTGTCAATTATGCTAATGGAGACATGGTCGGTCATACAGGCATCATGGAAGCTGCTGTCAAAGCTGTTGAAGCAGTCGATCAATGCTTAGCTCGTTTGGAAAAAGCAATTTATGATGTAGGGGGATGTATGTTTGTCACAGCAGATCATGGAAACGCTGAACAAATGGAAGATCCTAAAACACATACACCTTATACGGCGCACACAGCTACACCTGTCCAAGCCGTTTTAGTTTGTCCTCCTGATGATGTAAAAGCTCTGTCCCCGGGACGTTTGGCTGATGTTGCACCTACTTTATTACAATTAATGCACTTACCACAACCCGCAGAAATGACAGGACATTCTTTGTTGGTAAAAAAATAAATGCGTTTTGTGTTCTTTCTTTTAATGCTGTTGATATCGGGAGAGCTCTGTCTAGCCTCTCCCACACAAAGCGATTTGAAAAAAATCCAAGCTAAAATAAAAGAAGAACAACAAAATCATGCTTTACTTCAAAAGAAAGCTAAAGATGTTGCTCGGGAAGTTTCCTCGGTTCAGCGACAAATGGTGAAAGCTGCGAATGATGTCCAAGATTTTGAAGATACATTATCTCGATTGGAAAAAAATTTACAAGAACTGCAAGAACAACAAAAGCTTGTTCAAGAACGCCTCAATCTTAGACAAGGTCAATTAGTTCAGCTTATGTCAGGGTTACAAAAATTAGCTCTTAATCCGCCTGAAACAGCTCTCCTTCAGCCCAGAGATCCTATCGATAATCTTCGCAGCTCTTTATTGCTGAAAGAAGCAAGAAAGCCACTTCAAGCGACAGCCGAACGTCTAAAACAAGATTTAAACATGCTGGGAACATTACAAGCCGCTATTCGAGCACAAGCTATACAAGTCAAAGTTGCTTCGTCTCAGTTAGAGGAAGAAAAAGATAAAATGGAAATGCTTGTTAAACAAAAATTTATCTTACAAGCTCATTTTGAGGGTGAAAGTCTAGAAGCTAAGAAAAAAGCTGAACAATTAGGACAACAGGCTAAAGATCTTCAAGACTTACTACAAAAATTAGATCAAGAACGTAAAAGACAAGAGAAAATCCAAAAAATAGCACAAGCAGCTCATAAGCAGAAACCCATTCTCAATATTCCAACGATTGCTCATGTTAAAGGCGCCTTTGAAAAGTCACGTGGAAGTTTACCTTTACCGGCTCGAGGGCGCATTGTCGAAAATTATGATCAACCTCTACCTTCCGGCATGAAGACAAAAGGAATTACAATGGAAACTCGTGCAGGAGCTCAAGTGATTGCTCCGTTTGATGGGATTGTTTTATTTGCGGGCCCCTTTAAAGGATATGGAAATCTTTTAATTATTGAACATGGCGATGATTATCACAGTCTTCTTTCAGGTTTAAATAGACTGGATGCCAGTGTCGGTCAAAATGTTTTAACAGGAGAACCTGTCGGAATTATGTCGACAGAGGGACCTCAAAAGTTGTATATTGAGTTTAGAAAAAATGGACAACCAGTCAATCCGGAAAATTGGTTTGCCTTAAAAAGAAAATAAGAGGGAAAGATGTTAAAAAAATTAACTTTAATAATATTATGTATGTTGAGCTTAACAAAACCAACTTCAGCGGCTCTCGAGAAAACGGCCAAAGATGATCCCTATCTTCTTTTAGAATTGTTCGGCGCTGCTTTTCAAACCGCACGTTCAGAATATGTAGATGAAACATCTGATAGAAAACTAATTGAAGCTGCAATTAACGGAATGCTTTCCTCTTTAGATCCACACTCCAGCTTTTTAGATGATGACACTTATCGAGATATGCAGATTCAAACCAAAGGAGAATTTGGTGGTCTTGGAATGGAAGTAACCATGGAAAATGGAATGCTACGTATTATTTCTCCATTAGATGACACACCCGCATTTAAGGCTAAATTACAACCCGGCGATATTATTACTCATATTGACGACGATGCTATTGTCGGATTAACCTTAAATGAAGCGGTCGAGAAAATGCGCGGAAAGCCAAAAACAAAAGTAAAGCTAACCATTCGAAGGAAAAATCAAGAACCTTTTGATGTGACATTAACACGAGATATTATTAAAATCGAAACCGTTAAGTATGAAGTTAAAAACGAAGATATTGGTTATATTCGTGTTATCACCTTTAGTGATACAACGACGCAAAATGTTCAAAAAGCCATTAAAGAAATGACGGCATCAATTGGAAAAGATAAAATCCGCGGTTTTATTATTGACTTACGCAATAATCCGGGTGGACTATTAGATCAAGCGATTGGTGTTGCAGATACTTTCTTAGAAGAAGGAGAAATCGTCTCTACTCGAGCAAAAAATCCGGAAGAAACAACACGAGAAGTAGCTACACCAGGTGATCTAACGAATGGTTTACCTTTAGTTGTCCTCATAAATGAAGGTTCTGCTTCCGCTTCCGAAATTGTCGCAGGAGCCTTGCAAGATCACAGAAGAGCTGTATTAGTCGGAACGCCCTCCTTTGGAAAAGGCTCTGTGCAGAGTGTCAAGCCTATACCAGGATATGGCGCCTTAAAAATTACAACTGCTCGATATTACACTCCTTCAGGACGCTCTATCCAAGCAAAAGGGATTGAGCCCGATGTTTTAATTCCTCGAGCTGAGATTAAAGAAGAACCTATTATCGTTGGCTATAGCGAATCTAATTTGCCGAAGGCTTTAGGCTCAAAAAATGGTGAAAAAAATCAAAAAGAGACCACTCATTCAGAAAAAAACACAGATGAAAAAGAAAATGATGAAAAAACGGAAGAGAAAACAGATTATCAATTAGATCGAGCTTTAGATATCTTAAAATCTATCTCTATATATCGTCAGCAAGAACCTAAGGAGAAAAAATGACCATTCAAAAATCTTTCTTTTTCATTGTTTTTCTATTGATTTGTTATATATTGGGCCTTCTCTTTATTTACACACATCAATATGAAAAACAGTGGATACCGAAAGTATCTTTTAATCTACCGACATTTATGTATACTCATCATTTAAACTCTTCGTCTCAAAAAGAAACTCTTTCTGAAAGCGATTCTTTACCGTTACCACATTTATTACCTAGTCAAAAATCTCTTGTTTTATTTTCAAAAACACCTATTAAACAACAGACCTTAGCTCGACCTCTGTCTCAAGAGACAAAAGCAACGTTTCTTTATAGAAAACCTTTTTCTATTCAACCTGGAAAATCTAAGATTGCACTGATCATTTCTAATTTAGGAATTGATGAAGAAGTTCTTAATAAAGCTATGGCAACCCTGCCTGAAAACGTCACTTTGTCTTTTTCTACTTATGCTCCTGATTTAAAAGAAAAAATCAAAGCCGCAAGACAAGAAGGGTTTGAAACCATGTTAAACATTCCCATTGAAACAAAAAATTTTCCAAAACACGATCCCGGTAATAATGCCTTTTATACGTTTGCCTCAGATAAAGAAAATATAGATGTTCTCAAAAATATTTTTGATAAGGATATCCCGTTTATCGGTTTTCTATCCCCCAGACTTTCTCAACTAGAAGCGACTCCTTTTTTTCAACAGTTGATTCAAAATGAAATTCTCTCCAAAGGTTTAATATATGTAGGAACAACATCTTTTAATTTCTCTTCAAAACAAGCTTTTACAATAGATCTCAGTATCGTAAATAATTTATATCCAGAAGCATTACATGTTTTCTTTAATGAAGCGATAGCAATTGCCAAAGATAAAGGAAAAGCAATTTTAGTATTTTCTCCTTTACCTATTGTTTTTGACGAAATAGCAAACTGGATTGCTCAAAATCAAGACGAAGCGATTCAATTTGTCCCTATGGGTTCTCTTTTAGAGGAGGAACAAATAAATGTCTCTGAGTAAAGAATATCGTCTCAATGCCGGAATTGTTCTAATGAATGAAGAAGGAAATGTCCTGGTCGGACGTCGAAAGAACGAAAATGATCTTTTCATTTATCAAATGCCTCAAGGAGGAATTGATCCTGGAGAAACACCATTAGAAGCAGCTAAACGGGAACTTTTTGAAGAAACAGGCGTTAAAGATGTCTATCTGATTGCAGAAGCAAAAGATTGGCTAAGCTATGATTTTCCGGAATATGTTCCTCTTGAAAAGCGTCAAAAATGGAAGGGACAACGGCAAAAATGGTTTCTTTTTAGATACTTGGGAAATAACATAAAAGAAGATATCGCTCATCGCTCAGATATAGAGCTGAGAGATTTTAAATGGATTCCGCTTAGCCAAGCTGTTGAATTGGTTATCCCCTTTAAACGTGAAGTTTATCAAAAGGTAGCCATAGAATTCAAACCGAAAATCAAACAAGAACTGAAAGTTATTCAAACAGAAAAAAAAGCCCTAACCGAATATAATGAACTATTGCGCCAAGGCGTTGAAAAAGATCTTAAACCCATACGACAACAACTTCAAAAAGAAAAACTACTTTTAGAAAAAGAAAAGAAAATCAAACGTCAAAAAGAAACTTATTCCGAAGAAGATTATCAAAAAGATCTTGACGCTTTTCAAAAATTATTAAGCAGCTTGCCCGACCGATTTAAGCGCGACGAACGATAAAATCATCAAATAATTCTTTTAACTCATCTAAAAAAACTTTATCGGTATAAAAAGAGGTAATTTCAGCCGGAGATGGCTCTGGGAGCTTCCCATTTTCTAAAGGGCGGTATTCCTGAAGAGCATAATGCTTAACTCCCTTTTGAGATAAAGTTAAAGCTAATGCTTTTACATCAGCTTTTGTTAAAACACGAGGATCTGTTGTTGTTCGAGCTTCAAAAGGAATCCCCGCATTCAAAATTAAATCTAACGCCTGCTCAGTTTTAGAACCGATAGCCGCCTCAGATTTTGTCCCACTTGCTTTTGCATAATGAGCAAAAGGAGCTTTGACATCCAATCCTATCCAATCGACTAAAGGCAAGACCTCTTTCAAACGATCGACTAAAGCTCCGGAGGTATGAAGAGCTGTTTGAAAACCAAGTTCCTTTACTTGTTCTAAAGCTTTCTTTAAGTCATCCTGGACTAAAGGTTCTCCTCCGCTAAAAACAACTCCATCCAATAATTTCTGACGACTTTTCAATAACTGAATAACATCATCCCAACGAACATCTGTTTGAGCTCCGACAGTCTGTAATTCAGGATTATGACAATACGGACATCTTAAAACACATCCTTGACAAAAAACAACGGCAGACAACTTCCCCGGAAAATCAATCATCGTAAAAGGAAGTAGTCCGCCGATATTCATTTTAAAACAATCTTATTTAGAAGCGACACAATGGCAAACAGATTGTTCAGCAAAAGCTTTACTTTCCTTAAACCATACACGTTCCGCATACTCGCTTTTTTTACCCTTGTTAAAGTGGCTTACAGGACGAAAATACCCCATTACACGCGTCCAGCATTCAACTGGTTGACGTTCTTCATCAGATAACAAAATTTCAACATTTGCATTCATTTTTGATCTCCTTTTTTTGGGTTGTTTATTAAGAAGCAGAAGAAAGTTTCCTTTGCTTCTCAGCTATTTTTTCCTCGTCACAAATAGGACAGAACTTATGCTCGCCTGCCAAATAACCATGTTTCGGACAAATTGAAAACACAGGTGTAATTGTCAGATACGGCAAATGATAATTCTCAAGCACGCGTTTAACAAAAGTTTTACATGCTGTCGAATTAGAAATACGTTCACTCATGTAAAGATGCAAAACCGTTCCTCCCGTATATTTGGTTTGCAACTCATCCTGTAAATTCAGAGCCTCATATGGATCATCCGTAAAGCTGGATGGCAACTGAGAAGAATTTGTATAATACGGAGCTTCAGGAACACCGGCCTGGATAATATCCGGATAGCGTTTCTGATCTTCCTTAGCAAATCGATAAGTTGTTCCTTCCGCGGGAGTAGCCTCTAAATTATACATATGACCTGTTTCTTCTTGGAACTTCAACATCTTGGAACGAATATAATCTAGAACTTTAACCGCAAAATGCATTCCCCATTCATCAGCAATATTATGCTCATCATTCGTAAAATTACGAATCATTTCATTTATACCGTTAACGCCTATCGTTGAAAAATGATTTCGTAAAGTTCCTAAATAACGCTTTGTAAAAGGAAATAAACCATTATCCATGTGATCTTGAATTGTTTTCCGTTTAATCTCTAAACTGGTCCGAGCTAACTCCAACAACTCATCAATTCGATCAAATAAAGCTTTTTCATTTCCTTTATAAAGGTAGCCTAATCGTGCGCAATTAAGCGTAACCACGCCGATAGATCCTGTTTGCTCTGCAGAGCCGAACAAACCATTTCCTTTTGCTAAAAGCTGTGTTAAATCCAACTGCAAGCGGCAGCACATAGAACGAACTTGTTTAGGCGACAAACTCGAATTTAAGAAGTTTTGGAAATATGGCAACCCATACTTAGCCGTCATTTCGAACAAGCGATCTGTGTTTTCCGCGTCCCAAGGGAAGTCCTTTGTAATATTATAAGTTGGAATTGGGAAGGTAAACGGACGACCATGAGCATCTCCGGCTGTCATAACTTCAATATAAGCACGGTTAATCATATCCATCTCTGCCTGTAAGTCACCGTAAGTAAAAGGCATATCCTCTCCACCAATAATAGGATGCTTATCTCTCAAGTCTTCAGGACAGACCCAATCAAATGTCAAGTTTGTAAAAGGAGTTTGAGTTCCCCAGCGAGACGGAACATTCAAATTATAGATGAAAGACTGCATTTCTTGCTTTACTTCATCATAGCCTAACTTATCTTTTCTGATAAAAGGCGCTAAATAAGTATCTGCTGAACTAAACGCCTGAGCGCCTGCCCATTCATTTTGAAGTGTTCCTAAAAAGTTAACCATTTGACCGAAAGCTGTATCTAAATGTTTTGGTGGTTTTGATTCAACCTTATTGGGAACACCGTTAAAGCCTTCCTGTAAAAGCATTCTTAAAGACCATCCGGCGCAATATCCGGACAACATATCTAAATCATGGATATGATAATCGCCGACTCTATGCGCTTCACCAACTTCTTTAGGATAAATATGATTCAACCAATAATTAGCAATCATTTTTCCAGAAATATTTAGAATTAAACCACCTAATGAATATCCTTGATTCGCATTCGCATTGACACGCCAATCAGAGCGGTCGACATATTCATTGATTGATGAAATAGCATCTACAATCGCCTTTTTATCTTGACGACTACGTTCGCGTTGCTCTCTATAGACGATATAAGCGCGAGCGGTTTTAAAATAATTGGCGGAAATTAAAGCTTGTTCAACAATATCTTGAATTTGTTCAATTGTCGGAGCAACACCATGTGCAAAACGATGCTTCAGAACTTTCACAACTTGTCCTGCCAACAACCAAGCTTCTTCTATACCAAACTCACCGGTTGCAAAACCTGCTTTTTCAATTGCTTTTTCAATCTTAGAAGCATCAAAAGAGACGGATTGTCCTTCACGCGTAATCACGTTTTTTAATGGCCCCAAGTCGATTTGTGTAAATTCCGGTTCTTTTTTTTCTTTTTGCTCTACAACTTCCAACATTTAGTATCCTCACACCCTTTTAAAATACAAGATATAGTTTTTTACTTTTGTTGTAAGAGTCAACATAGCCCCTGTTCTTTAATATGGTCAATAGTTTTTTTTAGAAAAAATAAAAAAAATTTAAATTTTATATAACTCATTAAAAAAATAAGATTTTTTTGTTAATCTTTTTTAAACTTTTCTTTTCTTGGAAAAGTTTTCAAAAAAAAAGTTAATTTCAAATAAATCATTGTTATTTATTAAAAAATAAATAAACAATTTTTAAAAATGACGGTTTTCTGCTTTTTATATTCAAATAAAAAATTTACTTTTTAAAAGTATTTGTTTTAAAAGGGAAAAAAACTGATTTTCTCTTTACGCTTGTATTCTTCAGGAAAAAAAACTCGATTCTTTTAATCTTCTTTGCTAACATAAAGAGCTGGAAAAAGAGAAAAGCTGATGTTAAACAAAAAAAATAAAGCACTAAATACCCTTCTGGAAGCTGAATCTGACGCAAGACAGATTCGTACTTACAAAAACAAAGTCACAGCTCAAAATAAAAAAGGAGCTGCCTTATTTACTGTTGCTTCAGATCCTTTTCTCTTTTTAAAAGAAACACCTCAACCGGAAAGATTGGAAAAGTTAAAACATGCTTATTTAAATCATTATCCTGTCTCTGTTCAACTCGAAACACCTCAAGCGACTTGGGAAGTGGCACTTAAAAGTCTTCCCAAAGCAACTCTTTTAACGGCACGTAATATTTCTGATACTTTTCAGTTTCAAACATGGCTGCAAACTGAGCAACGAGCATTGCAAGATTCTTTAGATAGTTTACCTATTGGCTTTTATATAACCGATACGAACGGCTGTCTCCGTTACATTAACGAATGTTTATGTAATTGGATTTCTCAGAGCAAAGAAGAAATTTTAAATCAACCGTTCAAACAATTTTTAAAAACAGAATTGCCGACAGAAGAAAGTTGGATAATAGAAGCTTACTTAAAACGTTCCAAAGGAAAGCCTTTATTAACTTTTATTTCTCAGACAAGCTTTGAACAAAACGGAGAAACTTTATTTGAAGGAATCGTCATTGCAAGCGATTATTTTCCTAAAGTTCGGAAAAAAAATGAAAGTGGTTTATTCTTTGAAAAAGCTCCACTTGGAATTTTTCGAATGGATGCCATGGATTTTACATTTTTAGAAGCTAATCCCGCTTTTTTACATTTATTGAATCTCAACATTACAACTTTGAAAGAAACTTCACTTTTACACCTATTAGATAATGAAACGAAAGAAACGCTTCCTCTTAAATTATCAAAACTAATGATGCATGCGCAGAAATTTGAAAAATGTGAGTTATCATTCCTTCTGCCCGATGGAGAAAAGAAAACTGTTATGGCTTATATCTCACCAGTGGAAACACAAGTATCCCGAAAAAGCAAAGAAATGACTTCTTTTCTTTTTTATTTAACAGATCTAAATGAACACAAAAATATGGAAATGCAAATGGCTCATGCTCAAAAAATGCAAGCCATGGGACAGTTAGCAGGCGGAGTGGCCCATGATTTCAACAATCTGTTAACAGCTATTATCGGTTTTTCAGATTTACTACTTCAAAAGCATGGAATGGGAGATCCCTCTTTTGCAGATATTATGCAAATCAAACATAATGCAAACCGAGCTTCTGGTTTAGTTGGTCAGTTATTGGCTTTTTCAAGAAAACAACCGTTAAAGCCCCAATTGATCGATATTTCTGACGCTTTTTCAGAATTATCTGCCCTTTTACGTCGTAGTATTGGTCCTCAAATTGAACTTATCTTTGAACATACCAACGATTTGGGATTTGTCAAAGTTGACCCCAATCAGTTAACGCAAGTTTTTTTAAATCTTGCCGTCAACGCTCGAGATGCGATGCCTTCCGGTGGTCGCTTAACTATCAAAGGACACACGGAAAATATAAAGAAAGCACGTAGTATCGGGAATGATATGATGATCCCCGGTCAATATGTCGTGATCTCCGTAACAGACACCGGCTGCGGCATTCAAAAAGAAAATTTACCCAGAATCTTTGAACCTTTCTTTTCAACAAAAGAGGGCATTGCCGGTTCAGGAACAGGACTTGGTTTATCAACTGTTTACGGTATCATTACTCAAACAGACGGCTATATTCAAGTAGAAAGTGAAGTAGGTATCGGAACAACATTCACTCTTTATTTACCCCGTTTTGATGCACCTCCTCAGACAGAAAAAAAAGAACAGTCTACTCCTATTACATCTCCTCAAACAGGAACGATTATGTTAGTTGAAGATGAAGATGCTGTCAGAGCGTTTAGTGCACGTGTTTTAAAAAATAAAGGTTTCACTGTTTTGGAATTCTCTAATGCTGATGAAGCTTTAAAAGAAATTGAAAAAGGCTCAGAACCTGACTTATTATTAACAGATATGATGATGCCAGGAATGGATGGTGAAACACTGGCTCAACTTGCCAAAGAACGATACCCGTCTTTACGGGTAATACTGATGAGTGGATATTCGGAAGACTTCGCTCGCCATGGAAAAGATGATTCAAAAATGTTCTCCTTCTTGGCAAAACCTTTTAGCTTAACTCAACTTGTTCAAAAAGTTCGTGAAGTTCTCTTCCAAAAAAACTAGCTTTTTAAAATAAAATCTGATAAAAAAAAGAAAAGATTAACCAAAAGGATAAAAATAATGGACGCAAAAACATTAAAAAAATTAAAACATGGTATTGAAACAATTGTACCTGCAAATGGATTAGAAGAAAAGTTAAAACTAGCCGAAAAGGAAAAACGCCCTCTGATTATCAAATTCGGTATGGATCCGACAGCCCCTGATTTACACTTAGGACATGCTGTCGCTTTCAAAAAATTAAGAGACTTTCAAGAAGCAGGACATGAAATCCATTTATTGGTCGGTGATTTCACTGCCTGCATCGGTGATCCGACCGGAAGAAATACAACACGTCCTCCTTTAACGGCTGAGGAAGTTCAAAAAAACGCTCAAACATACATTGAACAAATGGATAAAGTTATTGATACAAAAAAAAATGTCAAAATTCTATTCAATGGTGCTTGGCTCAACAAAATGACATTCGCGGATGTTATCAAGCTCTTAGGAAAAGCAACTTTGGCTCAAATGATGCAACGCGAAGATTTTGCAAATCGATTTGAAAATAACATCCCTATCTCTTTACATGAATTAGTCTATCCTATGGTTCAAGGCTATGATTCAGTCGCGATGAATTGTGATATTGAGTTTGGAGGTCGAGATCAATTATTTAACTGTTTAGTCGGAAAAACGCTCCAAGAAGCTTTTGGACAAAAAGAAGTCGGTCAAACTGTCATTTCCATGCCACTTCTACGAGGATTAGATGGTGTTATGAAAATGAGCAAATCAAAAGGAAACTACATAGGATTAACGGATACAGCTAATGATATGTATGGTAAAACAATGTCTATTCCTGATGATTTACTGCCTGAATGGATAGAATTGACAACAGATTTTACGCCAGAAGAAAAAGCGAATATGATTGCAGACTATAAAAATGGGACAGTCAATCCTATGGAATTAAAAAAGAAAGTTGCCTTTGATATTGTTCGCCAATACCATAGCGAAGAAGCTGCCCAAGCAGCAGAAGCTTTCTTTTATCAACAAGTTCAACAAAAAGGATTTGATATAAAAGCTTTTGAACCCATCAGCTTATCTAAACTATCCTTATCGACCCAAAATATCGGATTGTTGAATGTTGTTTCTGCCTTACAGCCAAATGAGAGTAAATCTGCACTTAGACGTTTGATTGAAAGCGGTGCCGTCAGTCTTAATGGAGATAAAATAACCGATCCTTACTTTAAAATAGAAAACTTAAAAAAAGGAATAAAGATTAAAATTGGTAAACGGCATTTTTACGAGCTTATCGACTAAAAAAGGAGCCACAAGGCTCCTTTTATTATATTGAATTAATCCTTATTTATGATATACTGTAAGAAGGAGGAAAAAATGCCTTTAAAAGAAGTATTACACCAAAAAACATCAGAAAAAATAACTGAACAGGCTTTTTTTCAAAAAGCTGCTCATATAAAAGCATCAGAAATAACTTCCAATTTTACTCAAAAAACAGCTTTTAATGCTCTTGATAAGTGGCTTCAAACTCATCCTCAATATCACGCTGCTGGTCCTATGTTGAGTTGTGGAGGAAAGAATCAACAAGAAACAGCCTCGTTATCCATCCTTATTTCCAAAAGAGCAACAGAAAAATAGGAGGCTCACATGAATATGCTTCAAGAACGAAAATACTATATTCAGCCGACTAAAGAAGGAATCTTTTTAATTCTCATTCAAGCCAGAAATGAAGATGCTTATGATTCTTATTTGCAATATGACGGGCGAGATAATGCACTTTTTTTGCGCACCCCGAAAGAATGTATTTTGCTAGATTATATCAATCCCACAGTTCATGAGGATTTATTAAAATCTGCCTTTGTTGAAATGCTTGAAGTTCGACCAGAAAAAGAAGAGGTTGTTCGCAACTATCAAGTTCCACTGCGCAAGGTACCTGAGATTTACGTTGCTTAATTTTAATATTATCTAAGCTTCTTTTATTTATTAACTAAAACGAGTTATGTATGATTAAGGGTTTGACGCCGGCGAATATTCGTTTATTAAAGGCTTATGCGAAAAATGGTTGTAATGGGAATCTTGTTGAAGTGATGGTTTGCTCCGGAGGGTGCTCCTGTGGTTAAGGGACATCTCCGGGACATGTCAATTAAGCTCTGAAAGAAGTCAAAAAAGATTTGTTATAAAAGCCCAGATTTAAAAGAGAAACTTAAAAAGTAATTTATCATTTTACTTAAAAATAAATTAAGTAGATAAAATACAAAGCCTTATGTAAACTAAATGCACATTAACCACAGTAATAAGTTATTCCATAACCGCCAGTATCTACAGCAATTGGTTTTTGCCCAGGAGCACAACAAACGCCAACAGTTTGGGGACCTAATGGTTCAAAAACAAAAGTTTTAAGTGTATGTCCTTTTGGGCAACATGTATAACCACCAACATAAGAAGCATCCATGAACATCGTTCCATTACAACAAATGTAATCAAAATCTGATGCCTGATTAAGAGCCTGATTCTGAAGAGTTTCTCCTTCTTCTTTACAACAAAGATGATAAGGATCTTTATTAGGATCATCTGTACAGCACACAGTTTTACCTTCAGAAATATAAGCCTTTTGCCAACTTTCACAACAAACCCCATTCAAGCAACACTGACCTGTTGTAGAACCACAAGTATTACCTTCAGGGCAGCACCAACTTGTATTTCCAGAGTTACAGCTTATTTGTCCTGTTCCACATATTCTTTTACATAAGCCGTCTTGAGGATCACATGTTTCCCCTGCAGGACAAACTTTAGGAAGGCAGGTAGAACATCCACTTGCATTAACTCCTAAATAAGTACATAAATTAGAACAACTGGTAATCACCGGCGTTGAACAACAAACCCCATTTTGACACGACTCTCCGTTTAAACAACACCGAGAGCCACACCAAACACCTTTTTCTGCCGTGCAACATTCCTCATTTTCATCCGCTCCCTTCGTGCAACAATACCCTTCTCCTGTAATGGAACCTGTCCACTTTCCGCTTAAAGCACAACAAACAAAACTAGATTGTATACCATCTGGACAACGTACACAATATCCACCGGAACAAACACCATCTGGACATGGTTGTTCAGCAGAACATTCAATACATGTCTCTGGATCAAAATTCTCACAACACTCTTTAGCTTTACCTGTTAAACCACAACAGATATCTTCTGAATCTTCACAGCAAGGATCTTCTGGACTAATACAACAGCTGTTCGTTGGATCTTCACAACACTTTAACTCTGCACCAGTTAAATCACAACACGGGTTCAAGGGGTTACATGCGCAACTGTTAGGGTTTATACAACATTCATAATCTGCTACATTTTGGCAAATCCCTCCAACACAATCTTGACATAATCCACATGGTGGTTCACACGCTTTAGTACATTCAATCGGACACCCACATTCATCAACTCCTGTAGGAACTTCACCTTCGATACATTCTATCTCACATTTTTTTGCATCACAACTACAGGTCTCATAGTTCGGGACCTCACACTCCTCATTACACTTCAAATCTGGACACTTCTCTATACAGCCTTCTATACATCCACACTTATCATAGCCACTCGCTTCTTGCCCCTCAGGACAACTCTCTATAGAACAAGTATTCTTGATACATTGACGTAAACTCTCATCACATCTGTGACACTCATCACAAGGTGGATCACATGTTTCTATACCGCAATTCGTCGTACAAGAACCATCACGACAACATAAACCATCCGGACAATCACCATCTCCATTACATTCTACAGGTTCTCCGCATCCCGGCAATCCATAGTTCGCTTTACAACGACCCTGATAACATTCTTGGCAAGCACTACAGTCCCCATTCGTCTCACAGGCCTTCTCAAAATAAAAACTCATCAATACTGTATCTGTCACTTCATCAACATGTGTCTCACATAAATCCCATAACCCTCGTTTATACACCGCTTTATCCCTTCCTATCCGGATCTCATCTATGTCCGTCGGCTCTAAACGCAAAATCATTTTACACACGCGACGAGGT
>CALXXX010000014.1 GCA_944392795.1 uncultured Alphaproteobacteria bacterium | reverse complement strand
ACATATCTTCACAGACAGAAGTCTCTAAATTTGTCATACTGACGGAAAACATATCTTCAGCCGTTTTCGTGGCCGTTTGCTTGGATCCGCTCATCCCTCGAAAAACAATCCCTTGTCCAATGTTCGTCCTGGAAAAATTAACAGGCTCTGAAAAAATATCAACAGCTACAAGATTCATATCCTTGATGTTGTTCTCAACTTTGACCTTGCGCATCGCTAACGATAAACCCGTTAAACCTGCAATCACCATAATCCCTATTATCACCAAAACAGCTAACATCTCTATTAAAGTTCGACCTCGCTCTGGCCCTTCTTTAACTCCTCGCAAAATAAAAGAAGATGAAAATCTTAAATGTAACATCTTAACTCTCCTTTTCCTGATGCTTTCAAGATAATAAATTTATTCTGTTAAGGCAAGAAATTTGTAAATAGAAAATTACTTGACTTTAAAGACATGAATAATATTTGTATTTCCTTTTTCCGCAAAAGGAATACCAGCCGTTAAAATCATATCATCTCCAGGTCTTGCAAATCCTAATTCTTTTGCAGCATTTTCAGCGATAGGTGTTACCTCGGTTAATAGCTTAACTTGTTCAGTTTGAATAGAGTAAACCCCCCAAACCAAAGTCATTCTACGCATAACAGATTGATCATATGTCATGTTTAGGATGGGAACAGGAGGACGTTCTCTTGCTACTCGAAGAGTTGTTGCTCCAGACATGGAATAAGCGGCGACACAAGTTGGATTTCTTAAGACTTTAATCATGGGATCAATGGCAGAAGTAATAGCAGTTGCTATTTCATGATCATTTGGAAGAGGAATAACTTCCATTAGTTTCTTATATAATTCATCTTGTTCCGTATTTAAGATAATTTTTCGCATAATGGAAACGGCTAACTCTGGATAAGCTCCAACGGCAGTTTCTCCCGACAACATGACACAATCAACGCCATCATACACAGCTGTAGCAATATCAGAAACTTCTGCTCGAGTCGGTGTTGGATTCTTAATCATGCTTTCCAGCATTTGCGTAGCAATGATAACCGGCTTTCCTTGTAGACGACATTCAGCAACGATATTCTTTTGTAAAGACGGTAATTTTTCCAGAGGAGATTCGACACCTAAATCTCCGCGGGCGACCATAACGGCATCAGAAGCCGCCACAATCCCTTTTAAATCTGAAAGAGCCGCAGGTTTTTCGATTTTTGTGATAATCCAAGCACGACCGTTTATCTTTTCACGAGCCATTAAAATATCTTCAACACGTTGAACAAAAGATAAAGCAATCCAATCAGCTCCCATATTTAAAGCAGCTTCTAAGTTTGATAAATCTTTTTCTGTAAGAGCAGAAATTGGTAAAGAAACACCGGGAACATTAACACCTTTATGTGCTGAAAGAGTTCCACCAACAACTACTTCCGTATTTAAAAAGTCTAATCCTTTTTCCAAGACGCGTAAGCGAATATTACCATCATTTAATAACAGATAATCGCCTTTATCTACAGCTTGATAAATTTCTTTATGAGGTAAATTAACACGTGTCTCATCTCCTGGTTCTGAGTTCATATCCAACCGAAAAAGAGAACCATTCTGAAGAAGGACACTATCTTTTTTAAAAGTTCCTATGCGGAGCTTTGGACCTTGCATATCGCATATAACTCCAATCGGAAAGCCAAACTTTTCTTCAGCTTCCCTAATGTAAGACATATTACACTTGTGATCTTCAACCGTACCATGGCTGAAATTTAAGCGGAACAGGTTTGTGCCTGCTTTAACTAAAGTAAAAATATTTTCTTTAGAAGCTGTTGCAGGCCCTAAAGTCGCAATGATTTTTGTAAAAGTCTTTTGCATATTTTCTAAATTCCCAAAACTGTAAAGCTCATTTCCCCTGCAAGTGTTTCATTTTGCCCGATGCTTTGAATTCCTGTTCCGATGATGCCTTCTGAAGCTAAATTAAAAGCATTGTTAGCCATAGTTGTTGGTTCTAAACAAAAGAAATTTTTATGATAAGGCGTATATAAAACAATATGACCGAATTTTTCATCCGCCTTCATTTCTACTCCCATTCCAAACTTAGGCCATTCGATGCGAGCTGTTCCATCAAAGCCGCCAAAACATGTATCAAATGTTGCATCTTTTAATTCTTTTGGTTTTTGAAATGACCATTCTTCGGGCGTATGATAAGGTCTATCTATCGGATCATTTTCATGATACCATACATTTTTGCTATTAAATGTTAACGTAACGTTGGGCGTTTTTGGAAAATAAGGGTGTAGTCCTATACCACAAGGCATAGGTAATACAGCAGTGTTAGTTAATTTAATTTCAACAGATAATGTTTTTTCTTTGAGCCGATATATGAGTTGAGCTGTGTAAGAAAAAGGATATCCTTTTTGTTCTTTGTTGTGTGACATAAACAGTATAACTTCTGTGTCAGATGCTTTTTCTATTGCCCACTTTGTTTTCCACCCATCTCCGTGAATAGGATCTGGAACGCCGACTTGATTTGGAGCAACAAGCCGTGTAATTCCCCAATAAGTGAACTTTCCGTCTTTGATACGATGAGTGTAAGGTAACATTGGAAACATAGCCATTCCATTGGGGTCGCGTTTTTGAATAGCAGTTGAAGAGGCTGGTCGCAAAATATCGAATAATTTTTCTCCTTTTGTTCTAAAATATGCAACAGAGCCGCCGCATTCCGGAGCAATTCCGATTTCTAAAAACGAATTTGATAGAACAATAAGTTTATCTGACATTTTTTCTTCCTTTATTTTGCTTTTTGTGCATTTTCTTTTAATTCTTGATTTGCACGCACCAGCATTGCATCAATAGAGTCTTTTTCATCTTGTCGTCCGGCACTGCCAAAAGCTGTCGTAATAAATGCGTTGCCTATTTCAGTCTTCAGGTTTTGCTCTTGAATTTTTAAGCGGAGCCGTTCTTCCAAGAACTTCACATTTTCCAGAGGTGTTTCTGGTAGTAAAATGGCAAATTCAACATCCCCAATACGTCCCAGGTAATCAGAATCACGAATAGAGTTTTTACAAATTTGAACTGTTTTTTGTAAAGCTTCATCCCCAAAACTATAGCCGAATTCTTGCCCGAGGATACGGAAATGGTCTAATTTTAAGACTAATAGAGATAGCTGGCGATTGTAGCGAGAAGCTCTTTTAATTTCTTTATCTCCAGCTTCTAAGAAAGCGGTTCTGTTTAAAACGCCGGTTAGTGGATCAATTGATGTTAAATATTTCAGTTTTTCTTCTAGTTGTTTTCGGCGAGTAATATCAAATCCTACGGAACGAATTTCAACGGGTTTGTTATTTTCATCATACACGACACGATTTGTCCAAGAAATCCAAGCTTGTTCTCCATTTTTACGAATATTTCGTGTTTCAACGTCGACATAAAGCTGAGGGTTTAGCAGAATTTTTTCAATTAGTGTCGGTTGGTTTGGATTTTTTCTTTTAGGTTCTGGAGCAATAGTTCCAATTACATGCTTACCGAGCAATTCTTCTTTTGTAAAACCAAAAAATTCTTCAGCATAATCATTTAAATAGGTAATAACGCCATCTTGATTAAAAGCAACAATAATACTACGTGTTGTTTCAGGCGAGAAATCATCGATTAGATCATTCTTAGATTTTTTAAGTTCTTCTAGTTCTTTTGTTTGTTTTGCAAAAGATTCGCTGGCACTTTTCAAATTTTGACAAATGCGAGCATGGCGGATTCTGAGCTGTGCGTACAGAAAGATAAAAAGGCATGTAGCCGTTGCAAAAGCTGTTGCTAAGATCCATGGTTCAGTGCAGGTCATCGACTTTACTTATCCTCTTTAAAAATAAATGAAACTACTTTTAGACTAACGGATAAAAAAATAATTCGCAACCAAAATCGGAAAATATTGACATTTTTTTATTTTTAGTTCACTTTATTTGTCACAAAAGAGGCTGCGATGAGCAAAAAAGAGACCATTTCACGTTTAGAAAAAATAACACAAGATACCTATAAATATGGTTTTACAACAGACGTGTCTGCAGAAACGGCTCCGAAAGGGCTTAATGAAAATGTGATTCGTTTTATTTCAAATAAGAAAAACGAGCCAGATTGGTTGTTGGATTTTCGTTTAAAGGCGTATAAGCATTGGTTGACGATGAAAGAACCTCATTGGGCAAAGGTTTCTTACTCTCCCATAGATTATCAAGACTTATATTATTATGCGGCGCCTCGACAAAAGGAAGGCCCAAAGAGCTTAGATGAAGTTGATCCGAAAATTTTAGAAACTTATGAGAAACTAGGGATTCCTTTGCAAGAGCAAAAAATGTTAGCAGGTGTTGTGGCTGTAGATGCGGTTTTTGATAGCGTTTCGGTCGCGACAACTTATCGAGCTCGATTGGCAGAGCAGGGGATTATTTTTTGTTCTATGTCTGAGGCGGTGCGAGAACATCCGGAATTGGTGAAAAAATATTTAGGTTCAGTTGTTCCTTATACAGATAATTTTTTTGCTTGTTTGAATAGTGCTGTATTTTCTGATGGTTCTTTTGTTTTTATTCCCAAGGGTGTAAGGAGTCCAATGGAGTTATCGAGCTATTTTAGAATTAACGCTCGAAATGCTGGTCAATTTGAACGGACTTTAATTGTCTGTGAGGAAGGAGCTTACGTTAGTTATTTGGAAGGGTGTACAGCTCCTCAAAGGGATGAGAATCAACTTCATGCAGCCGTGGTTGAAATTGTCGTATTGGATGATGCAGAGGTTAAGTATTCCACAGTTCAAAACTGGTATCCTGGAGATAAAGAGGGAAAAGGGGGTATTTATAACTTTGTGACGAAAAGAGGCCTATGCCACAATCGAGCGAAATTGTCGTGGACACAAGTGGAAACGGGTTCTGCTATTACATGGAAATATCCGTCTTGTGTTTTGGCTGGAGATGATTCTATTGGTGAATTTTATTCGGTGGCTTTAACAAATAATTATCAACAAGCCGACACTGGTACAAAGATGATACATTTGGGACGTAATACACGTTCTACTATAGTTTCTAAGGGGATTTCAGCGGGTCATTCTAATCAAACTTATCGAGGGCTTGTAAAAATGGGGAAGAAAGCTCAAGGTGGTCGAAATTTTTCCAGATGTGATAGTCTACTTATTGGAGACAAATGTGGGGCGCATACAATTCCTGTTATGGAAAGCGGTAATCTAAGTGCTCAGATTGAGCATGAAGCGACAACATCTAAGATCAGTGAGGAGCAGTTATTCTATTGTATGAGTCGCGGACTGAGTTCAGAAGAGGCTGTTTCTTTAATCGTCAATGGTTTTTGTAAAGAAGTCATGCAACATTTGCCAATGGAGTTTGCAATTGAGGCCGGAAGATTGATAGGGATTAGTTTAGAAGGAAGTATTGGATAATGGACAAGCTGTTGGAAAAAGGAAGAAAAGCTCAATTAGAGGATTAAAATGGCATTATTAGAAATTAAAAATTTATGCGCTAGCGTGGGAGAAAAGGAAATTTTAAAAGATTTTTCCTTAACGATAGAGGCTGGAAGCGTGCATGCAATTATGGGGCCTAATGGTTCCGGGAAAAGCACATTGTCTAATGTAATTGCGGGAAATCCTGCATATAAAATTACATCCGGCAGCATTCAATTTAAAGGAAAAGATTTGTTAAAGATGACACCGGACGAGCGTGCAAATGAAGGCGTTTTTTTGGCGTTTCAATATCCTGTTGAAATTCCAGGCGTATCTTATGCAACATTTTTGAAGCAAGCACTTGCATCAAAAATGAAATATTTCGGAGAGAAGCCGTTAGATGCTGTTCATTTTATTAAGCGTTTGAAAGTGCGTGCACAAGCACTTGGTGTAACAGACGAGATGTTAAAGCGTCCGGTTAATGTTGGTTTTTCCGGTGGTGAAAAAAAACGTTTAGAAACACTACAAATGGGTTTTTTAGAGCCGGATTTTTGTATCTTAGATGAAATGGATTCGGGCTTGGATATTGATGCTTTAAAGGTTGTTTCACAAGGCGTCAATATTATGCGTGAAGCACACCGTTCATTTTTGTTGATTACACATTATCAACGTTTATTAGAGTTAATCGAGCCGGATGTTATCCATATTATGATAGATGGTCACATTGTTGAAACAGGAGATAAAACATTGGCTCTCCGATTGGAAGAGAAGGGATATGCCAGCTATCGATAAAATAGATATCAATAAAGGAACTCATTTGCAGGTGGCAACTGGTCGGTTGACACGGCATGAGGCTATAGATATATCAGGCTCTTTTGTTGTTAGGGTTGAAGAGAATGCGCGTTATGAGGCTTTTTTCTTAATGCGAGGTCAAAAAGCTGATATTCAGGTGGAATTACAAGGGAAAAACGCATCCTGTGATCTTAAAATTGTTTATCTTTCCGCAGCCGAGACAGATAATGTGATTATGACAGATATCCGACATACACATTCTGAAACTTTTTCCAGTCAAATCATCAAAGGTGTATTGGTCGAGACGGGTCAAGCCCAATTTGATGGAGTCATTCGCATTCCTTTTGACAGTCAAAAATGTGAAGGCAGTCAAAATCATCAGGCTATTTTATTGTCTGATAAGGCGACTGTGAAATGTACTCCGGAATTAGAAATTTATGCGGATGATGTTAAATGTTCTCATGGATCAGCTATAGGTGCTTTGAATGAAGAACAGTTGTTCTATTTAAGAACAAGAGGCATTCCACAAGCAGAAGCTCAAAAAATGTTAATTAAAGGTTTTTTATCCGAAATAACGCCGGATGATAAAATATCGCTTATTGAAGATTGGATGGACGCACATGAATAAGAAAGATTTTCCGATTTTTAATGAAAAAATTTATGGTAATCCTTTGATTTTTTTAGATAGTGCGGCGTCAGCTCAAAAGCCGGATGTTGTTTTAAACGCAATGGAAAAAATGGCAAGGACATATTATGCGAATGTTCATCGAGGCGCATATTATTTATCAGAAATGTCTACGATTGCTTATGAAGATGCTCGTAAAACCGTTGCGCATTTTATCGGAGCGCGAGAAAAAGATATTATTTTTGTTCGCGGCGCAACAGAAGGATTAAATCTTATAGCCCAAACTTATGGCCGTACGCTTAAAGAGGGGGATGAGGTTTTATTAACTGAAGCGGAACATCATTCAAACTTAGTTCCTTGGCAATTATTAGCTTCTGAAAAGGGCATTATTGTTAAGTTCGCAGAAGTGACAGAAGAAGGAACTTTAAATATTGATGATTTTAAGTCTAAATTATCAGATAAAACGAAATTAGTTGGCATAACTCACATGTCAAATGTGTTGGGGACACTTTTTCCGATTAAAGAGGTTACGAGATTAGCTCATGAGGCCGGAGCTTTGGTATTGATTGATGGTTGTCAAGGCATTGTTCATGAAAAGGTTGATGTATCTGAGATTGGCTGTGATTTTTATGCAGCTTCTGGTCATAAGCTTTATGGACCGACCGGTATTGGCTTTTTATATGCAAAAGCAGAGCTTATGAATACTTTACAACCTTGGCAAGGTGGAGGGGACATGGTTAAGACAGTCACTTTTGAAAAAAGCACTTTTGCGGAAACGCCAGCCCGATTTGAGGCCGGAACTCCAGCAATTATCGAAGCGATTGGTTTTGCGGAAGCATTGCGTTATTTGGAAAAAGCAGATATTGAGGAAATTGAAAAGCATGAAGAAAAGATTATGAATGCTTTAAAAGATGGCCTTTGGTCAATTAAGGGGGTAAAGCCTTTAGGAGATATGTCTTTGAAAAAAAGCCTTGTTTCTTTTAATATTGAAGGATTACATCCACAAGATGTAGCGATGTTGTTGGATAAACAGGGTGTTGCCGTTCGTGTGGGGCATCATTGCGCTGAACCTGTGACAGAAAAATACGGTGTTTCATCTAGTATTCGGGCTTCTATCGGGCTTTATAACGATTTAGAGGATATTACAGCTTTTATTAAAGCTTTGGAAAAATCAAAGGCGATTTTACTATGACGGAAGAATTAGATGCACAGTTGACAGATTTACATGCTCGAATGGGAAAGCCTCTCCCGAAGGGGAGTTCTGTTGCTACACGGGAAATGGTCATAGAAGGTTTAAAGCAAGTTCAGGATCCAGAACTGATGTTGAATGTTTGGGAGCTTGGCTTGATTTATAAAATAGATATTTCAGAAGAAGGAAATGTTTCTATTGAGATGACTTTAACAGCTCCGACCTGTCCTATTGCCGGAGAAATGCCGGGAATGGTGGCGTATGCTGTTTCTCAGGTAGAAGGGGTTGGGATTGTTGATGTGCGTTTGGTTTGGGATCCTCCTTGGACCTTAGACCGTATCAGTGATGAATTAAAAATGGCATTGGGAATTTAAGCAGAAAAAATCTTTAAAATTTCTTTGCATTTTTTTTAAAAGTGCGTATAGTGAAAAAGATTTGGTTAATAAAAGATTAAGAGGTTTTTAAAATCATGTTTATCAATTCAGCCATAGCTCAGGAAGTCGCTGCGGCAACAGCTCCTGCGGTAAGCGAAGGAAATGGTATGCGTGTACTTCTGCAGCTTGCTATTATTTTTGTGATTTTTTATATTTTTCTCATTCGTCCTCAGCAAAAGCGGATGAAAGCACATGAAAAAATGTTAAATGATATTGAAAAAGGTGCAACAGTTATCGTTGGCGGTATAGAAGGAACTGTCTCCAAAGTGCTGAATGATCGTGAGTTAATTGTTAAAATTGCTGACGGAGTTGAAGTAAAAGTACTTCGTGGGTATATTTCTCAAGTTGTTTCCGAAATGGATATTTTGGACGAAAAATCTCAACCTAAAAAGAAGTAAAGGAAAGTAAGAATGTTTGGTTATCCGAAATGGCGTGCATGGACAGTAATTGTCATCTCTTTGCTTGGAGTTTTTTTCTGTATTCCGAATTTTATTCCGAGTGATATTTATCAAGAAAAAGTACCAAAATCTATGCAGGAATGGTGGCGTCCAATGCCCCTCGGATTAGATTTGCAAGGTGGCTCTCATTTGTTGCTTGAAATAAAAATAGGCGATCTTGTTAATGAGCGATTAAATTCCTTAGCCGATGGGACACGCTCTTCGTTGCGTGAAAGCCGAATTAAATTTTCAGGTTTGGGCGTCGAAGATGGCGTGATGAAGTTAAAGGTATTGGATACGACAGAGCTTATGAATGTTCAAGGAACTATTAGTAAGTTGGAGGAAGGACTAACTTTTAAAGTTGACGGCAATGAGATGCAAGTTCAATTTTCAGAAGAAGCTCTGAATAAAATGAAAACAGAGGCTGTTACACAGTCTATAGAGATTGTTCGTCGTCGTATCGATGAGTTGGGAACAAAGGAACCCTCTATACAACGTCAAGGAGCAGATCGGATCGTATTACAGTTGCCGGGTGTTCAAGATCCAGGGCAAGTAAAAGCAATTTTAGGAAAAACAGCTAAGATGGCTTTTCACTTGGTTGACGAAGAGACAAGTGTAATGGATGCTCGTCGCGGGAAAATTCCGCCTGATTCTATGCTGATGAGCGGTGATGAGACTGGGTATTTAGTTTTAAAAAGAGCCGTGATTGTTGGTGGTGAACAATTAGATACGGCTAAGGCTGATTATGGTGAAGCTGGTGAAGCTGTTGTTGCTTTTTCATTCAAGTCTTTGGGCGCTCAAAAATTTGGGAAGGCTACCAGTGAAAATGTTGGTCGTCGTTTGGCAATCGTGTTAGATGGAAAGATAATTTCAGCGCCAGTTATTAATTCTCCGATTACAGGGGGCAGAGGTGTGATTACAGGTAATTTCACGGTTCAATCTGCCAGTGATTTAGCTCTTTTATTACGTTCAGGTGCTTTACCGGCTCCTTTGGAAGTCATAGAAGAGCGAGTTGTCGGAGCAGGACTGGGTGAGGATTCTATTAAGGCTGGTGCTTATGCTTGTTTAATCGGCACTGTTCTTGTTTTTGCCTTTATGTTAATTGTCTATGGTTGGTTTGGTATGTTTGCAAATGTCGCTTTATTGGTGAACGTGTTTTTAATTGTTTCTATATTAAGTGCTTTGGGAGCAACATTGACTTTACCAGGGTTGGCCGGTATTGCGTTAACAATCGGTATGGCTGTTGACTCGAATGTCTTGATTTATGCCAGAATGAGAGATGAAGTTGCCTTAGGACGCTCTCCATTGCAAGTTATCAATGCTGGTTTTGAGAATGCTTTTTCTGCGATTATTGATAGTCAAATTACAACATTCTTTGCAGCGGCAGTCTTGTTCTTTATGGGCTCTGGTCCGGTTAAAGGATTTGCTGTGACATTGGGAGTTGGTGTGTTTACTTCTCTGTTTACGGCAATTATGATTACAAAATTCTTGATTATGATTTGGTATACAATTAAAAAACCAAAAACAATTAAATTATAAAGGTGGCTGAAATGTTAAAAACAAATTTTAAACCAACCAAACAATTCAATTTTATTAAACAAAGTAAATATGCTTTTATCGCGTCTTTATTGTTGATTATTGGTTCTTTTGTGGCTTTATATACAAAGGGATTAGATTATGGGATTGATTTTTTGGGCGGTATTTTAGTTGAAGTCCAATCCGAAGAGCAAATAAATATGGCAGAGATGCGTGATAAGGTTGGTAAGTTAAATTTGGGTGAGACAAGTTTGCAATCAATCGGAACTTCCGGTAATGAAATGTTACTGCATGTGTTAGTAGATACTTCAGATAAAACTCAACAAGCACAAGTTATTGCTCAAATTAAAGAAACTTTAGGACAAGGGATTGAATATCGTCGAATTGAAGTTGTTGGTCCGAAAGTTGGAGCAGAACTTTTGCGTAAAAGCTTTTGGGCTTCCGTCTTTGCTTTATTAGCAATTGCCATTTATATTTGGTTCCGTTTCGAGTGGCAGTTTGCTATGGCTTGTTTGATTGCTTTGGCACACGATTTAATTATAACCATTGGTTTTTTCTCGGTTGTCGGGCTTGATTTTAATATGACGGTTGTTGCCGGTCTACTATCTATGGCTGGTTATGTAACAAATGATAAAGTGGTTAACTTTGACCGTATTCGTGAAAATTTGAAACTATATCGTAAAATGCCGATACCTGAATTGCTCAACAAAAGCTTAAATGATACTTTATCCAGAACATTGTTAACTTCTGTGACAACAATGCTGATGTTAATCGTTTTAATGTTAATGGGTGGAGAGACTTTATTTGGGTTCTCTGTCTGTTTGTTCTTAGGTATTATTATTGGAACTTATTCTTCTTTATATATCGCAGTTCCATTATTGCGTTTCTTCGATTTACGCAATGTCGGAACAAAGATTGAAGAAGAAGGACCTTATGCTGAAGCTGCAAAATATGAGCTGAAAGCAAAAGAAGCTGGCCGAATTTAGAAATAAAATATCATATAAAAGCCCCATTTAATGGGGCTTTTTTTGTTTACTGTTAATTTTTGACTTTTTCTAAGTGAGCTGTAAAAGAGATTAAACGTTTATTATTTGTGTTTCTGCTTGAGTGAGAGAGTATTTTTTGGGATGCTTTTTCAAAAAGAAGTTGCATTTCCTTATAGTAAATTAAGCTTTCTTTTAAAGTTTTATCTTGAATATCTGCAGCCATAAGAGCTTGAAATGTTTCATAAATTTCAGATACAGTAAGAATACGCTCTTTTGGTAAAGCCAATTTATTTTGGATATCTTGTGTTTGATAAGGAAGAAGAGATACTCTATTGAGATGTGCAGGAGGTAAAAGAGAAATAACTTTTTTGGTTAAACAGTCTTTTTTCCGTGGATTTTTTTGGATAATGGAGGAAATTTGCTTTTCCATTTGTTGAGATAAATGAGCTAAACTTTTATAAAGCAGAAATTCTTCAACAGATGAGAGTACTTTATCTTGCCCATTAGGAATAGGAAACCAGTCATTAATCGATTGAGACAATGTTTCTGGCTCAAGCGGGAAAGAAGAGGAAGGAGAGGTTGTTTTTTCTATTTGACATCCTGATAAAAGAGCAATAGTTCCGAGCAACAGTAAAGAAGAAACTTTCATAAATGATTTCTCTGAATTAATGTAAAAAGTCCCTCTTATGAGGGACTTTTTTTAATATTGATATTGAATGATATCACGCAACATAGGTTGAATTTGTTTTGCCTGTTGATTACGTAGAGTTATATAATAGTTTGTCCATTCTTTAGCCGCATTTACATAAATGGTTGGTAAATTTGCAACAGGTTGTTTCATGGCATAACGGTTAAGTTGATTTATTCCGGCACAAAAAGCAACACGAACACGAGCTTCTTCTAGCGGGGTTAACTTGTAAGCAGCCATTTCTTTAGGTAAATGTAGCGTTTGAGCAGAGAGTGGTTTTAATAAGGCTTTATATTGGAAAAAAGGTTTTTCAGTCTCAGATGCCATAGCTGCTTTGGATAAATCATTGGCAATTTGTGTTGTTTTACTGGCGATTAGATAACTTGTTGCCATCCATTCTTTTAAACTAAAATCAGCGGTGTATTTATCAAAGGCAGAACGTTCGGCTTGTTCTTTTGTCATAGAATTTTGACTTCCAGCAAAACTATCAATAGCATTAGAGAATGTTTTTAAGTCAGTGAAAGCATCTTGAACGAAAGTATCTTTTTCACGAGTGTTGTTAATATAGATGACATGAGTTGTGATAATTCTTTGTTGTTGAGACGTTGATTTTGAGTTCATTTCCGTCTGTTTTTGTGCGTCGTCAGCAAGAGCTGAAAAGACCATTAGTCCGGCCGCTGTTAATGGTAAGAATTTATGTGTATTTATCATCTCTTTCTCCTTTTTTTATAGAGATAATATAAAAATTTTGAACATTTTTCAAGTTTTTTATTAGAAGCTTTTAAAGAGGAGCCCTCCAACTGCTAAAAAGTGGAGGGCTATTGATAATACAAAATATAAAGAATCAGAAAATTTCGAACAAAAATTTGTTTTTGCCAAAAATCGATTTCTTTTTCTGGCTCCCAATTTTGAAAATCATATGTTGCGTTATAGTAAATCACTTAAGTATAATTTCTTTTTGTCTTAATTCGTTTTTTCCATAAGGATCTGATTTATAAAAATAAATCATTTCTCTTTTATTAATAGTCTGAGCATCAATAACACCTTCTGGAACGGCCCAAAGAGGTGAAATAGGCCATAGTAAAAGATTGATAAAACCAAAAACATAATGATTAGAATCAGCTCCCTCTCCCATAGCTAAATAAAAATTACCAAATCCCGGTAAAATGTTAAGGAGACCAGCGGCTAAAGGAGAGTTAGGAGCTTCATAATATCCAGCTTTATCTATTGTTATGCCGTTATTTCTTAAAATAGCTAAATTTTCTTGTTCTCTATATGTTAAATGAGTGCAACTAATCAGGAAAGACGTTCCGATCAAAGATAATAATATTTTTTTCATTTTCTAAAATCCTCTGTTTGTTATAACAAAACCCACCGATAAGGTGGGCGGATGTTAGAAAACCGTTCCAAAACAAAGACGGCTCGGTTTATTCAGCCAAAGCCTTATTCGCCGACATCCGCCCATATAAGGCAGAACATCGGCATACTTATTTAAAGTCGTTATGCTTTAACGACTTGTTTTGGAAAGGGTTTTCTACGCCCTTGTTGCATACAACGTATGTCAACGATTACAGATTATCAGACAAAAGAAATCTTGTCTAGCGTTAAAAATAGATGATCAAAAAATCCCCTGCTTTGAGAGCAGGGGACTTTTAAACGTTCAGTTAAACTGGACTTATTTCGCTTGCTTAACAGCAGCTTGAGCTGCAGCCAAACGAGCAATAGGAACACGATACGGTGAGCAAGAAACACCATCTAAGTATGCATTTAAATACTCAATGGAGGCTGGATCACCACCATGTTCACCACAAATGCTGAGGTAAAGCTCTTTATTTGTTTTACGACCAGCTTCACACGCCATAGCAACTAACTTTCCAACACCTGTTGTATCTAAAGATTGGAACGGATCACGTTCATAAATGCCTTTAGAGACGTAAGATGGTAAGAAAGAACCAGCGTCATCACGGCTCATTCCCAAAGTTGTTTGGGTTAAATCGTTTGTGCCGAATTCAAAGAAGTCTGCAATTTCGGCAATTTCATCAGCTAAGAGAGCAGCACGAGGCAACTCAATCATTGTTCCGACGAAATATTCAACTTTTTTGCCTTTTTCAGCAAAGACTTTTTCTGCAGTTTCATCGATAATTTTTTTGCAGATTTCCAATTCTTTCTTAGAAGAAATTAAAGGAACTTCAATTTCTGGGATGACTTTCATTCCCATGGCTGAAACTTCCAAAGCTGCTTCAATAATGGCACGTGTTTGCATTTCACAAATTTCCGGGAATACAACAGCTAAGCGGCATCCACGTAATCCCAACATTGGGTTTGCTTCATGCAGTTGAGCTGTGCGAGCAGCGATTTCTTCAACAGTCACACCCATTTCTTGAGCAATCTCAACTTGTTCTTCACGTTTGTGTGGCAAGAATTCATGCAATGGAGGATCTAACAAACGAATTGTTACAGGTAAACCTTCCATAATTTTGAATAATTCGACGAAATCTTGACGTTGATAAGGCAATAATTTTGCCAAAGCTTTTCGACGATCTTCTTCATTTTTCGCCAAAATCATTTCACGCATGTGATTGATACGGCTTGGATCGAAGAACATGTGTTCTGTTCGGCATAAGCCAATACCTTGAGCACCAAATTTCCGAGCTGTTTCAGCATCCTTTGGTGTTTCGGCATTTGCACGCACTTTTAAATTACGAATTTCATCAACCCATCCCATGAACTCACCGAAGTTGCCGGCCATTTCTGGCAGAACTAAAGGTAAAGCACCTTTCATGACTTCGCCGGTTGAACCGTCAATAGAAATCATGTCGCCTTCTTTCATGACCAAGTCGCCTACTTTTAAGAACTTGCCTGGGTAGTCAATACGTAATTCTGGAACACCGGAAACACATGGTTTACCCATTCCGCGAGCAACAACGGCAGCGTGTGATGTCATACCGCCACGAGCTGTTAAAATACCTTGCGCAGCATGCATACCGGCGATATCTTCCGGAGATGTTTCAATACGAACCAAAACGACCTTTTTACCTTGAGAAGCCCAAGCTTCAGCATCAGCAGCCGAGAAAACGATTTGACCGACTGCCGCACCTGGAGAAGCAGGTAAGCCGCGAGCAATGACTTCTTTTTTAGCGTTTTTGTCGAACATTGGATGCAACAATTGATCAACTTGGTTAGCATCTACACGTAAGATAGCTGTTCTTTTATCAATGAGACCTTCACGAACCATTTCAACGGCGATACGCAATGCAGCAGTTCCTGTACGTTTTCCGTTACGAGTTTGGAGCATCCATAATTTGCCGTCTTGGATTGTGAATTCCATATCTTGCATGTCTTTATAATGTGCTTCTAACTTTGCACGAATATCGGACAATTGTTTATAAAGTTCAGGAAATTCTTCTTCCATGCAAGGCATATCTGTGCCGGAGCGTTCTTTAACCAATTTTGTCATTGGTTGAGGTGTCCGAATACCAGCCACAACGTCTTCGCCTTGAGCGTTTTTCAAATATTCTCCATAGAAATAATTTTCACCGGTTGCCGGGTCGCGAGAGAAGCAAACACCTGTTGCAGAGTTATCACCGGAGTTTCCGAACACCATGGATTGAACATTGACAGCAGTACCCCAGTTGCTTGGGATGTTGTTGAGTTTGCGGTAAATCACAGCACGTTCAATCATCCAAGAACCGAACACGGCGCCAATACCGCCCCACAGTTGCTCTTGAGGATCTTGAGGCAAAGGCTTGCCAGCATCTTCACAGATCTTTTTAAACTCGGTAATGACATCTTTTAATTGTTCAACAGTCATTTGGTTGTCAAATTTATAACCATTTTCATCGCGGACACGGTCCAAAACATGTTCAAAGTTTTCAGAGTGAACGCCCATCACAACATCACCGTACATTTGAATGAAACGGCGATAGCTGTCATAAGCGAATTTTGGATTATTACTGCGTTTTGCAAGACCTTCAACAGTTTTATCGTTCAAACCTAAGTTTAAAACAGTGTCCATCATACCAGGCATGGAGACTCTAGCACCTGAACGAACGGAAACGAGCAATGGATTTTCTTCATCTCCGAATTTCATACCCATTTTGTCTTCCATTTGTTTAATCGCAGCATTAACTTGTTCTTTCAATTCTGCCGGATATGTATGATTGTTTTCATAATAATAAGTGCAGACTTCCGTTGTAATTGTAAATCCTGGAGGAACTGGCACACCAATGCTGGACATTTCGGCAAGGTTAGCGCCTTTACCACCCAGCAAATTTCTCATATCAGCACGGCCTTCAGCTTGACCGTCGCCAAATGTATAAACCCATTTTGTCATGGATACATTATCCTTTCATACTATTAAACTAAAAAGCACTTCCTAACACGGCGTTTCATCTTAAAAGCGGCTGTGTTTAGGAATAGCTACTTTCTAAAACAGATGATTCCTAGCACGGATTATAAGGAATGGCAAGGACTTTTTTAGGGAAAACAATTTGCTTATAAAAAGGAAAGAAATAGAGGCATTTTCACTTTTTATCCAAAATGTTTTTCGGCTAAATTTAAGAGCTGCAAAGATCGCAGATTTAAAACTTGACAAAATAAAAAAAAAGAGTATTTTTATTTGTATTTTTTGTCGATAATTAAGGATTACAGAAATGAAAGCAAAAGTGGTTGTTTTAGGAAACGAAAAAGGTGGAACAGGAAAGTCAACTTTAGCCATGCATTTAATTGTCACATGGTTGCGTGAAGGAAAAAAAGTAGCAACATTAGACCTAGATGGTCGTCAAGGGACTTTATCTCGCTATTTGGAAAATCGTAAAAGTTTTGCTCAGAAAAATGGCGTAACTTTACCGATGCCTGATCATATTCGTATTCAAAATGTTTCAAATGAAATTTTGTTTTTACGGTCTCAACTGGAACGGTTAGGCAATGACTATGATGTGATTGTTTTGGATACGCCGGGAGCAGATACAGCTTTAACACTTGAGGCTTTATTTCAGGCAGATACACTTTTGACGCCCATAAATGATAGCTTGTTGGACTTGGATGTATTAGGATTAGTAGACGGAGAAACAATGCGTATTAAGGGTCCCAGTCATTATGCTGAACGTGTATGGTCTGTTCGACAAAAACGTAATTTGATGAAAAAAGGTCCTTTAAATTGGATTGTAACACGGAATAGATTGTCTCCGTTTAAGAACAAGAATCGGCAAACGATTGATGAACTTTTGGGTGGGCTTTCTGAACGTGTTCATTTCAAGGTTGCTGGAGGAATTACAGAACGTGTTATTTTCCGTGAATTATTCTTAAAAGGACTAACAATGATGGATTTGCGAGAAAATGGCTTGCATATGCCGCTGTCTATGTCTAATATAGCGGCAAGGCAAGAAGTGCGAGCTTTAGCCCACTCTGTCTTGTAAAAAGCATAATAAAGAAGGGGGTTTTATATGAAAGTTGTGATGGTCGGAACTGGCTATGTTGGTCTGGTTACCGGGACATGTTTTTCTGATTTTGGGCATGCTGTTGTGTGTGTGGATAAAAATCAGGAAAAAATAGAAGGTCTAAAAAATGGTGTTTTACCTATTTATGAACCAGGATTAGATGCTTTAATCGAAAAGAATGTAAAGGCTGGACGACTTTCTTTTTCTACGGATCTTGCCGAGGCTATGACAGATGCAGATGCTGTCTTTATTGCTGTCGGAACGCCTGCGCGCAAAGATAATGGTCATGCGGATTTATCTTATGTATATGCTGCTGCCCAGGAAATTGGGCGAGCCATGAAACGATACACTGTTGTTGTCGATAAATCAACGGTTCCTGTCGGAACGGCAAGGGAAGTGCAAGGGATTATAGAGAAAACGAATCCTGCAGCAGATTTTGATGTTGTTTCTAACCCGGAATTCTTAAGAGAGGGGTCTGCTATTGGCGATTTTTCACATCCTGATAGAATAGCTATTGGCGTGGAAAACGATAGAGCAAAAGAAGTTATGATGAAATTATATGCTCCTTTAACTGATCAAGGCTATCCGATGATTGTAACGACACGTGAAACGGCTGAGTTGATTAAGTATGCAGCTAATGCATTTTTAGCCATGAAAATTACTTATATTAATGAAATTGCTGATTTGTGTGAAAAGTGTCATGCAGATGTTAAAGATGTCGCAAAAGGAATAGGCTTAGATAGCCGTATCGGAAGTAAGTTTTTAAATCCTGGACCAGGATATGGTGGTTCTTGTTTTCCAAAGGATACATTGGCTTTATTAAAAACTGCACGCTCATATGAACGACCAGTTAATTTAATTGAAACAACAGTTTTAGTTAATGATACTCGTAAAAAGAATATGGGGCGAAGAATTTTAGATATTTGCGAGGGAAATATCAAAGGGAAAAAAATAGCTGTTTTAGGCGTCACATTTAAAGCGAACACCGATGATATGCGCGATGCACCGAGTTTGACAATTTTGCCAGTTTTGAAAGAAGAAGGTGCAGATTTAACAGTCTATGATCCTCAAGGTTTAAAAGAAGCCGAAAAGCATTTTGGCGCTGATTTCGCCACTTGGACTGAAGATATGTATGGCGCTTTAAAGGATGCAGATGTTGCTGTCGTTTTGACAGAATGGGAAGAAATTAAAGAATTAGACTTAGATAAAGCAAAATCTTTAATGAAAGGAGATTGTTTAATTGATCTGAGAAATTTATTTGAACCGCGAGATGTAAAGGCTGCCGGTTTCAGATATTATGGTATAGGTCGGATTTTTTAGTTTGTGATAGTGAATTTTAAAAAAGTGTCTGTTGTTTCAGGCACTTTTTTTGTTTTTATAAAAGAAATCATTTTAGATTGTATCGTTAGTTAAGACGAGCATAAGCCATTTTAGAATTGATAAAAGTTTTGCCTTTTCATTTTCCTTATGATACAAACAAAGAAAAGGAGAAAACAATGGATATAAAATTAGTACCAACTACAGCTTTTGAAGATCAAAAACCGGGAACTTCAGGATTGCGTAAGAAAACAAAAATTTTTATGGAAACGCCCAATTACTTGGAAAATTTTATTCAGGCAATCTTTAATACAATAAATGTTAAAGGTAAGACGCTGGTTTTAGGTGGAGATGGTCGTTTTTATAATAAAGAGGCTTTACAAATTATTTTGAAAATGGCAATAGCTAATGAAGCTCAGGAAATTAAAATAGGTCAAAATGGTCTTTTTTCGACACCTGCCGTATCTGTTGAGATACGGAAATTTCAAGCGGATGGAGGTATTATTTTATCTGCCAGTCATAATCCTGGCGGAATAAAAGGAGATTTTGGTATTAAGTTTAATACGGCTAATGGTGGGCCAGCGCCAGAAAGTGTAACGAATGCAATTTTTGAACAAACTAAAAAATTGACATTTTATAAAATAGCTCAGATGTCAGATATAGATTTGTCTTATGAAGGAGTTCAATTTTTCGGTGATACAAAAATAACTGTTATCAATCCTGTTTCAGATTATGCGGATTTAATGGAAATTCTTTTTGATTTTGAAGCTATTCGTTCTTTATTTCAGAAGGGTTTTAAACTGCGGTATGATGCATTAAATGCTGTTACAGGCCCCTATGCAAAGGAGATTTTTGAAGAACGTCTTGGGGCTTTTACGGGAACAGTTGTTCATGGAGAGCCAAAAGAAGATTTTGGAGGTTTACACCCAGATCCGAATTTAACTTATGCCAAAGAATTAGTAGATATTATGTATGCTCCGGATGCACCGGATATGGGAGCGGCTTCAGATGGAGACGGAGATAGAAATATGGTTTTGGGCTCCTCCTTTTTTGTCAATCCTAGTGACAGTATTGCTATTTTAGCTGCTAATTATGAGCTTGTGAAAGGGTATAAACAGGGACTTAGAGGTGTTGCTCGGTCTATGGCGACTAGTCGAGCATTAGATACAGTAGCGGATAAAAAGGGTTTTGCTCATTATGAAACACCAACAGGATGGAAGTTTTTTGGTTCGTTATTAGATGCTGGTAAAATCACCTTGTGTGGAGAAGAAAGTTTCGGAGCAGGTTCTTCTCATATCCGTGAAAAGGATGGTCTATGGTCGATTTTATATTGGCTGAATATTTTAGCTAAAACAGGGAAATCTATAGAAGAAGTTGTCCGAGAACATTGGAGAACATATGGGCGACATTTTTATACCAGACATGATTATGAAGGGATAGAGACTGAACGAGCTAAGGGTCTTATGGACAATTTAAAACGTCGGTTAGCTTCTTTACCGGGTATGCAATTGTCAGATTATGAAATTACTTGGGCGGATGATTTTGCTTATACGGATCCTATTACTCGAGAGATGACTTTGGATCAGGGAATACGAGTTTTTTTAAAAGACAATTCAAGAATTATCTATCGTTTATCCGGGACGGGGACACAAGGAGCAACGCTTCGTGTTTATATTGAAAAATATGAGTCTGATGTATCTAAACAAAGTCAGGATACTCAAAAAGCTTTGAAAGATTTAATTAAAATTGCAGGTGATATAGCAGGAATTTCTGCTTTTACGGGGATGACAGCTCCAACAGTTATAACCTAGCTTTCTTTTAGATGTGGTAGGGATTATTTCTTTAAAATAAAGTTGACAAATCAAAAAAAATCAGTCAAAATAACGCGCTGTAGCGTGGGGATATAGCTCAGCTGGGAGAGCGACGCGTTCGCAATGCGTAGGTCAGGAGTTCGATCCTCCTTATCTCCACCAATTTTAACAGGAGTGTATATGATACTCCTTTTTTTATTTCTTAAGATTCAAAAGAAGCTGGCTTTTTATTCCTGGCTTAATGATTTATCCAGCGTATAAAATATTGCTAAAAAGGTTTTTCTCTTTAGTATTCAAGATCCTTTAATGGATGATGTTTATGTAGGACCTGAGGATTATAAAAATGGTTTGGAAAAAGGATATTTTTTTAAGTCCTTATTTAAGCGTTTTTTTGTGTTAACAGATTTTTTTAATTATTTTAATTTTATCTCATTTATAATGTTGTAAAAATAATATTAGACTTTTATAACATATTAAGCATAATAAATAAAATCAGTTAAGTTGATATAAACAGTTAAGTTTATGGGGAATAGATGAGAAAATTTATTTTAATTTTTTTAGTAGGATTATTGCTTTTTCCATATCAAATACGGGCGGAGGAGAAAATAATGACACGAGCAGAAAAAGCTGACATAACGTATAAAGAATTATTTCAAACAGAACGAACAGTTGATTTAACAGATCCAGAGTTTATGGAAATTTTGCAAAGAAATATTTTCGGAGAGGTTTTTTATACTGGTGACTTAAATGCTAAAGACAGAGAAATAATAACGATTGTTGCTTTAACAACGATGCAAACATTACCTCAACTGAAAGCTCATATAAATGCAGCTTTGAACGTTGGCAATACTCCTCTTGAAATACGAGAAGCAATTTATCAATGTGCTCCCTTTATAGGGTTTCCTAGAACGTTAAATGCGATTGGTGTTTTTAATGAGGTGGCTAAAGAAAGGGGGATTAAACTACCACTTGAAAATGCTTCGACGACGACGGAGGAAAATAGATATGAACGAGGGCATACAATTCAAATGCAACTATATGGTGATGAAGTTAAAAAGGCAATGTCTAGTCTTCCTCAAAATTATAACAATGTTGTTCCGGATACATTAACTACTTTTTGTTTTGGTGATTTCTATACTCGTAAGGGACTGAATATTAAAAAAAGAGAGTTATTATCGTTGGTTATTTTAACAACCTTAGGAGCCGAAAAACAATTAAGCGCACATATCGTTGGAGCTATAAAGGCTGGAAACGATAAAGAAACACTTCTTATCGCTATGATTCAAGCTATTCCTTATATTGGATTAGCTAATGCGATGACAACAATTAATTTAATTAAGGAAGTAAATGTCGAGAATTATAAACCTATTTACGAAGAATAATTTGATGAAAAAAATAGGAGTTTTATTAATTATTT
Organism: uncultured Alphaproteobacteria bacterium; assembly: GCA_944392795.1. Classification (GTDB taxonomy): domain Bacteria; phylum Pseudomonadota; class Alphaproteobacteria; order CAAHEQ01; family UBA3637; genus CALXXX01. The sequence goes on along the minus strand of CALXXX010000014.1, from coordinate 23,559 downwards.
TTGTTTTTTTTAGCTCATTATCTTATGGGAAAGACATGCAGGATAAACATCTAACGAGAATTAAGCTGACATTAGATAATCAGAAAGAAGTTATTGTACGAATGTCAGATAACTTAGCCGTAGAACAATTTTTGAAAATGCTTCTGGCAAATTTTGAGTTCGTTGATTATGCGGGAAAAGAAAAAATCTCTTACTTTTCTAAACCTCTTTTATTGCATGGTGTACCTCATGGTATGATAGCCTCTGCTGGCAAAATGTTTATTTATGTTCCTTGGGGAAATTGGGGTTTTTTTTATAAAAATCATGGTGATTCTATTGATAAAAATTTGATAGAGCTAGGACAGGTAGAAATAGGATTAGAATATTTGTCGGCATATAAAAATAGTTTTAATGCTAAAATAGAAATTTTACCGTAAAAAGTTAAGTCAAAGATTATATTTATGAGGCAATTAAATTCCATACTTAATTGAGTATTTTTTATCCAATTCAAACAAACAAAACATACAAAAGAAGTGATTTTAAAATAGAACTATTTCTTTAGTTCATTTAATTTTTCTGCAATTGTTAGCATATCTCTCCAAGCTAATTTCTTTTGCCCTGGGCTTCTTAACAAAAAAGCAGGATGAAAGATAGCAATGGCGGGAATGGGAGCAGCTAATCCGGTTGTTTGATAGCTATACCAATTTCCGCGCGCTCGAGTAATTGTTTCTGGACGACTGAGTAATGCGTTAAAAGCAACACCTCCTACGAAGACGAGGATTTTAGGAGCCAAAAGTTCAATGTGCCTTTGTATAAAGGGTAAACATAAAGAAACTTCTGCTGTAGAGGGACTTCTGTTTCCGGGAGGACGCCAGGGAATAATATTTGTAATATAGCTGTTTTTTTCTCTGGACAGACCAACAGCAGACATCATTTTATCTAATAATTTTCCGCTCACCCCGACGAAAGGACGACCGGTCCGATCTTCATCGGCTCCGGGTGCTTCTCCGACGAACAAGACTTCCGGATGAGATACTCCTTCGCCAAAGATAGTATTTTTAGCTGTTTTTTTCAAACTACATCCTTCAAAGCTATTAAGTAATTTTTTCAATTCTTCTTCATTTAAGGCTTTTGAGGAACGATTGAGTGCGTCACTCAGCAGATTATCAGGCGGTGGCGCAGAAGTGGTCATAATTGGAGGATCTGTTTGAATTTCTTTTTTTAGAAGAACTTGTTCTTGTGGAAGATTAAAACGATTCAAAGGTAAAAGGCCGATTGTTTCTGTAACACCAGCTTCTAAATACCATTCTAAGATATCTTTTTTAGTCTTCATAATGAAAAACACTATATTTTCTATTTATTTTCTTTTATACTCTAACTGAAATTTAACTAATTTGCGAGTCTAAAATATAAAAGTGTTCAAAAAGATGAAAAAAAGAACGTTTTTTTTATGGGGGTTGATTAGCATTTTCTTATCAGCCTGTGTTTACTTTTCACTTCCTCAGAAGATACAAAAAGAAACTGATGTTCTGACGCCAGAGGAAATTCAGGAAGCTCAGATAGAGGCTTTTTTTAATAGCCGTCCAGTTCGCGATGTTCCTTCAGATGCCGCTTTTGGGGCTTATTTAGCTGGTAGCATGGCTAAGCAATCACGAGATTTTAAAACAGCCGCAGATTATTTTGCAATAGCTCTTGAAAAAGATCCGACTAATCCAGAATTACAAGCCTCCTCTTATTTATTGTTTGTCCTAGCTGGCGAGGTCGACAAAGCTTTCCCGTATGCAAAAGATATTTTAGTTAAAAATCCTGATGAACTTCTTCCCAATTTGATTCTTTTTTCTCATGTCGTTAAAGAAGGAAACTGGAGTGAAGCTGAAAAATATCTCTCAGCTGATGAAAAAAAGAGTGAAGCGTTATTTTTAATTCCGTTGTTAAAAGCTTGGGTGAAGGCAGCACAAAATGATGAAAAGGCTGCTTTATCCGCGTTAAAACCAATGCTTTCTGAAGAAGCATTAAAACCGCTTTATTTGCTGCACCGAGGTTTGATTTTAGATTATTTGGGCCGCCCGAAAGAGGCAGGAAAAGCTTTTGATTCTATGCTTGAACTTCCTCAAGGACGATCTATTCGAACTTTGCTGATTGCTCGTAATTTTGAAGAACGGACAGGAGCTTTAAAAAACAAAGCGCTTTTTATTGAATTATACCAATCATTACGTGATGAGAGTTTTGTTTCGCGCGAGCTTATGGCCCGATCTGAAAGCCATGAGCAAATTCAAACAGCAATTCAGGGAATTGCACTTGTTTTCTTTGATATTGCGGGTTCTGTGAATGAACTTGGTAGTGCGGAAACAGCTCTTTTCTTAGCTCAGTTATCTCTTTATTTAAACCCGAACTCGTCTATCACTAAATTTTTTGTGGGAGAAATATTCGAAAACTTATCTCGCTTTGCCGAGGCAAATGCGCTTTATGAAACAGTTCAACCTGGAGATGACATTTATTTGTCTATGCAAATACGAAAAAATGTTAATCTTGTTCGTCAAGGTCAATTAAAAGAAGCTGCACATAATTTGGAGAAAATTATCAAACTCTATCCGGAGTTGCCTATCTTTAATATGACGTTGGGGGATGTTTATCGTCAAAATGGGCAGTGCGAGAAGGCTTTAGAGCAATATGAAGAGGCTTTAAAATATGCTAAAAAAGATGATATCGGTATTGGTGCTTTATACTTTTCCAGTGCTATTTGTTATCAAGAGGTCGGAGATTGGCCAAGTACAGAAAAGGCTTTATTAAACGCAATTGCAGTGGATCCTGACAATGCCTTATATTTGAATTATTTGGGCTATAGTTATTTAGAAAAAGGTGAAAAATTAGATGAGGCTTTTGCTATGATAAGTCAAGCAGCAGAACAAGCGCCTTATGAAGGAAGTATTCTGGATAGTTTAGGGTGGGCATATTATTTGCGAGGAGATTATAATAAAGCTGTTGAAATTTTAGAAAAAGCTGTTGATGTACAAGCGAGTAATGCTTTAATTAACGCTCATTTGGGAGATGCATATTGGCGTGTCGGGCGTAAAAGAGAGGCTGTTTTTCAATGGGAGCATGCATTAACTTTAAAACAAGATTTAACCCATCAATTAGAAAAAGAATTGCATGAAAAAATTGAGAAGGGCTTATCACCAATTCCTCAGAAAGATTAGTCTTTTTCAAAGCCTGGTAAAAGCTGTTGAATTGCTTTTTGCTCTATTTTTTGCTTTAAAGAATGATGCCCTATATTCTTTGGTCGTTCTGATGCAATAGTTGATAATGGGCTTGCAACACTTCCGGCAACGATTAATGCAGCCGCTGTTGTTGCATAGCGAAGAGCTGTTTTATGATTTTCTTCTGAGCTAATTTTGTCTTTGAGCGAAAAATCAAAAAGGCCTTGTTGTAATGGTGCGGAAGTAGGTTTTTCTTTTTGTGAAAAATCTAATTCTCCTTGAGTTAAAGAAAGAGCACGAATTTTGTTCATTTGCTTTTCTTCTGCTCGATGTTGTGCTTGTTCGATTTTCTTTTTTTGCTTGTTTTTTTGTTCTGTTTCTAACACATATTTTTCAGCAAGTTGAATAGCAGAGTAAATTTTTTCTTCCCAGAGCTGCAATTTTTTTTCGCGGATAAATTCTTGTTTATTTGTTTGATAAAAGCGATGGAAAAAGCGTCTATTTTGCTCATAATGCATATTAAAATGTTTTTTTACTTGAGAAAAATTAACTGCTTTATAAAAGTCAGCTTTCGTCGGATTGTCTTTTAAGAAATTCAGTAAAAGCATAGCTTGTTTAAAACGATGATACTTTATCATTAAAGAGAAAAGAGTTTCACCATCTTCGTTTTTGTGAGTTAAAAAGGTTTTGTCTCCCTTGGAATGAGGGGTAGAGTAAAATTCGGCAAAAGGAATAAAATCTTTATCTGGGAAAGGGAATTTAAATTCGACAAAACGATTTTGATGATTAGGTTGTTCATGACGTTCGAAAAAGAACATGAAAGGGGTATTTTTTCCTTTTTTGAAAAGTTCTTTTTTTCCTTTTTGAGGCACATTCACTTCTATGATCCCATGAGGATTAGCTCCTGCGTTAATAAGCCTTCGAGCAATATCCATAGGTTGAAAGCATCCAAAACTTTCTTCTTTAGTGCCTTCAGTCATTAATAATAAATTTTTTTGTGTTTGATTAAGATAAGGCATAAATACATCTAACAATTGATAAGCTTTTAATTCAATAGCCATAGTTGATAATGTATAAGGTACTTTTTCACCTTTTCCATCTATTGTCATTGCCACGTGGTTAACAACGCCACGAGGATTAGCATGGCGATAAAGCAGGCCAGCAATGTTGCGAGGATTCGTTTTTTCTTTATTATCAAGGATTGTCTGACGAATCATATTAAATAAAACATATTCGTCATCATCATAGGAGGCTTTTTCACGAGAGTACTGAAAGAATGTATCCTCAAGTTGTTTTAAATAAAGGCGTCGATATGTTGTATAAGGGACAGTCATCTCGTTCCTCCTTTTTAATTAGAATAGCAAAAAAATCACATTTTGTCAATGAGTTTGCCAGATAATGACTTTTTTTAGACAAAGCTGTAGGTTTTGCTTTAAAAGTTTTTTAAAATTTGCTAAATTAATGAAAAAGCTATGAGGAGAATAAACAGTGGCCAAAAAAATAAAAGATGTTTCGGATGCTGTTATTGTGATTGATGAAGCCGGTATAATGGTAAAAGTTAATCCTGCTGCTGCTGCTTTGTTTAGCTATCAGGAAGAAGAACTTTTAGGTCATCCTATTATTGAGCTCTTGCCTCCCTCAGGACAAAATTGGTCTAACCAAGAAGGCCTCGTTTTTGAATTGTTAAATGGGAAAGTCGAGTCGATTTATAAAAAAGGCATTAAAAAAAATGGTCTTTCTTTTCCAGTTGATGTTTTTATCGTTCCATTTAAAAAAGAAAATCGTCAATTTTATGATTGCGTTATTAAAGATGATAGCGCTCGCTTTTTCCATGAGCGGTTGGAAGCATTGGCAAACGTTATTTTACGTCGTGTTTTGATTGGAGAAAATTTAGAAAATGTTGCTCCGTTTATTGTAGAACAACTAGCAACTGTTTTTCCTTTTCCGCTTTTATGGGTTGGTCGTTATGATCGTGAAGAAAAAGGTGTCGTTGTTTTATCTTCTTGGGGTCCTTTATCTTCTATGGCTCCCAAGGGAACATTTTATACAAATCAAGAAAGTATCATTCATCCGGCTGTTTACGCTTGTGAAAAAATGGAAGTTCAGTCAGATGATGTTCACGATGAAGAAGGTGGTTGTTATAAAATAATGGCATTTCCTTTTCTTTCTAAAAAAAGTGTTGGGGGTGTTTTAACGGTTTTAGCTCCTGTAGAGTATTTAAATCATGCTCAACTTAATCGATTAGAAAACATCGCTTTACGATTAGGAATGATTCTACAAATAGCAGAAGATCAAAATGCATTACGTTTATTGGGAACAGCTATTTCTTCAGCAATGAATGCTGTTTTTATTACAGATGCACATGGTAAAATTATTTGGGCGAATGATGCCTTTGCTCGTTTGAGCGGTTATACATTGGAACAGGTTATTGGAAGGATGCCTGATTTTTTATATTCAGGAAATCAACCACCTGATTTTTATCAACGGATGTGGAGAACAATCAAATCAGGACGTTGTTGGCGAGCTGAAGTTATTGATCGTAAAAAAGATGGTTCTTTAATGACGATTGAGCAGATGATTACACCGATTTTAGATAAAGAAGGAAAAGTTAAAAATTATGTTGTCGTTAATGATGATTTAACGGCGAGGCGGACAGCAGAGGGTAAAGTTTTACACTTATCCAATTATGATCAATTAACAGGATTGCCAAATAGGTCTTTGTTTCATGAAAAATTGCGTCAAGCCGTTGTGCGAGCAGCTCGTCGAAAAGAAACTTTTGCCGTTATGCTTTTAGATTTATCTAGCTTTAATCGTTTTAATGATACCTTAGGGCATCCTATGGGTGATCAAATTTTAAAATCAATGGGTGAACGATTGGTTTCTTGTGTTTCTGCAAAGGATTTAGTTGCTCGTATTGATGGAGATGAATATGGCATATTGCTGCGTGATTTGGAAAGTCCAGATGTTGCAGGTGTTAAAGCTCATCAGATAATCCGAACGATCCAGCAACCGTTACGAATACAGGAGGCAGAAGTCAATTGTGGTTGTTGCGTCGGCATTTCTTTGTTTCCTAATGATGCGACAACTTCAGAAAAACTTGTGAATTACGCAGATATGGCTTTGTTTAAAGCAAAAGGAAGTGGTCAAAATTCATATTTTTATTTTTCGCCTCAAATGAACCTCGAGATGGAAGAGCGCCTTTCTTTAGAAAGAGATATGCGTAAGGCTTTTAATAATCATGAGTTCTTTTTAAATTATCAACCGCAAATAGAAATTGAAAGCGGACGTGTCGTTGGTTGGGAAGCTTTAGTTCGCTGGTTGCATCCTGAACGTGGCCTTATTCCTCCTAATATGTTTATTTCAGTTGCTGAAGATACGGGTCTGATTACGCCTCTATACGAGTTTGTTCTTCGCGAAGCTTTAAGTCAGCAGAAAAAATGGGAAGAACAAGGCTATCCTGGAATGACAATGGCTGTGAACTTGTCTTCTGCTCAGTTTGAAGATAAAAATCTTGTGAAAACCATTAAAAAAACTTTATCGCTGACAAAAGTTCGAGCAGATGCTCTGGAATTAGAGTTAACCGAATCCTTATTGATGAAAGATGCGCAAGAAGCTAATAGAATTTTACGAGAACTTTCAACTTTAGGCGTGCGGATTGCAATAGATGATTTCGGAACAGGTTATTCATCTTTGAGTTATCTGCGTCGTTTCCCTATTGATAAATTAAAAGTGGATAGATCTTTTGTTAAAGATATGAATCATGTAAAAGAAAATGCTGAAATTGTTAAAGTGATTATTAGCCTAGGACATATTCTAGGGATGGACGTTATTGCTGAAGGGGTTGAAAATGCAGAACAGTTAAATCTGTTAAAAGAATTAGGGTGTGATTTAACACAAGGCTTTTTCTTGGGAAAACCAATGAATGCAAAAGATGCGACAAATTATCTTATTGAAAAAAATTCAAAATAGTTCATAAAATTTGCCATTTTTATTGTAAACAGTCTTGTTGCGTCCTGTTTGCTTGGCTTTATAAAGAGCTTGATCTGCAATATTCATGACATCTTCTCCTGTTTCATCGTCTGTTTTTTCACTGACGCCAACACTGAGTGTGATTTTGATAGATGCCATATAAGGATATTTTTCCAAGTTATTTAAATGAACGCGTTTTTTTGGACGAAGTAAAAAATCAGAGGTAGAGATTAATTCACGTGTTTCTTCTATTTCATCAAGAACTTCTTCTAAACGTTTGTGAGGGTAAAGAAGTACAAACTCTTCGCCGCCATATCGAAACAAATAGCCCGAGCGGACATGTTGCGTTAGACGAGCTGAGATCATTCGTAATCCCTGATCGCCGACCTCATGTCCATAGGAATCGTTTAATCGTTTAAAGAAATCAATATCTATCATCGCAAAAGTATAGTTTTGATTTTCTAGTTGTCGGAGCATATTCATTAATGCTCTTCTTCCGGGAATATTTGTTAACTCGTCCAGAAAAGCCATTGTATGAGATGTTTGAAGTAAAGCTAATAAAACACAGCCTGTTGCGCTGAGAAAAAGAATGGTGGGTAACATGCTGTCATAGATAAAATAAAAGGAAATGAAAGTTAAAAGAAAAACACTTAAAAAAGCAGTATGAATATAATCCATCGCATTTTTAAAACGCCAGGAACAAATTGTAAAGTAACCGATAAAAATCAGGAAGCTAATAGGGGGTATGACTAATTTAGATGGGAAAAAGCCAAAGGAAAAGTTTAATATTTTAGAGACATTCATCTGGAAAATAAGGTTTAATCTATCACCAAGAAGAGAAGGTAAAAAATAAGTCAGGAAGTAAATACAGAAAAATTCTATTAACAAAATAATTGTTTTTCGAATAAATGATTTTAGAAATAAATCATTTGTTTTAACATCTGTTAACAAGCATAAATTGATGGGATATAGAATACACATCAAAGGGTAGGCTACTAGAGTATAATAGTTATTGTCATATTGATGAGTTGCAAAGTAATCAATCAATAAGTAGGCAAACATTGTTAGGAAAAGAAGGAAAAAAGGTTTTTCTTGTTTAAACCACAAACAAAGGAATAAACTAATACCGGAGATTGTAAAAAGAGCTGTTTTTAAAACAATTCTGTATGTCCATTCATCTAAAATTTTAGACAGCAAAAAAGAGCTCAGCAGGATACCAAGAATACATAAAAGGCAATAAAGTAAAGAGCTCGCCCATTGTTTCATTTTTTTACTTTCTTTTTTTTCTATTATAACATAGCATACAAAAACAAAATAGTTAAGGAAAAAAAGACAATTTATTATAAAGGATACACGAAAATGAAAAAAGCTGAAATCAAAATTTTTTTTGAACGATTGTTAAAAGAGTTTCCTAATCCGAAATGTGAGCTTGAATTTATCAATCCTTATACCTTAATGGTGTCAATTATTCTATCAGCGCAAGCAACAGATAAGGGAGTTAATAAAGCAACGGCAGCTCTTTATAAGCAAGTGCAGACACCGGAACAAATGTTAGCTTTAGGAGAAGACGGGTTGCGAGAATATGTTAAAAGTCTGAACTACTATAACAATAAGACGCGTAGTATTATTCGGATGACAGAAGTTTTATTAAAAGATTACAAAGGTCAATTTCCGAAGGACTTAGAAGAGCTGCAGAAATTGCCAGGGGTAGGTCGAAAGACGGCTAATGTTTTTTTAAATGTGGCATATGGTTATCCTTTAATTGCGGTAGATACACATGTTTTTCGTTTAGCAAATCGTTTAAAAATTGCGCCGGGTCAGACGCCTTTGGAAGTGGAAGAGAAATTAAAAAAAGTTGTTCCGGAAGAGTTTAAGCCAATAGCACAACACCTATTAGTGCTTTTTGGCCGATATATTTGTAAAGCTACACATCCTAAATGTAATGTTTGCCCAGTGCGAGATTTATGTCCTTATTCAGAAAAAATACTTTAAGGTTCTTTGAAGGTGTGCTATAACCCTGTTATAGGGAGAAGGCTTTGAAAAGAATTTTTGGGATTATTCTTTGTTTTATAACAATGATTGGTACAGCAATGGCTCAATCACCGGAGTCTTTTTTATCTTTAAAGCAAAGAGATAAACAGCAGCAGATACAAAACTATACTGGAGAACCTATTGTTTTTTTTGGTCCGACGGTTGGAACAAAAGTATCTCAGAAGCCTGAATTTGTTCCTATCCAACCTTCATGGCGTCCAGAAATTCCTCAGGTTCAAATTTCTTTGCCTTTCGGAGAAAGTATGTCTGTTCCGAATATTTTACATATTCCGTATTTTTTTATTTCTGTTCAAGTTTTAACAGATGGAACGGCCTTAGTTCGAGAAGATATTCAGCTGATTGTACCGGAAGGCGAGGCTGTTGAATCTTTTACACGTCAATATGAAACGATTGGCAAAGATAAATTAGGAAGAACACATTCTTTTGATCGTTTATTCGTAGAGGCTAGGCATAATGGTCAAAGTGTTCCATTTCTTCTTTCCCGAAACGATGAGCGGAAAGAAGAGATTATAACATTTCATGAAAGTACACCTATGACTCCAGGTGTTCATACTTATCAGATATCTTATCAGCTTTCTGAGGCTGTTTTTTTTGATATAAGCCAAAATCAAATTTTCTTAAGTTTGATAGGTCGTTCCTTGCCCTATTTAACAGAACGACTAGTTATTTGGTTAAATCTTCCGAAATTAACTCCTATCGCAGGGGCGAGAGTTTTTTTTGGAGTTAACAATCAAACGGCTCAAAATGTTGGCAGCTTTTTGAAAGATGATGAGGGAAATGTTGTTTTTAAATTAAAAGGAATTCTACCAGCACAAACAGATGTTCGTATGGAGGTTTGGACTGAAAAGGGAACATTTGAAAAGCCGACGGTATGGGATCGTTTATTTTCTTGGATTTTTCGTTGGTTTAAATATTGGATAGCTTGTGTCGGCGCGATAGTAATTTGGCTTTATTATCACTTGCAGATACACTTTTCAAGGACAGATGTTTTGGATAAAAAATATCAAAATAAAATGAGCTTACGCCTTTCCTATCAGCCCGTTTTAATGCGTTTTTCTTTATATAAGAAAGTGGATGCGTCTTCTTTTTTAAGTTTGGTTATTGGAATCGCCAATAAGGGATATTTAAAGATTCAATATAAGAAAAAAGAAGTTGTTTTTTTAAAAAGTCAAGGAAAGGGGCATTTAAATCGATTAGAAAAGGCATGGTTACGTTATGTTTTTTCTAATCGTAAACAGGTAGTGGTATTAAATCTACTTTCGGTGAAAAAAATATTACATCAAATTTTGCAGCCTCTTTTAATGAAAGAAGAACAGCATCAATTATTTGTCTTAACAGGCTCTTATCGTTATGTTGGATGGTTTTTATGGGGGATATGTGGGATGGCTCTTTATTTTGTGGAGGCTTCTTTTACACAAATAGTAGCTATTTTATTTTTCTTAGCGATGATTATTCTTTGGGAGCAATATAAATTGATACATAAAGGAGCTTTCAAATCCTTTTTGAGACAAGCTTATGAGCGCTATGAAACATATTGGCGTCAGCCAGTTCCAGAAAATATGACGGTTGCTAGATTGGAGGCTTTTTTGCTAAGGCGGTTGCCCTATAAAATAGCTTTAGGTTTATCCACTTTTCCAGAGGAAAATACTTTAAAACCGATATGGCTTAATAGTGAGGAAAAGTCGTTTAACTTGACTTTATTTTTAAAAGAGTTCTTAAATAAAATAGTTTCTTTGAGTTAAGGAGAAAAAAATGAAAAAAATATTTTTGTTTTTTGTCGCTTTTTGGGGAGGGGTTGCAACAACAGTTATGGCGGCTCCAACAGAGGTTCCTGTTTCTGAAAGAACATCGTTGACAATGACTATTTATAATCAAGGTCGCGCCTTAGTGAATGATGTTCGCCGAGTTGATTTAGTAAAAGATAAAAATACGCTTTCTTTTTTAGATATTTCCAATCAAGTGATGCCGGAAACAGTTTTAATTAAGGCAAATGGTGTCTTAATGTTGGAGCAAAATTTTAATTTTGATTTGCTCAATCATTACAATATGATGAAGAAAGCAGTCGGGACAGATGTAGAAGTTGAATGGATTAATCCGGCAACCGGTGTTGCAACGACACAAACAGCCAGGTTGTTGGCGTTTGATGGGGGAGAACCTGTTTTAAAAATCGGGAATAAAATAGAAACTCAATATCCCGGACGAGTTATTTTTAATACAGTGCCGGCATCTTTGCATGCAAAACCCACACTTATTTTTGATTTAATGAGCGCGAAAGCTGCTACGGAAAATGTTGAGTTATCTTATTTGACAACAGGGCTGAGTTGGAGTGCAGATTATGTGGCAGAATTGAATGCTACAGAAGATAAGCTGAATTTAAATGGTTTGGTGACGTTGACGAACAATACACAAGTTAACTATGAAAATGCTTCGCTCCAGCTGGTTGCAGGAGATGTTAATATTTCTGCGCCGACCCCAATTGTAATGCGAACAATGGCAAAAGCTCCGATCTATGCGGAAGCAGCAACTATGGATAATATGGCTTCAGAGGCTATTAGCGGTTATTATCTTTATACATTAAATCGTCCGACAGATATTATGTCTAATCAAACAAAGCAAGTTTCTTTGTTGTCCGGAGATCAGATTAAAGTTGTTCGGCAATATTTATATAGGTCTCCTTTATCAGTAAAGAGTGCTTACTCTTTCCAAGATGAGAAGCCTTTTATTCAATTAAAGGTTCAAAATACAGAAGTAGATGGCTTGGGAATGCCTTTACCAAAGGGGACAGTTCGAGTTTATAAAAAGGATAGCCAAAATCGTTTAATTTTTATCGGAGAAGACAGTATTAATCATACAGCCAAGAATCAAGAGATAACACTGACATTAGGAAAAGATTTTGATTTAACGGTAAAAGGAAAACGTGTTGATTATACCACTTTGAGTAAAGGGCTATATGAAGCTTCTTTTGAGGTTTCTCTGATGAATGCAAAAACGCAAGAAGTGACTATTCGTTTTGAGCAGAGTTTACCCAACGGTTGGAAGATACTGTCAGAAAGTTTGAAGAGCCAAAAAGAGAACGCCAATACTATTTTTTGGAATGTTTCTGTTCCAGCAGAAGGGGAAACAGTTTTAACTTATAAAATCCAGGTTAAGACAGAATGAAAAAAATACTTTATGCATTATTAAGTTGCCTTTTCAGCGTTCAAATTCAGGCAGCTATTCCATCTGATATAAAAGCTATTGAAAGTCAAAAAGTATCTTCTGAAGCTATTATGGGATTGCTTCAAAAAGCGGAAGATCCTCGTTATAGTGAGGAAGTTTTAGTGCAGATATTATTGTCTTTTCCATTTGAGTATCGTCAATATGTTATTCCTGCATTGCATAAAATGAAATCAGTTTCGGAAAAGACAAGGACAATGCCTGGAATTATTGAATGGCGAGGTAAATTGCCGACTCGGATTGCTCCAGAGTTAAAGGAATATGCAGATGAATGGCTGCCCTATTTACATCCAGCGTTTTATCCGGTTTTAATGCCAGAAGCATGGCCATCTTTTCATGAAAAAAAAGAGGCCGATACGAAAATTTCTTCTATTCCCAGGACTTATTCGATTCATTCGAAAGAGGATATGAATGCTTTATTTCCTGTTTTAAACTATCCGGATAAATTAGGTGAGCGTCATATTGTTCCGCGTCAACCACGATTAGATGCCAGTGGCGGTTTAACTGATGGAGAAATACAGACAACATTACGTGTTTTTAACAAGATTAAAAGCTTGGGAGAAGGAACTGAAGGACAAAAGCGTTGGAATGATTTAATTATGTTATTGACACCAGATAAAGTGGTTCAGGCTTTGGCTACACCCTGTGCTTCTTTAATTGAGCGGTTGCCACAAATTGGTGCAGGGGAATGGTTAGATATTCAATTAAAGGAGGAAAATTTAACACGTCAAGAATATGCAGCTTTATGTGATCGTGTGATTAATGCATATCGTGTTTCTCGTTTGTCTCCGACGATGGCACGACAAATACGGAATATGCAAATAGAGGCCTATTTATTACCTCCTGAAGAGGCATATAAAAAAAGTCTTTGGTTAGCTTTGGGTCAGGGCGTAAAGACAAAACCAGGTGATGTTTATGCTTTAGAGCCTTATAAAACCGAATTGGAAGATGCTTTTTTAAATCCTCGTTTTTTAATTATGGGGACTCCGGTTTTACTTGACTTTTAAGTTTTTTTCGATAAAGTTAAAAAAGATTTTTTAGAAGGAGAACGCGAATGGGTTGGACCCCTGAATTAATCAAAGATTTAAAAAAACTTTGGAAAAAAGGTTTAACGACAGGTGAAATTGGTCGTTTAATCGGTATGAGTAAAAATGCAGTTGTCGGTAAGGCACATCGATTAGGCTTAGAATCTCGTCCTTCGCCGATTAGACGTGAAAAAGTTGAAGTTCCAAAAGTTAAGAAATCAACAGCCCCCGTATCGAAACATGTTGTTTCTATGGAAAAGCAGGAGAAAGAAAGTCAAGCTGTTCAATTGAATACGGATAAGCTGTCAAAGCCATCTAAGAAAAATGGAAAAGTTAAAGGTGTTAAGCTTGTTGATTTAAAGCCTACTTCTTGTCGTTGGCCGGAGGGAGATCCAAAGGATCCGGATTTTCATTTTTGCGGGAAAGAGGCTCTTCCGGGTAAGTCTTATTGTGAAGAGCATAGTCAAGTTGCATATTCAGGTGTTTTTAAAGCCAGATGATGGAAAAGGCAAAGAAGAAATTATGTTTAATTGATGGCTCGGGATATATTTACCGAGCCTTTTATGCGATTCCGCCGATGTCTCGCCCCGGAGATCAAGTTCCTATCAATGCTGTTTATGGTTTTACAACAATGTTGATGCAATTTGTTCGGGAGGATGAAGCAGATTATTTGGCCGTTGTTTTTGATGCGCAGCGCCATAATTTTAGAAACGATATTTATCCAGCGTATAAAGCGAATCGTAAAGAAGTACCGGCCGAACTTAAACCTCAATTTTCTATTATTCGAGAAGCTGTTAAAGCATTTAATGTTGCTTCTGTAGAACAGGAAGGCTATGAAGCGGATGATTTGATTGCAAGTTATACGCATGCGGCACTTGAGCAGGGATATGAAGTTATTATTGTTTCTGCTGATAAGGATTTAATGCAGCTGATGCGTGAAAAAGTTCACATTTATGATCCGTTGAAGAAAAAAATGTTGGATAAGACAGATGTGGAGAAAAAATTTGGAGTTCTTCCTGAACAGGTAATAGATGTTCAAGCTTTGGCCGGAGACAGTATAGATAATATTCCGGGAGTGGCAGGCATTGGTATTAAGACAGCATCTGAACTTATTCAGCAATATGGCAATCTTGAAAATTTAATGGCATCAGCGAACAGTATTCCTCAGGTGCGTCGTCGACAATTATTATTGGAGGGAAAAGATAGAGCTTTTCTTTCTAAAAAATTAGTGACGTTAGATGAACATGCTCCATTGCCTAAACCAATAGAAAGCTTTTGTTCAAATGAACCAGACGCAGAAGTTATACGGGCTTTTTTAGAAAAAAATTCTTTTAAAAGTCTTTTGACGCGTATGAGCAATTTTATCAGTCGAAGAGCTGCACATATTCATGATATGCAACACGATCAAATAGAAACACATTATGAATGTGTTCAAGATAAACAAAGTTTACTCAAATGGGTAGATAAAATCAAAAAAGCCGGTCGGTTTGCTTTTGATACGGAAACAGATTCGCTCAACCCTTTAAGGGCGGAGATTGCAGGGATTTCATTGTGTGTTAAGAACGGTGAAGCTTGTTATATTCCTCTTAATCATGTTCTTTTGTCAGAAGAACAAAAGGAAACAAAAGCGGTTGATTTATTTAATTATACGGAAGGAAAAGTATCTGAAAAGAGAATACCTCAAGTTTCTTATGAAGATATTCGGCAATATCTTTTGCCTTTATTTGCAGATACAAAGATTTTAAAAATAGGACATAATATCAAGTATGACATAGAAGTTTTAAAAACTAATTTTGGTCAACAAGTTACTGTTTCTCCAATAGAAGATACAATGGTTATGGCTTATGTTTTAGATGGTGTCACACATGGTCGAAGTTTAGATGAGCTGGCTTCTATTTTTTTGAAGCATAAAACGATATTGTATGAAGATGTGTGTGGTAAAGGTCGTAATCAAATTTTATTTAAATATGTTGAATTGGAAAAGGCAGTTTCATATGCGGCAGAAGATGCGGATATGACTTTTCGATTGTATGAAGTTTTAAGGGCGAAGTTAATAGAAAGCCAAGTTTTTTCTGTTTATGAAAAAATAGATTTGCCATTGATTAATGTTTTGATGCGTATGGAAGAACGAGGCATTTTAGTAGACAAAAGTACATTGATATCACTTAGTCAAGATTTCGCTTCGAAAATAGAGAGCTTAGAAAAAGAAATTTATGAATTAGCCGGTGAGGTGTTTACGATTAATTCTCCGATGAAATTGGGTGAAATTTTATTTGAAAAAATGAAAATTGAAGGAGGGAAAAAGAGTCCTAAGACACAAAACTGGATTACAGATCAAGAAGTAATGGAAAGTTTAGCTGCTGAAGGACTAGAGCTGCCACAAAAAATTTTAGATTATCGTCAATATTCAAAGCTAAAAACGACTTATGCAGATGCTTTAGTAGAGTTAATCAACCCTAAAACACAACGTGTTCATACAACTTTTGCTCAGACAATGACTTCAACAGGGAGATTGGCATCTAATAATCCGAATTTACAAAATATTCCCATAAGAACAGAAGCCGGTCGTCAAATTCGCTCAGCTTTTATTGCAACGCCGGGATATGTTTTACTGTCTGCTGATTATTCTCAAGTAGAATTACGCTTAATAGCTGCTGTGGCAGATGTAAAAGGTCTCAAACAAGCTTTTTCAGAAGGTTTGGATATTCATGCCGCAACGGCATCTCAAATTTTTGGAGTTCCTTTAGAGAATATAGATCCTATGGTACGGCGTAATGCAAAAGCAATTAATTTTGGCATTATATATGGCATTTCTGCATTTGGGTTGGCAAGACAGTTAAATATTTCAAGGACTGAAGCAAAAGAATATATTGATTCTTATATGAAACGTTATCCGGAGATCAAAGAATACATGGAACGGACCATAGAGTTTGCCAAGGTGCATTCCTATGTGTTAACACCTTTTGGACGTAAGTGCTTTATCAACGGTTTTGAAAACGGTTCGACCCGAGGATTTGCATCTCGAGCAGCTATTAATGCTCCTATTCAAGGCGGAGCGGCCGATATTATTAAAATGGCGATGAATAAAATGGAAGATGCTTTAGAGGCAGAGGGGCTGCATTCTCGTATGTTGCTTCAGGTACATGATGAACTTGTTTTTGAAACGCCGGAAGATGAAGTAGGAAAAACAACTCGAGTTGTTAAAGAAGTTATGGAAAATATTGTTAGTTTATCTGTTCCTTTGGTCGTTGAAGTAGGAACAGGACATAATTGGACAGAAGCTCACTAAAGGAGAAAGTATGAAAAAGCCAGAGTTATTATTGCCCGCGGGTTCTTTAGAAAGATTGAAAACAGCTTTTTTATACGGAGCAGATGCCGTATATTGTGGCTTACCGAGTGTTTCTTTACGCGCCAAAAGTTGTTTTACGACCTCTGATTTAAAGGAAGGGATTGATTTTGCTCATCAGTTAGGAAAGAAAGTTTATTTAACACTCAATTTGTTCACGCATAATAGTGATTTAGAGCGGTTAACAGAAGCAGTAAAAATGTTAAAGTTATTGCGTCCCGATGGGGTGATAGTTGCGGATCCCGGAGTTTTTTCATTTATCGGCGAGATGTGCCCTGGTTTACCGAGACATATTTCGACACAAGCGAATGTGTGCTCTTCTTTAACTGTTGATTTTTGGAAAAAACAAGGAGCTGCGTTATGTGTTTTAGGACGAGAAGTTCCATTAAAAGAAATGCGTGAAATAAGAGAGAAGTGTCCGGATATTAAGCTGGAAGTTTTTATTCACGGAGCGATGTGTGTGAGTTATTCGGGACGGTGTTTATTATCTAATTTTATGACGGGGCGAAGCGCTAATAAAGGAAATTGCGCTCATTCTTGTCGGTGGCGATATAAGGTTTATTTAGAAGAAGAAAAACGTCCCGGCGAGCTTATGCTGTGGGAAGAGGATGAACATGGCAGTTATGTGATGAATTCACGAGACTTATGTTTAATGAGTCGCTTAAATGAGCTGATGGAGGTTGGTTTAGATTCGTTTAAAATAGAAGGGCGTAATAAATCTGAATATTATGTTGCTATAACCGCACGCGCTTATCGTCATGCGATTGACGATTATTTCGAAAATCCAACTCAATGGAGACCAGATATCTATTTGGAAGAGTTGGCGACACTGCAAAATCGAGGGTATACTTTAGGCTTTTTTGATGGGAATGCCGGACCAGAAAGCTTAAACTATGAGCTTTCGGCAAGTACAGGTGATTGGAGATATGCCGGACAGGTTCAAGGGAAAACAGATGATTCTTTGATCTTTGAGGTTAAACATAAAATCAATAAGGGAGACATTTTATCTTTTTTGGCGCCGGGGCAATTAAACCCCATTTTATATCAAGTTGATACTTTCTATGATGCAGAGAAAGGAATTAGTTTGGAAACAATATCCTGTGGTCATTTAGGGCAGGCTGTTCGTTTTCCAATGCCTAAGGATCTGTTAGAACAACTTCCGATATTATCGGTGGCGCGCAAGTGTATTAAGATGTCGTAAAAATATATTTATTCTAAAAGGGCAAGAAAATAAAGGCTGTTATAATTTTTGTTGTGTTTTAGTGAAAGCATTTGTAAAATATAAAAAGCAGAAAACAAGGGAGCTTTTGATGAAAATAGCAATCGTTTGGGATTGGGATAACACTTTGATGGATACATCTGAAATTATCTATCAAGCTCAACGTGATTTGTTTTTAGTATATAAGAAAACAGATTTACCTCGAGCAGATGCTTTTACACTAATGAATAAGTCAGCACGAGATTGGATGCCAGAGGTTTTTGGTGCTGATTGGCAAGAGGCATATCGTTTTTATTTGGAGCGTTATGCTGCTCATATTTCTCAGATTAAGCCCAAACCATTCGCTAAAGAAATTTTGGCAAAAGCTCAGAAAGAGGGGTTCTTATCTGTTGTTGTCAGTAAGAAAATGCGTTATATCATTCATCGGGAAGCACTTTCTTTTGATTTGAACAATTATTTAACACGCATTATCGGTTCAGGAGATGCTAAAGAAGATAAACCCAGTATTGTCGCTCTTAAAACTGCTTTGGACGGGTTGGATATAGATAAAGTGATTGTTATCGGAGATGCCGTCGTTGATATGAAAATGGCTAAAGAATATGGTGCTATATCAGTTCTTTTGCGTAAACAGGTGCCAAAGGAAAAAGAATTCGCTGAAGGATTAGTCGATTACTATGCTTCAGACTTAAAAGAGGCTTGGAAGATATTTCAACAAATTAAGGATTCTTTTGACGATAAGCCGTCAGAATAGCTTTAAAGACTTTTTCCGGTGATTGAGAAGTCGTATCCAGGACAAGATCGAAATTTTTATTTTCATCAAGATCGATATTGTATGTTTTTTTAAATCGTTCTGTTTCACTTTTACGGCGTTCTAATAATGTATTAAGAGCTTCGTCAACTGTTTTATATAAACATTCTCCTGTTCTTTTCTTATCTGAAAAGATACGTTCTGCCGCTACTTTTGGAGAAACTTCTAATTTAACTTTAAACGACCGAGGCATAAAGTGCCAAGCTAAGCGTGAATCTATAACATAGGCTTTTCCAGAGGCATCTAAGTTTTTAAAAACACCATCGATTTTTTCGTCAATAGACGCATCCTGATCAGCTAAATGATTAAGTTCTAAAGTTGTTAATCCCATTTGTCGAGCAATTTCTCTTTGTGCGTCTCCGGTAGAATAGTGGGGCAAATTTAATTCCTGAGCTAACATTTTAGCAATGGTTGATTTTCCGCTGCCTAAGTGACCTGTAATAGTGATTGATTGCATTTTAAATATCCAAATTTTCTACAAATTTAGCATGTTCCTGAATATAACGGAAACGCATTTCAGGATCGTTTCCCATAAGCTGTTTAACGATTTCAGAAGTATAACGAGCCTCATCTTGCTCTTGTTCATTCTTTGCATCCGGTAGAACGACACGTAAAAGAGTTCTTGTCCGAGGATTCATTGTCGTTTCTTTTAGCTGAACGGGAGGCATTTCTCCTAATCCTTTGAAACGGCTGATTTCAACATTTTTAGCATTTTTGAATTGCGTATTTAAAAGGCGCTCTTTATCCTCATCATCAAAAGCATAAATTGACTTATCTCCTTGTGTTAAGCGGAATAATGGCGGCATAGCTAAATATAAATGTCCGCCTCGAATCAAGCCTGGCATTTCTTGATAGAAAAATGTCATCAATAAAGAAGCAATATGAGCACCATCCACATCGGCATCTGTCATAATAATAATTTTTTCATAACGTAAGGCGTCTTCATTATATTTATCTTTAACACCGCATCCCAAAGCTTCAGTAATATTGTTGATTTCTTCATTTGCTAAAATTTTATCACGAGAGGCACTGGCGACATTTAGAATTTTTCCTCTCAAAGGCAAAATAGCTTGAGTTTCTCGTTGTCGAGCTTGTTTTGCGGAGCCGCCGGCCGAATCACCTTCTACGATGAAAATTTCTGTTCCTTCTGTGGATTTGTGAGAGCAATCAGCTAATTTTCCGGGCAAACGAAGTCTTTTCGTTGCAGAAGCGCGTGCTGTTTCTTGCGTTTTTTTCTTACGTTTACGATCCTCGACTTTTTCCATAATGTAATTCAGCAAAATGTTTGCTGTTTTCGTATCTCCGGATAACCAATGGTCAAAAGGATCTTTTATCGCATTTTCGACAAGACGAATAGCATCAGAAGACGCTAATTTTTCTTTGGTTTGCCCTTGGAACTGCGGATCGCGGATGAATAAAGAAAGCATAATACCGGCGGAGCCGACAATATCATCAGCAGTAATTTCAGCTGCTTTTCGATTTCCGACCATTTCCGCATAAGCACGTAAACTTTTGGTTAATCCGGCACGTAAACCGGTTTCGTGTGTTCCGCCTTGCGGTGTTGGTATTGTGTTACAATAAGAATATAGGAAAGGATCATATCCTTCTTCCGGCCAAGTAATAGCCCACTCAATGTGTCCCATGTGATCAGCTAGTTCGGCCTGTCCTGTAAAAGGTCTGGGTGTAATTAAAGGTGTATTTTTCGTTAAGACAGCTAAATAATCTTCAATTCCGTTTGGATATTTTAAAATGGCTTCTGTCGGGGTTGTATCTCCCTCTACAATCAAAGAAGGGGCACAAATCCACCGTAATTCAACACCGCGAAATAAGAAAGCTTTTGATTTGACCATCTTAAAAATAGTGGAAGGCTTAAATCTTGTTACTTCACCAAAAATTTCTGTATCTGGTAAAAATGTGACAGTTGTTCCTCGGCGATTGCTAACAGAACCAATGCACTCTACGGGAGCCAAAGGGATGCCTCGTGTATAACTTTGTCTATAAAGCTTCTTATCTCGGGCAACATCAATGGTCATTTCGGAAGATAAAGCATTAACAACAGATAATCCGACACCATGCAATCCTCCGGAAACAGCATATGCTTTTCCGCCAAACTTTCCACCGGAATGAAGCGTTGTCGTAATCACTTCCAATGCAGATTTATCAGGATATTTGGGATGCGGATCAACAGGGATACCACGACCGTTATCTGTGACAGATATTTTGCCATCAGCGAGTAATTCTACAGTAATAACACTTGCATATCCTGCAACGGCCTCATCCATAGAGTTGTCGATAATTTCTGCTGCTAAATGATGATAAGCGCGTTCATCTATTCCACCGATATACATGCCGGGACGACGCCGAACAGGTTCTAAGCCTTCCAGAACTTCAATATCTTTTGCTGAATAATCAGCCCTTGTTTCTGTTTCATTAAATAAATCTGCCATAATGCTTGGAGTATATGGAGTTTTAGCCTAAAAAGCAAGTTCTTTTTTATCTAAAAATGATTTCATAAAATAGGTTATGAAGAAAAATAAAAAGAGTGCCTTTGTTTTAATTTTTTGTATTTTTTAGAGCTTATTCTTCATCTTTGGAAGAGCTTGGAACATCTTCCGGTGTTTCATCCGTTTCGATTCGATAAACACCGCTTAACCAACGATTTAAATCTATATCTGCACATCTTTTAGAGCAAAAAGGTTTATATTTTAAATCTGTTACTTTCCCACAAATAGGACATTTTTGACTGTTTACAGGGACTTTATCCATTTTTTATTTCCTTTATTTGATAAGTTTGTTCTTGTGTATCTATGCAAAAAGAAAATTTTGTTCCTTTTTTTGCCTCTGCTATAGCTAATGTATCGATTAAATCTGTTCGTAAGCATTTGTAAAGTTCAGGCGAAACATTTATTTGAAGTTGATAAGAGGGGGTTTTTAATGCTTCTTCAAGTAATCGATAGGCTGTGGCTGATAACGTAGAGGCACTATCAATAAGAGTTGCACGATGCCGATCTCTCCGTATTTCAACATTTCCCATGGGAGAAATTCCCATTATTTGAAACGGAATAGGACTTTTATCTAATTCAAAACGAAGAATGTTCAGTAATTTAGTTAACTCATTTTTTCTTTTTTTTCCGATAAAATCAATGATTAAATTACCACTTAAATTGCGTAGAATAATTTCCTTTCCAATAACTGTTGCCGCGTGCAAGTTGATTTGAGAAAGAGGAAGATCACTTTTTGCACTATCAACGTCAATACTCCAAAATGCTGTTGTTCGTTCAAAGATGATTTCAGCTCCATCAGCAAAGGTAAAAATAGGATGAAGAGCTTGTTCAAAGGATTCGTCATAAGTTTCGTTCCAAGGAAGCTCCGTTCCATTTGTTTCAATAAGGCCTTTTTGTAATAATCTTGGTAATCCTTCCATTTGTTGGGCGCATAAGCGACAAGCTGCTGTTTTTCCAGGACGAGCTTCAGCTGTTATTTCCACAGTAATACTTTGTCCTTCTTCCAGTTCTTGGGCTGAAGGTAAAAAAACAGATTCAGAGCGATTGATATCTAAGAAATAGGCTTTAAGTTTTGGCATCTTTTTTAAAACTCTAGCTTGATAGATGTCTCCATAATTGATATCGCTTCCTCGAGTCAAAACAAAAGCAAAAGGCTGCTTTTCCTCATTTAGAAAAGCAACCTTTGTTTGATCTAAAAAAATATTTTTAGCAAAAAACATTTATTCAGTGTCGTCAGTATGTGTTTTTTCCAATCTTTCATGGCGTTCTTGCGCCTCGATTGTCAAAGTTGTGACAGGCCGAGCTTCTAATCGTTCAATCCCAATAGGGTCACCAGTTTCTTCACAGTAGCCGTAAGTTCCTTCATCAATACGCGCCAGAGCTTGATTGATTTTTTTGATAAGCTTACGCATGCGATCTCGTGTTCTTAATTCTAAAGCTTTTTCTGTTTCATTGGAAGCGCGATCATTTAAGTCTGGCTCATTCAATCCGCCTTCTTTTAAATCTTCTATGGTAATTCCCGATTCGTGCAAAAGCTCTTCTTTCCAATTAATAAGCTTTTGACGGAAATATTCTAATTGCATAGGGTTCATGTATTCTTCATTTTTAGAAGGTTTGTAATCTGGAGGTAAGATGATATTTGGCATGGCATATTCCTTCTTAAAAGTTTAACCGTTTTCATTTTAAGTAAAGTAAAAAAAGAAAAAAGTCAAGAAAAAATGAAATAACGGAAAAGTGGATTTTGAGTAAAGAGAAAGAAGCCTTTAATAAAAGAAAAAGGTTTTGAAACATGGTGCATGGAAGAGAAGAACTGTTCTGAAAGATATGTCTTATATAATAGGAGCCATAAAGCAAGGATGTCTTATTATCTTTTTTGCAAAGAAAGTAAATTATATAGAGGAATTTAAGGGCGCGTTATTTTGGGAAAGTAGTTGCATTCTAAAAAAAGTTAATAGAATATTAATTTTTTATTGACAAGGAAGAGCGAATCAGATAAATTAAAGTGCAATAGACATTTTTGAACATGATTTTTTGCTAAAGAGAAAAAAATAAAAAAAGTTGTTGACAAGTAAAAAAAGGTTCAATATAATCTTGTCCCATGCCCGATGAAAAGGGCAAGTTGTTAGAGGAGTGAATTGAGTAAGGAATAGATGCACGGATGGCGTCTGGTTGTTATTATATGACGGTCAGTGGCCGGAAGTGCGAGACGGATGGATGTTGAGAGACATTCATTTGTGTACAAGT
>CALXXX010000013.1 GCA_944392795.1 uncultured Alphaproteobacteria bacterium | reverse complement strand
ACATATCTTCACAGACAGAAGTCTCTAAATTTGTCATACTGACGGAAAACATATCTTCAGCCGTTTTCGTGGCCGTTTGCTTGGATCCGCTCATCCCTCGAAAAACAATCCCTTGTCCAATGTTCGTTCTGGCAAAGTTAACGGGCTCTGAAAAAATATCAACTGCAACAAGATTCATATCCTTGATGTTGTTCTCAACTTTGACCTTGCGCATCGCTAACGATAAACCCGTTAAACCTGCAATCACCATAATCCCTATTATTACCAAAACAGCTAACATCTCTATTAAAGTTCGACCTCGCTCTGGCCCTTCTTTAACTCCTCGCAAAATAAAAGAAGATGAAAATCTTAAATGTAACATCTTAACTATCCTTTTGTTTATACTTTATTTCTTAAGCCTGAAAATTACTTTTCTTGACGTTCTAAATTTCCGAACTCTGTGAATTGCCCATCGAAAAAAAGATGAACGGTTCCGGTTGGTCCGTGCCGTTGCTTTGAAATAATAGCTTCTGCCCGTTTTGCTAAGTCGATTTTCTTTTGCTCCCATTCAAGAATTCTTTTTTGAAAGGCATCTTGTGTTTCTTTAGGACGTTGAATGGGTTGCTCTTGTTCTAAATAATAAGCTTCTCGATAGACAAACATAACAATATCAGCATCCTGTTCTATTGATCCAGATTCACGTAAATCAGATAGTTGAGGGCGTTTATTGTCTCTTTGTTCAACCAGACGAGATAACTGAGATAAGACCAGCACAGGCACTTGTAATTCTTTTGCCATGATTTTGAGACCACGTGTCATCTCAGATAAGGCTTGTACACGATTTTCTGATCGTCCACTTTCCTGGATTAGTTGCAAGTAGTCAATAACAATCAATCCTAAGCCTTTTTCTTTATCCCGTTTTAGGCGGCGAGCACGGTTTTTAATTGTGTTAACAGTAATACCTGGAGTATCATCTACATAAAGGGGAAGAGTATTAAGCATACTTAAAGCGCTAGCAATCGTATCAAATTGTTCGCCGGTTAATTTTCCGGTTCGCATCGCTTGTCCACCAACATGCGTGTATGTTGAAAGAATGCGTGCTGCGAGCTGTTCCGCAGACATTTCAAGAGAAAAAAAAGCGACTCCTTTTTTTGTCGAATTTGCTTTGTTCTCTTCTTGGAAACGACGAGCGACATTAAAAGCAATACAAGTCGCTAGGGCAGTTTTTCCCATTGCTGGTCGTCCTGCTAAGATAATTAAGTCCGAATCGTGCAGACCGCCCATAAGGCTGTCCATATCCAGTAAACCAGTAGGGACACCTGAAATGCCATTTGGGTTTTTCATAGCCCGTTCAGCACTTTCAACAGCAGCTTTCATAGCTAAAGAAAAGACTTTCGGACCTCCTTCTAATTCTCCCTCATTTGCCAGTTCATAGAGCTTTGCTTCTGCATTTTCAATTTGTTTTTGAGAAGGATTTTCTAGCGTAATATCAAAAGCATCATTAACAACATCTGTTCCTAGCGCAATCAGTTGGCGACGCATAT
The DNA here is from genome assembly GCA_944392795.1 of uncultured Alphaproteobacteria bacterium. GTDB lineage: Bacteria > Pseudomonadota > Alphaproteobacteria > CAAHEQ01 > UBA3637 > CALXXX01. The sequence continues at coordinate 2,101 of CALXXX010000013.1, read as the reverse complement.
AGCGATCAAAAATTTGTTGTCCATAATCACCGGCATTAATCGTTGTGGTAGATGCTTTTGCTAGATTAAAAATGTAATCTTGTCCACCAATTTCATTGAGCGAACCTTCGCTTGCAAAATAATCTTTTAAGGTAATAGGATCTGCCAATCGACCTCGTTCTAATAGAGTTTGACAAGCTGCGAAAATTTTTCCATGAATTGCGTTAGCAAAATGTTCTGGTTTTAAAAATTCAACAACTTTTTCCATTGCACGATTATTTGTTAGAATCGCACCTAAAAGTGCCTGTTCCGCTTCTAAGCTTTGCGGAGGAATCCGCATTAGATCTATTTTTTCTGCCTGAGCCATTGTTCCTCTCTTTTCTTTTGATATATCAGGCATTTCCCAAAAAGTCTAGATAAAACTTTTAGATAGTCTTGACTGTTCGATCATATCGAACCACTTTAACTCATGATACTCATTTGGTGTGTTTTTTATATGAAAGGAGATTAAAAATGTATGAGAATGAAAAAGAAGCAGATTGTTCAAGGTGTGATTGTGGGGAGCATCAAAAAGAACATTTCCATCATATATTAAAACAAGCTTGGGATAGCTTACCTGACGAACTGAAAAATGAAATAAGAGGACTTGATCAGCAAAAGCTTGCTGTTATGAAAGATGTTAAAAAGTGGGCAGATCAAAACAATCAGAAAGAATTGTCAGAAGTCTGTGAAAATAAGAGTATTAAAATTCAACAGAGACTAGATCAGTATGAATTTTAAATAAGCATAAAGTAATGGGGAGCTTTTGCTCCTCATTTTTATGAAACATCTTTACAGATTCCGTTTTCATCAGGTTCTTGTCCTTCTGGACATTCAATCAAAGTGCAGCCACCATTGATAAAGATGTGTCCAAAAGGACAGCACCACTTATTTCCATTCTTATCTATTCCTTCAATGCCTGATGAACAGATACAGTCTTGTCCGTATATGTTTGGAGCTTCAATTTGACCTTCAATACAATAAGGAGTGTCATTACAATGAGAAGAAGAAATAATTTGACAGTTTGTTCCATCGAGTTGACAACGAGAGCCACAAGCTTGACCATCATAAAAACAGTTAGCAGGAGAAGCGGCACTTTCCCAAACACAGCTTAATCTACCATTTGTACATCCGCCCCGATTTTGAAAATCAATGTATTGAAAATCAAATCCAGAAGGACATTTATATACATATTCATTAAAACATGCACCGGAAAAGCAGTAGGCGAATCCATTAGGATCTTGACATTGAGCACCGCAAACCTTTGTTTTTTGAGCATCAAAATAGCAATTTTGATTATCACAATATATCCCATCTTTTGTACACATTTGAGATTTTTCATCAAATGTTGAACCATGGAAACAAGTATTGAGAGCGCATCCAGGACAATTTGTTAAAGGATTTTCACAAGAGCTGTTACAAAGATTTCCATTTATAAAACATTGCCACCTATTTCTTTCATTATTAGATAAAATGCAGTGTAATTGTTCATTGAAAGTGCATCCTTTCCAATAGTGATTAATTTTCCGCTCAAATATAGCTCCTTCATATTCTGTACAAGGATTTTCATAGCAAGAACCTATTGTACATACGCCAAATTCTGTGGTAGCATCGCAACAATCTGCATATGCTTCATCAAGGCATCGCCAAGAACTGAAAGATCTATCTTCAGTGTAAATTGGTACACATCTTCTGTCTCCTAGTTCACATCCTCCCCAACCATAAGGGCTAATAAAATAACTGGAACCGGTGACAGAATCACAATAACTAGGAACACAAGTACCCCATAAGCAAAAACTGCCATCATTTTTACAGTATTGTCCACAAATTTTTTCATTAATAAAACAATTAAATGTATATCCTGTTGTTCCATTTCTACATTCGAATCTTTGGCAAGTTCCATTTAGGTAGATATAACCATCAGGGCAGGCACAAGTATCAGCATTTGTTCCCTCGATACATTGACAATTACCTTCTTCATCTCTATCACCAGTCATGCCCGAACCATTACATATAGGCAAACAAACTCCATTATAAAGTTCATATCCGTTTGAACAAACACATGAACCGTTTGTACAGATTT
>CALXXX010000012.1 GCA_944392795.1 uncultured Alphaproteobacteria bacterium | reverse complement strand
GGTGATATTCGTGTGTAAAGTGAAAAAAAAGAGGTTACACGTGCAGGAAACATTATGCATTTAGGTTCTACAGGATTTCGATTGTTGTAGATTTTCATGTCTGCTCCTGAAAAGGTTTTTTCTCGTGAAGAGTTGTTAACAGCCGTATGGGGTCATGCGATTCATGTAGAAACACGAACCGTTGATGTTCATGTTAAACGATTACGTCAAGCGTTAAATGCTCAGAAAGCAAAAGATGTCATTCGAACTGTTCGTTCAATGGGATATGCGCTTCAAGTATCAAAAGATGAAAATACATAAAAATCTGTTATCGTTTATTTTTTATTTACCTTTATATGCCATGATGTAGTCGGTTGATTCATTGATACCATAGAAAGGTCGGATTCAGCGGTTGACATGATACGAGATATGAGTACAAAGTTAACACAAAAAGATGTGGATTTGTTGTTGGCAAATCCATCGGCTCATGTTCGTTCTGATACAGCTAAAAAGGTATCTGAACAATACAAGACTCAAACTCTTTCTCAAACAGAAAAAAAAATAGCTGAGGACATTTTTCGTTTAATTACAAATGATGTTGAAATTCAGGTTCGTGCTGATTTATCGGATAGCTTGAAAAATTGCTCTTTTTTGCCGCATGATATTGTTGAAAAGATTATTAAAGATGTCGCAACTGTTGCTATGCCGATGATACAATATTCCGATGTGCTGACGGAAAGAGACTTAATAGACATTGTTAAAAGTCATGATGAAGATAAACAAATAGCCGTTGCTAATCGAGAAAATGTTTCATCTCGTGTCGCAGAAATTTTAATTGAAGATGCTTCCGAGACACCAGTTGTAATTTTGATATCTAATTATGGGGCGCAAATTTCCGAATATGGGTACGATAAGTTACTAGAGCGTTTTCAAGATAATGAAAATATTCATCGTCCTTTGCTAATGAGACCTAAAGTTCCTGTTTATGTACTGGAAAAGTTAATAACACATGTTTCTGATGAACTGAAACGTCAGTTATTGACACGACGTGATTTACCGGCACAACTGATTACGACATTGGTTTCGCAGACACGTGAGAAAGCAATTTTAAGCTTATCTGAAGCATCGACAGAAGAAGATGTGCGAACTCTTGTCATTCACTTGAATGGTGTAGATCGACTAACACCTAATCTTGTTTTGCGCTCTGTTTGTGTCGGAGATATGAAGTTTTTTGAATATGCTATGGCGATTAAGGCAGGTATTCCTATTCGAAACGCACGGATTCTAATTTATGACTCAGGCACATTAGGCTTGGAGCGGTTATATGAAGAGACAGGATTACCTCCTGATATGTTTCCGGCTGTTCGATTGGCCGTTAAGACGTTTAGAGAAATGTTAGAAGAAACGGAAGATGGTTATCGCGATCATTTTGGAAGACGAATGGTCGAACGATTATTGATGTTGTTTGATGATAACAATATTCCTCTAGATGAAGCCGATCGAGATTATTTCTTGCAAAAAATCGGGCAAAGTGCAACAGAAGCTCATGTTGAGCTCAATTAAAGCAACTTTTCTTTTTTTATTTCTTCTAGCGCTTCTTTAATAAGTGGAATAGTCAGAGGCCTTTTTTGCGCTAAAGATATTTGATCAGCTTTTTCTACCAGCGTGCGAATAGCTTTATAAGAGCGGGCAAGATGCGTTAATAAATAAGAAATAACGCCTGATTCTATTAACACCTGTCTTTCTTTGAATTGTTTTAAAAGTAAGGACATCATTAAAACATCATCTGGCGGCAAAATTTTGACAATAGGTAGGGTACTCATACGTGTTTTAACATCAGGTTTTTTCCAAAAAGGAAGTGTTTCTGCAGTCATTAAAACATAGTGATTATTTTCACGCGCATAATTGTAAAGATGAAAGAGAATATCTTCATTTTGAACATCATTGATATCTTCAACGACAACTTTTTCAGGTAAAAAGGGGATTTGATCGATGGATATTTCACGGGCAGCGATTCTGTTTTTAGAAAAGACTGTTGCTAGATGGGTTTTACCAGATCCTTCTTCTCCGACGAGCAGCAGAGCATGTTGAGGCCAGTTTGGATAAGCATCGATCCATTGAACAGCTTCGGCATTAGCAGTTGATACCATATAATCTTCTCTGTCATAGGCTGTTCTATAGGACAGAGGAAGAGGAATTTGTTGATGAGGGATCATTTTTTAGCCTTATAAAAAAGACTGTTTTGGTAAAAACCAACGGCAGTTCGAATTAAAACGCCTAACATAGCCGCAATTGGAACAGCCAATAAAACGCCCAAGAACCCGAAAAGAGAGCCACCAGCAAAAAGAGCAAAAATAACCCAGGCCGGATGTAAGCCAACTTTGTCTCCAACCAGCTTTGGTGTCAGAACATATCCTTCAAAGAATTGCCCAATACCGAATACAAGTAATATGCCAACGAATAAAGACCATTCAGCCGATTGTGTAAAAGCCATGAGAAGACTTAAGAAAAAGCCTGTTAAACTGCCGACATATGGAATAAAGGATAATAAGCCGGAAATAAAACCGATTCCAAATCCTAAATCAATTCCAATCACGGATAATCCGATGCCATAAAATAATGCTAAAAATAAACAAACAATAGCTTGACCGCGAACAAAGGCAGATAAAGTCATATCTAATTCCGCCATTTTTTCTTCCAAAAAAGGCGCATTGCGACGGGGAAACAGCTTTTTTATCTTCATCACGATGACATCCCAATCGGCTAACAGATAGAAAGTCACAACCGGTGTGATAATAATAAATGAAACAATGTCAAACAAAACAGCACTTTGACTGAAAAGTCCCATTAAGGTGTTACCTAGTTCATTAACGACTTGCATGCTTTGTTGGGATAAAGCTTCTTTAATGTTAGCTAATTGATTTTCATGAATATATTCTTTAACATAATCAAACAAAGGCTGAATGCGTGTCCATAGCGTTGCCGCATAAGTCGGAATTTTGCGAACAAATGAGACAACTTGAGCTTCTAAGACAGGAACAATAATCAAAATAGATAATAAGATACTGATAATCAATCCGACAATAACAACAAGTGTCGCTATCATTCTATTCCATTTGTGAACGACCAATTTTTTAACCAGGGGATTGAGAATGTAAGCTAAGATAAAGCTCATGACAAAAGGCAGCATAATGCCACGTAATAGGTAGAAAGCGAGTGCAATTAAAAAAATGACAGCTATCCAAAAAAAGGTAATTTTTTTCATATTATTCTCCTGTTTTCAAAGGAACGTTTTGATGCATTTCTTCCAACATTTGTAAACTTTCAGGTTGAGTAATGGATGGAATAGTCATCATGTTTGCTGTATTCATCGGTTGAATCGGTGAAATAGATTGTGCTGAGGTTGGAAGAGGCTCGGCAATATTTGAATTGACAGAAACAGGAGGAAGCTCGTCTGTTGTCATTTCTTTTGAAATGGAAGGAACAACTAAAGCATTAATCTCTTCAGGCGGAACATCTTTAATGTCTCGTAAGCTCCATAAATTATCTCCTGTCGGCGCCAAAAATAAACCTTCTCGGCGAAGTGCGTCCAGAAAAGGTGCTAAGTTTCCTGCAAAGAAAATTTCGATTTGTGCCTGATCTTTTCGAACAGCTTGAACTAAATATTGTTTGATGAGTTTAACTTCATCTAAACGTTTCCGAATAGCAATCCATTCTCCTAAATTTTGAATAGGAACAACAGCTGTTAATGAGGTCGGATTATCAAAACGAACAGCCGTTTTTTCTCGCCATTTTTGCTCTAAGAGCTGAACAGCTTGATCGGCTGCGTTTTTAAGAACATTCGGTAGCGTAGCATCAATCGGCACTCGAAATGTCATTGTTCCAAAAGCGCTTTTGTTGGGGGAATAGGGTTGAATTGTAATTTTGACTTGATTCAAAACAGGATCAACAACAGCTTCCATAATGAGCGCTTCTCGCGCTTGATAACGGTTTAACAAAGGAGTGATATCTGTTTCTGCCGTATGAAAAAGCTTATCTTCACTAAAAACAGAAATATCCTGTAAATCTCCCATGGGAACGACAAGAGGAACTAAATCACTATATTCGGTTACTTGTTCCCACGTTAAGAGCCAAGGATTATGATCGCTCCACAATTGAGGAGGTGTATTTGTATTCGCTTTAAAAACTGGCAATATAACACAACGGCCAGCAGGTTCTGTTACATAAGGGACTTGATATTCTTGAAAGAAAGTTTGCATAGCAGCGGCATTAAATTGAACATCAACATCGGCAATGTAGCGTACGGAAGAAGTTTTTTCGTTGGCAACAGAAATATCTTGAACTAAATTGATAATATCTTCAGTTGACAACATGGGTAAGTTGTCCAAATCTTCTGGCAAGGTGAGTCTGTTCATCATTTTATAAAAAGCTTTTTCTTGAGCCTCTTGCATGGCCAGTTCACGTGCGTGTGTTGCATTGTCCGCCGAGATATCAACAGGAATACTTCGAACTAAAAACATATCTGCCAAGGCAGGGAAACTGAATATGATAAAGAGAAAGAAAAAAACTTTTTTAAACATATTTATCCCACGATTTCCATTTTACTAAAGAAAAAAGCAATTTCTTCACGAGCGGTTTCTGGCGCATCTGAGCCATGAACGGAATTATGTTGAACAGATTCGGCAAAACGACGACGAATGGTTCCTTCGGCTGCATTTTCTGGATTCGTTGCTCCCATAATTTGGCGATAATCGGCAATCGCATTTTCTTTTTGAAGGACTTGAACAACGATTGGTGCAGAAGACATATATTCAGCTAAATCATTAAAAAAAGGCTTTCCCTGATGAACGGCATAAAATTGTTCAGCTTGTTTTTTGGATAAACGGATTCGTTTTTGAGCAATAATTTGAAAGCCTGCATTTTCTAAAATCGCATTGATTTCTCCGGTTAAGTTTCTTTGTGTTGCATCCGGTTTAATGATTGAAAGAGTCTGTTCTATTGCCATTTTTTTCTCCTTATTCAATATATTTCTTTTTTATAACTGTTTTTGCGCCATAAAACAATTGTTTTTTCATCAAAGGATGATTAAACTGATAAAAAAAGGAGGACAAAATGACATACGATATAAATAATGTTTTTGCTAAAATTCTAAGAGGAGAAATCCCAACGAACAAACTTTACGAAGATGAATATGTAATAGCTTTTAATGATATTCATCCCAAAGCGCCTGTTCATGTGTTGGTTGTCCCGAAGTCAGCCTATACGGACTTTAATGATTTGATGGAGCGTGCTGAAAAAGAAGAAGTGAATGGTATTTTTAAAGCGGTTGAAGCTGTTGCAAAGCAATTGGGCGTTGTTCAAGGGGGCTATAAGTTGTTGATGAATGTGGGATCCGGTGCTGGTCAGGAAGTTCCTCACTTACATATTCATATTTTGGCTGAAAAAAAGTAACATGAAACGTTTTTTTGTTTTTCGTCACGGTCAAACAGAATTAAATCGAGAAAAAAGGTGTCAAGGATCCGGCATGGACGTTCCGTTAAATGAAACGGGACTTCGTCAGGCAGAGATGCTTGTTGAAAAATTTAAAGATATTTCATTAGAGATTGTTTACACAAGCCCTTTAATTCGTGCACGACAGACGGCAGAGGCATTACATCGCGCTTATCATGTTCCAGTTATAGAGGATGAACAATTAAGGGAATGTTTCTACGGTGAAGCAGAAGGGCAATTTATTGAGGACCTTCAGGAAAAATACCCAGATGTTTATCCTTATTTGACTGTGCCTGGAGTATGGGATATTCGTTTCCCAGGTGGCGAGAGTAAGCGAGAGACTTTAGAACGTGTTCTAGGCGAATTGTATCGAATAGCCAGAACGGCTCCTGAAACAGTTATCGGCATTTCGATACACGGAGGGACGATGGCAGCGTTGTTGAACTATTTTGAATACTCTTTTACCGAGATACAAAATGTAGCGGTTATCGAACTGGCTTTTGAAAAAGAATTTTCTGTCAAAGGACGATTATTTTAAAAAACTTGCATTTTTTTGAATGATTATCTATATATGAGCCAAGGAAGAAAAAGATGGCAAAAAAAGATTATTACGAAAGTTTGGGAATATCTAAGACCGCAACGATTACGGAGATTAAAAGTGCGTATCGAAGCATGGCTAAGAAATGTCATCCGGATTTGCATCCTGGCGATGCAGCCGCTGAGGTTCAGTTCAAAGAAATTACAGAAGCCTATGAAGTTTTAAGCGATGCACAGAAAAGAGCTGCTTATGATCAATATGGACATGCTGCGTTTGAACAAGGAGCTTCCGGATTTGGAGGCTTTAATGGGTTTACAGGCTTTGGTGGTAATTTTTCAGATTTATTTGAAGAAGTCTTTAATGGGTTTATGGGTGGGAGCTCTCGTCGTTCCAATGGAGAGAACCGGCGAGGTAACGATGTTAAAGCTGATGTTACAATCACTTTAAAAGAAGCTTACACTGGGGTTAAAAAGAAGATTGAAATATCTGTTCCTTCGGCTTGTGCAGATTGTGGCGGGACAGGTGGCAAAGGAACAGAAACGTGTTCTATTTGTAAAGGACGTGGTCGTGTTCGTCGTCAAAATGGTTTTTTTATGATGGAAACACCGTGTGCTGCTTGTGGTGGGACTGGTCAAACAATTAAAGAGCCTTGTATGACTTGTAAAGGAACAGGACGCGTTAAAAAGAAAAAAACATTGGAAGTTAATATTCCAGCAGGTGTAGAAACAGGTGTCAGAATGCGCTTGTCCGGAGAAGGAGAGGCTGGAATTCGAGGTGGACAAGCTGGCGATTTATATGTTTTTGTAACCGTGAAGGAAAATAAGCTTTTTGTTCGTCAAGAACAACATTTGGCATGTGAAATTCCTATTCCGATGACAACAGCAGCATTAGGCGGGACTGTGGATGTTCCAACTATTGACGGTGGCAAGACAACCATTAAAATTCCGGCTGGAACACAAACAGGCTATGAGACAAAGCTTAAGGGAAAGGGGATGCCCGTTTTACGCGGTTCTTCTTTTGGGGATTTGTTTGTTCGGATTCGTGTGGAAACACCAACAAATTTAAGTAAGCGTCAAAAAGAACTTTTGGCAGAATTTGAAAAAGAAGGTAAAAACAGCCCAGCAGCCAGTGATTTTATGGCCAGTGTTAAAAAATTCTTTGAAGATTTAGTTTAATTTTTTATCGGTCGAGATTGTTTAACGTTCGAAGAACATGAGGAACAGAAGTTTTTTCTGGTAGCCATTTTCCTTCTGGGGCGACTAACTGCTTTGGATTCCCATTCATTTGAATGGGCGTTTCTGTGGAAGGAAAGATAAAACACATTGGAACAAGCTCCATTCCGCCTGCATGAACGATAGGCGCATCTTTAATTCGATGATGATGTCGACTTTCCCAATAAGAAACTAATTCAGGTTTGCAAAAACAATGTGCTTTATCAAAACCTTTTCGTTTTAAAAAATCTGAAGCAAAATTCAAAATTCGCTCAACAACGTCTTGTCCACGCCATCCCTCTTTGACACACATGCGTTCAAAACGAACAAAATCGTGGAAATAACGAATTCGTAAGGTTCCAATAACTTCGTTTTCTTGTTTTGCTAAAATATGAGTAGCAGTAAAATCGTTCCCATCAAATTCAGCATTTTCCGGAACTTTTTGTTTTTGAACAAACTCTGTTCGTCTGAGGTCAAAAACTTGTTGTAAGTCCTCTAAAGAACGAACGATGTCGACTTGTATCTCTTGCTTTTTCGTCATATTTTTATTTTAAAGTTGACGCTTGCTCAAAAAGAATATACTACTTTTATAACCAAAGTATATATTTTGGGGTATATTAAATTGAGATTTGAAAAAATGAGCGTAAAAAGAGATGTTTGGTTATTAAAAGGAATTTTGTTTTTTCAAGAGGTGGCTAAATGGGGAAGTATAACACGTGCCGCTCAAGAAAATGGAATTAAATCAGCAAACCTCAGCCGTGTTATTACGGAGTTGGAGGATGTTTTAAACTTGCGTTTATTTGATAGACGTTCGACTGGAATGCATTTAACCGCAGCTGGGCGTATGTTGTTGGAAAAGGCAGATGAGTTGAAAGAGCAATTAGAAAGGTTATCGGCCGTTCGTCAGAAAGGTGTTGTTATTAAGATTTTACGGTTGCATTTGCCGCCTGGGTTAAAAATAGATATTTCTTCTTTTTTAGATCAATATCCGCATTTGAATGTTTTACAAAAAGAAAATGGACCTTTTGATGTTGGTGTTTTTTGGGAAAAGCCAAAATTAAAAGGGTTTCAAATAAGTTGCCATGAAGTGATGCATACGGATTCTTTATGTCAAAGCCTATGGATTGCTCTGCGAAAAAAAGAACTAGATGCAAGCTTATTGGCGGATTTTATAACTTGTCAGTTGCATTTTTAATATAGTCGAGCAGGGCTCGAACTTTTGGTAAGTCTTTTGTATCTTTGTGCGAAATAATCCAAAAAGGGTGTTCAATTTCAAAGGGGATTTTGCTTAACTCGAATAAGTCAGTTTCTTTTCGAGCAATACATGTCGGAATAAGACCAATACCAACCCCTTCTTTGATGACACTCAAAAGCATTTGAGAAGAGTTTGTCGTCGTAGCAATATGTTTGGCCTTATTAAGGACTTTACTCCATTCTGGCCAACGAACAAAGTTGGTTCGCGTACATATTTTGTGGTTGTTTATGATATCTTCTAAACTTTTAGGGACTCCATAACGTGATAAATATACCTTAGAGGCATATAGTTTAAAAAGTAATTTATTAGAATAAATAATAACAGCATCATTTTGAGACGGCTTTTCATAAATAATCGCCATGTCAATGTCATGAAACGTTTGAGGCGGTTCCAGTGAGCATTGGATTTCTAGGTGAACATCTGGATATTGAGCATAAAAATCTGGTAAACAAGCAGAAATATAAGCAGCTCCAATTCCATCACTGGTCCATAAACGTAAGTCCCCGGATACTTGATGAGAAAATGTTGAAAAGTTCCTAATTTGATAGAGAATATGTTCAATGCCACAAGAAATTTCAAAAACCTCTCGGCCTGTTTCTGTCAACCGCATGCCTTGATGAACACGATTAAAAAGTTTTGTATCTAATCCTCTTTCTAAGTCTTTGATGACTTTTGACATATTTGACTGCTTCATTCCGTTTTTGCGAGCGGCTTCATTAACTTGTCCTTCTTTGGCCGTTTCTGCAAAACATAAAAGGTCTCGCAGCATGATAACGTCTTTTTTTATCCCCATAATATATAAGTCTTATATGAAATTAGTTGGTTGTATTTTTGTTTATATGAATACAATAATACACCGGTTGTCACTTTTTGTATAGCAAAAAATAACAAGAGGTCTGTAAAATGAAAGATTTATTGGTTTATGCAGAAGAAAAACAAAAAGAACTTTTCTTATTAAAAAAATTTCAAGAATTGATGGATGCTTTGGAAGAAAATCATTCACAAGAAGCTTATTTCTTGGTGGGAGTGGCACAAGCTCTTTACTGGAATAGCTTTTTTGAGAGAAAATAAAAAAGCCTAGGATTGAAAATGTTTTAAAATTACATTTACTTGATCTGAAATATAAGATAATAACTTGTCATCACAGGATTTAATCTTTTCCATTAGCAGTATTTCTTGCTCTAATCGAGCCGTGCTTTTATTTTCGATCGAATGAAGTTTTAATAAATCATCTAGACTGATTTTAAAATAAGAAGAAAGCGCTATCAGAACCTTTAGATCCGGAATAACAATTCCACGCTCTATATTAGAAATTGTTCGCCAACTCACTTCGCAAATTTCTGAAAGTTCTTCCTGCGTTAAGTGCGCTTTTTCCCGTAAAGCTTTTACTCGAATGCCTAAATGCTTTTTTATCGTTTTATTCATAATAAACTTATACCTTGGTTTGTGTTTCTATGCCAGGAAACACATTTCATAATGAAATATATTATAAACATTTTAATGTTTGAAAAGAGGACAATATGAACATATACAAAAGAAAACAAATGCGATTAATCTCTACAAATAAAAAACAAAAAAAAATGAATATAAATCAAATAAGATGTAACCATGAATATAAAGCATTGTATAGTTTGTTGAATACCAAACAGCGGTCTTACTTAAAAGAAGTCATTATTTTATTGTTACGTCATCGTTTGTAGAATCTATGCTTTGGGTGATCTTGTTATATTATTTTTTGCTTCTAAATACTTAATGGAACTTTATCGTAAAGAGGCAAAAATGGTGAAGAAAAATCAACAGCAAACGTTGGAGATTGTAGAAGTACAGGAAAAAACGGCGAAGACAGATGATGTAATCAAATTGCCGTTAATCGGTGATAAAGCGCCATCGTTTGTCGCTGAAACCACGCAAGGAACACTTCATTTCCCAGAAGATTATAAAGGAAGTTGGGTAATTTTATTTTCTCATCCGGCTGATTTTACACCCGTTTGCACAACAGAATTTATGATGTTCGCCCAAATGATGGATGATTTTAAAATATTGAATACGGAATTAATAGGGTTGTCTGTTGACAGTTTGTCCAGTCATATTGCTTGGCTTTATACTATTCAAGAAAGAGTCAGATTTCATGGCTTAGAACATGTCAGCATCCATTTTCCTTTGATTGCCGATTTAAATGCCACTATTGCCAAAAAGTATGGCATGGTCCATCCTAACGCGCATTCTACTAAGACTGTGCGAGCTGTCTTTTTTATTGATCCTGAAGCTCAAATTCGTGCTATTTTATATTATCCATCGACAATCGGACGTAATTTTGAAGAAATGAAACGGATTTTATTAAGCTTACAAGTTGGGGACGCTTTCCAAGTTTCTACGCCGGCAGATTGGAGACCTGGAGAACCTGTAATTGCCGCTCATCCGACAACGCTCAAGGAGGCTCAAGAAGCCTCTATTCGCAATCAAAAAGATAGTTCTGTATGGTTTTTAAGCTTGAAAAATTTATCTAAAAAACAAATTAACCAAAGACTTCAAAACCACCGAAAAAAAAGCTTTCTAACCAACAATTGTAAAACACAAAAATAAGTGGGTTAATCAAATTACAAAGATGTTTTTAGACGTTGAACAACTGGTAAATCAGCACCAGCAAACTGGTAATGATCTAATTCGTCAATATTAACCCATTTATATTGTTCATGATCACAAATTTGAATAGTTCCTTGACCATCCCAAGTTGCTTTGTAAACATACATGTGCAGATCAAAATCTTCATAATGATGTGTATGTTCCATAATAAAATCACACACGGAAATATCAATACTGAATTCTTCTTTGATCTCTCGTTTCAAGCATTCTTGAGGTGTTTCTCCGGCTTCGATTTTTCCACCGGGAAATTCCCATAATAAACCGAGTGTTTTATCATGTCGTCTTTGAGCAATTAAAATGCGATGTTCAAAGACAATAACACCAGCCGTTACTGTGATTAATTTCATTATCTTTCTCCTTTTCTCAAAAGTATGCAGCAAAGGAGGGTATTTGTAAAGTAAAAATTGACAAGTGTTTTTTTTAGGTGTAAAAGAAGAAACTATTCGGCCCCGTAGCTCAGCTGGATAGAGCAACAGCCTTCTAAGCTGTGGGTCGCACGTTCGAATCGTGCCGGGGTCGCCATTTATTCAACTCAGCATCTTTGCTTTATGAATTCTGTATTGGTCAGAAGATGTTTTACGGCCGTGTGATGCACTTGTGGGAAAAGGGCCGGCAAGTTGATGAGATAACCGCTTTGATGATGTGTCAGTGTTAGATGTAATCGATCTTGATCAAAGCTGATGAATTCTGCTTGATGTGTTGTTTTTTGTTTTCCTCGATAAATCAGCAAATGCTTTTGTCCGTTTTTCTGTGAGGGGCGTCCTTGATATTGTGCCATGTCGACAACGACCAAGAGGCCGGGTTTTGGGTATATACGCTCTAAAAGAAGAGAAAGGGAGCTAGAAGAGGTTGTTTCTGAGACTAGCCAAGGTGTTTTCTTTTGAAAATGTTGCACAAGCTTCATCGGATTTGCCAGAACCTCTGTATCTGATGGCCAAAAAACAAGGGGATGGTTCATTTTTTCAAGGACAAGCATCGGTAAAGCAGTACAATATCCTTCTGTAAATGTTGAGGAATAGGCTTCAATAAAGTGTTGTTTTACATATTTTCGAAAACGAAGCATCATAATTTGATCTTCTAAGAAATGATAAAATGCCTGGTTGTTCCCTCGCAGGAGAGGCTTTTGTGAAAAAAAGATGTTTTTTAGATGAGCTTGAATAGAAGTCAGGCTTTGTGGGTTGTCTTTAAAAGCTTGCTGATTAATGTGCTCGCTTATTTCTTGCAGCATTTCTTCCGAGTTTAATTGAGTGACTTCCGTTTTTAACTGAGCTCGCAATTTTCTTAATTGTTCTCCGACAGCTTCTAAATGTGTAATATACTCATTTCCAAAAGACATTTTTGCTCCTTTATAAAAAGGATAGAATAACAGAAAAAATGCTTTTTTTCAATGTTTTCTTGTTATTTTTCTCATAAAAAGAAGGTAATATAAAAGTCCCGCTAAAAGAGGAAGGGTTGTTAATAGATACATTTGATGATATCCAAAAAGTTGTGCAATTAAGCCAAGTATAATGACGCCACACCCAACTCCCAGGTCAGAACCAGAAAATAAAGTTGCATTTGCTGCTCCGAGACGTTGGAAAGGAACATCGCGAACAGCCATTGTTTGTAAACTGGTTTGCATAGCTCCGAAACCAATACCGTAAATGGCTCCTGTTATAAGAAAGGCAGTTAAAGAATGTGCAAAAGCTAACATGTAGACACCTGTAATTAAGCAAAAAAGGCTGGGTAAGATGATGAGGTCAAAGCCATACCTATCAATTATTTTGCCAATTTGAGGTCTTGTGAATAAAATGGATAAGGCATAGACGACAAAAAACCAAGCAATTTTTTGAATGCCCATGCTAAAGGCATAAAGTGGTAGAAAACTAATAACAGCTCCGAATGACGTTGTTACAAAAAATAATAAAATCGCTGGAGAAATTGAGGCCCTTTCATAAGGCATATATTTTAAAATGCTTTTTTGAGGATGATAAACTGGTTTACAGCGTAAAAGAAAAGTTGTTAGCATACCGATAAAAGCACAGGTCGCGCTTATTTGGAAAACAAATAAATCTCCCCATCTTTGTCCAACGTAAATACCGGCAGCCGGAGCAATAGTCATTGCTAGTGTATTTGCTAAGCTAAAATATCCCATTCCTTCTCCAAAACGCTTTCTAGGGATCATTTCACTCGCGATGGTCGATGTCGCGGTCGTGGAAAATCCCCACCCGATCCCATGAATAATCCTGAGAAAAAGAATATTTTCAATAGAATGAGCAAATTGATAGGACAAAATGACGGTTGTAAAGATAATTAAACCAATAATCAACATGCTTTTTTTGCCCATCGTGTCTAATAAATAACCTACAATGGGGCGCGTTAACAGTGTTGATAAAGTAAACACCCCCATTACAAATCCAATGGTTAAGTCATTTCCTCCCATATCGTGAATAAACAGAGGAAGAATGGGAAAAATGATTTGAAAACAGAAAAAAACAATAAAATTAATCATCGTAATAACGATGAAATTACGTGTAAAAAGAATAGCTTTTTTTTGGTGTATCATTTTTCTCCCCAAAGGGGATATAGGTCAAAATATATAAAAATAAAATATTTCTAAGATGATTTTATAAAATATTATAACTTTAATATATGTTTCTATTGTGTCTTTAGAATTAATCAAAAATGATATAGTCGTTTTTATCTCCAACATTTAAAGCTTTACGACCAGATTCTTCTAATAGGTCTAAGTCCAAGTTCCCTGGGGAGAGAGCTTTTACTTTTTTTTCCATTTTTGTTCGTAGGTTTGTTGTTTCTTGAGATAAAAGTTCTGCTTCTGCAATTTCTTTTTGAATTTCAAATAGACGAAACAACCCTCGTTCGCCTCGAATGGCATGATAAGTAAAATAAAAAGTAATCATCAAGCAAATAAAGGGAATAATAAAGTGCCTTGGATGGTTTTTAAGCGTTTCCATTATTTTCATGAAACATCTTCTTTCGTTGCTTTATCTAAAGCTTCTTGAGCCTGTCGAACGATGTTTTCTTGAAGTTCAAAAGAATTTTCTTCTTCAAGAATTTCTGTTTTTGTTTGTTCAAAACTTTCTTTCTCTCCATACATGCGCACTTGATTTCGTCCGCCTTCTTTTGCCGCATATAGGGCTGAGTCAGCACGTTTAATTAACTCGTCTAAATCATCTGTTGCACCTGAGCTGACAATTCCAAGGCTGATTGTAAAATGAAATGGAACGCCGTCTGGTAAAGGCACACGTAAGTCTTCAATATTCTTTCGGAGCCGTTCGGCCACAATCATCCCACCAGGTAAGTCTGTTTGAGGTAGCAGAATAATAAATTCTTCTCCTCCATAGCGAGCAAATATATCAGAATCTCGAAGCGTTTGTTTACAAGTAAAAGCCATCGCTTTTAAAACTTCATCACCAAAAGCATGTCCGTGTGTGTCATTTACACGTTTAAAGTGATCAATATCAATCATAATAAGACAGAAACTCGTATCATAGCGCCAAGCTCGACGAATTTCTTTTGCAGCTAATTCCATAAACTGGCGACGGTTATAACATCCTGTCAGCGGGTCTAAAACAGCTTGTTCAAATAGTTGCTGTTCATGCTTTTTCTGGGCTGTAATATCTTTAAACGCTGTGTAAAGAGCGACCTCATTTTCAAAATCAATGACGCGCGCGGACATTTCCAGCCAAAAAGTCTCTTGAGAACCAGGTTTGCGTAATAAGGCTTGAAAGTTTTCGACTAATGGTGTTGTCGATAAACGCCGTAATAATTCTTTGCGGGTATTAGGATCCACATAGTATTCTTCTGTTCTAAACTGCTTAAGTTTTTTCATGTCGATATTAAAAAGTGTTGCTGCTTTTTCATTGACTAACATTAATCGGTCATCTTTCAAGGCAGAAATCATAATAGGGAAAGGAGAGGCTTGCAAAATTAAAGGCAATCTGGCTTGAGCTGCGCGTACTTCTTCTGCTAAAGCTTTTACATCATTTTGTAATTGTTTATCTGCTGTGACATATACGTTATATATGATTAACAGGTAGAGAAGAGATTCAAGCAACCAATTTGAAAATCCCCAAGGCATCATGTCTTGAAAATAATAAAAAGCTAAAACCAACATCCACAAACCGGTGACTTTTAAGGTGTAGGCATTACTTTTAAATTTGGGTAAAGTAATTAGAAGCCCCAGAAAAACTAACCCTGTAATTAAGTAAATTTGTGTCAACATTTGATGACTGTCTGGCGGGGTCAAAAATACAATTCTGATCATAAATAACCAAGCGAGGACACAAGTGATAACGGCTAATTCCTCACGTATCCAATTAAGTGCTTTATAGAATTGGAAGCCGCCGATGATGAGAAGTAAAGAAGCTAAGGAAACTAAAGCAATAGAGATACCTTCTATGACCAAGGGTGATACGGTGAATTCTCCATGTGTCAACTGAGGAATAAAGTAAGAAAGACAAATTAAAATATTTTTAAATCCCAGGACCAGAAAGGCAATCGCAGCGACTAATAGACTATTTTTTTTGAGTTTTTCATCTGTCCCGAAAAAAGACAGAGCTCGAGCTGTCATTAAAGCGCCGAGCATTTGAGGGAGATATGTTTCAAATAGTTCTGTCATCGTTAAAGGTAGTTCCATTTTTTTCCTCTTTTTTTTTATTTAAAAGCTATTTTAGACTTGTTTTTAAAATTTTCAAAGTTTTTTTATATATGCTCTTGCAAAATACGATTGTAAGCATTATATCTTTTCCAACAAAAAATTTATGAGTTAAATGAAGGAGTTAAAAACATGGGAAAAATTATAGGGATTGACTTAGGTACAACGAACTCTTGCGTTGCGATTATGGAAGGCGCGGAGCCAAAAGTTTTGGAAAATCGCGAGGGTGCTCGAACAACCCCCTCTATGGTTGCTTTTACGAATAAAGGAGAACGGTTGGTTGGCCTACCAGCAAAGCGTCAAGCTGTGACAAATCCGGAAGGAACTATTTTTGCAATTAAGCGTTTAATCGGTCGACGCTATAATGATAAGGTTGTTGAAAAAGATAAAGGGTTAGTGCCTTATCATATTGTTTCCGGCGATAATGGAGACGCTTGGGTAGAGGTTCGTGGCGAAAAGTATGCGCCTAGTCAGATTTCTGCTTTTATCTTGCAGAAATTAAAAGAAGATGCCGAAAGTTATTTAGGCGAAAAAGTAACCGATGCCATTATTACAGTTCCAGCTTATTTCGATGACAGTCAACGTCAAGCGACAAAAGATGCCGGAAAAATTGCTGGTTTAAATGTTTTGCGTATTATCAATGAGCCGACAGCAGCAGCTTTGTCTTATGGTTTGGAAAAGAAAAAGTCCGGAACAATTGTTGTATATGACTTGGGTGGCGGCACATTTGATGTGTCTGTTTTGGAAATTGGTGACGGTGTTTTCGAAGTAAAATCAACAAATGGTGATACATTCTTGGGTGGTGAAGATTTCGATATGCGTGTGATCGATTTCTTAGCAGAAGAATTTAAAAAAGAATATGGCATTGATTTACGTCAAGATAGAATGGCTTTGCAACGTTTAAAAGAAGCTGCGGAAAAAGCAAAAATTGAACTGTCAAGTGCGACAACGACAGATGTTAATTTGCCATTTATTACTGCTGACGCTTCTGGTCCAAAGCATTTAAATGTCACCCTGACACGTTCAAAATTAGAAAGCTTAGTCGGTGATTTATTAGATCGGACATTAAAGCCATGTGAGAACGCTTTAAAAGATGCAGGTGTTTCTGCTAAAGATATTGATGAAGTGATTTTGGTCGGTGGTATGACACGTATGCCAAAAGTGCAAGAAATTGTTCAAAACTTCTTTGGTAAAGAACCTCATAAAGGCGTGAACCCGGATGAAGTCGTGGCAATGGGTGCCGCTATTCAGGGGGGTGTTTTAAAGGGTGATGTTAAAGATGTTTTGTTGTTGGATGTGACACCGCTTTCTTTAGGAATTGAAACTTTGGGTGGCGTCTTTACACGGTTAATCGATCGTAATACAACAATTCCAACCCGGAAAAGCCAAGTATTCTCTACAGCGGAAGACGGACAAACAGCCGTGACAATTCGTGTGTTCCAAGGTGAACGTGAAATGACGGCCGATAATAAATTGTTGGGTCAATTTGATTTGGTCGGTATTCCTCCGGCTCCTCGCGGTATGCCTCAAATTGAAGTCACGTTTGATATTGACGCTAACGGTATTGTTAATGTGTCTGCAAAAGATAAGGCTACAGGAAAAGAACAAGCTATTCGAATTCAAGCTTCCGGCGGATTGAATGACGCGGATATTGATCGTATGGTGAAAGATGCCGAACAGCATGCGGATGAAGATAAGAAAAAACGTGAATTGATTGAAGCTAAAAATAAAGCTGAATCGATTGTTCACCAAGCTGAAAAGAATTTGAAAGACTTCGGTGATAAAGTCGCAGACTCTGATAAAACAGCAATTGAAGCGGCAATCAAAGAGCTGAAAGACGTGATGGAAGGAAGCGATTTAGATGCCATCAATACAAAAACAGAAGCTTTGATGAACGCAACAATGAAGCTGGGTGAGGCAATGTATAAGGCACAACAAGCTGAAGCAGGCACAGGTGCTGCTGGTGCGGATGCGGGTGCAGAACAGCCTCAATCGGAATCCGATAAAAAGGATGACACTATTGATGCCGACTTTGAAGAAGTAAAGAAATAGTTTTTCCCTGAAAAATAAAAAATCTCCGTTGGGTGACTGACGGGGATTTTTTATTGTGCATTTTTTTGCTGTGTTAGAAAAAGTTGACAAAAATAAGGTTTTCTGTTAGGCTTTTATCGGAGGATAGAAATGTTTTCGGAATTTGATACATTAGACGCACTTGTCTCAGAGGATTATTATCGGAAACGATATGATGTATCTTTCGTAGAAAAACATTTCCTTAAATATGTTTTATTTGAATTTTATACACCGGTACTTTGTCGGATGATGCTGAAGCGTCAAAAAGAATTTCCAAGATGTTTTTTGAAAAAATGGCCTTCTTTTATTTGGGAAAGTAAATTTTTACCTGAGGCTCTTTTACAAGAGAAAATAGATGATTTTTGGCAACATAGGGCCATTCAAGTTTTAACCGGTTATCAAACGTGTCCGATACCTTTCTCTAAATATTTTAATCCACAAATCAAGACAATGAATTTATTGTCCCGGCAAGGAGAAGATTTACTTGAGCAATTAAAGTCTCATAAAGATAACCTCTCTGATACAATGAAAGAAAAAACAGTTAGAGCGGCTAATAAATTTTTATTGGATTTAAATAATTTTATTTCTTTTCCTAAAATTGAAAAAGCAGCATTTGTCACGCAAAAAGCGCGTATGACAGTTTCTTTGAGTACAGGATGTTATAATGGGTGCGTTCATTGCGGATATGAAGCTAAACCAAAAGTATCTCATATGCCGTATCCGATTTTTCTGCGGCTTGTAGAAGCTTTTGGCCATCGTTTAGGCGGAACAGGGTTGAATGGACAGATGATTTATGCTGACTCAGATCCAATGAGCTATTATGATCCGATTATAGGTGCGGATGCAGCGGATGTGGTTCATTTTTTAAAAACAACCATTCCCTTGCAAAATAGGGAGAATATTTCTTTTTTGACGAAAGGTATTCTTTTTTCTCAAGATGAGCTGACAGTCGCGAAGATGGCAATGGGAAAATATAGCATGACTTTATCAGTTGTTTTGTTGCCTGGCGAAGCTGTTCAAAAGAATATTAAACGTATTTTAAGGACAATAGATGTTTATATTCAAAACGGTGGCGATTGTGATGCTTTGAACGGACGGTATTTTTCTTTTTCCGGAAGAGAAAGTGTTTCAGAAATAGATAAAATGGGTTTGAATTTTATTAAGGCAAAGCCGTGCATGAATGGGAAATGGGTCAGTTATGTGAAGAAGCATTTTCCTTTTTGCCAAGCTTCTTTTTATCCGACAGGATTTGCAGAAGAAAAAAATTTAGTCATAAAATCAGATGGGAAAATTTGGTTGAATAGATTGAATCCAAAAACAGGTTGTTTTGACTGGATACAATTAGATAATATTTTTAATTATCAAAGCTTAGATCCTGTCCAAAGAAATTTGAAAACCATTCGATCGGCAGAGATATCCGTTTCAACAGTTAATTTATTAAAAGAAATGATGCATGGAATTGATCGGATATAAAAAAGAGCGTAAAAAATGAATTTTACGCTCTTTAGCTTTTAATTTTTCAGCTTTTGTTCTAAAAGTTGATTTGCCAGCGCCGGGTTTACTTTACCTTGAGAGGCTTTCATAATCTGTCCAACAAACCATCCTTTTAATTTATCTTTTCCAGCTTTAATTTCGGCAACTTTATCAGGGTTGGCGGCTAAGATTTCATCAATCATTTTTTCAATAGCGCCGGTATCCGAAACTTGCTTTAAGCCTTTTTCTTCAACAATAGCTGCCGGGTCTTTTTTTGTTTCGAACATAATCTCGAAAACTTCTTTTGCAATTTTGCCGGAGATTGTTCCATCTGTGATAAGGTCAACTAAAGCACCTAAGTTTTCAGGTGAAACCGGACTATTTTCGATGGCAATATATTCACGATTTAAAGCAGCAAATAAATCTCCCATGACCCAGTTTGCTACTTTTTTAGCGTCACGTCCTTTGGCCGCCGTTTCGAAATACAAAGCTGTTTCTCGATCAGAAACTAAAATTCGAGCATCATATTCAGATAGATTTAACTCATCCATGAAACGAGCTTTTTTTACTTCCGGCAATTCCGGTAAGTTCTTGCGGATGTTTTCAATATACTCATCCGTAATGTCCAAAGGCGGTAAATCCGGATCAGGGAAATAGCGATAATCTAAGGCATTTTCTTTGCTCCGCATGGATCGTGTTTCCATATTTTCCGGATCAAACAAACGTGTCTCTTGAGGGAAAGTTTGTCCCGCTTCATATAATTCAACTTGTCGGTGAGCTTCTAAATCAATCGCCTGCATGACAAATTTGACTGAGTTGACGTTTTTGATTTCTACTCTGTGGCGAAATTCAGCTTCTCCAACTTTTCGGACGGAAACATTGATATCACAACGCATAGAGCCTTCATCCATGTTGCCGTCACAAGTTCCTAAATAGCGGACAATAGAACGAAGTTTACGTAAGTAATCGCCGGCTTCTTCCGGAGAGCGAACATCTGGTTTAGAGACGATTTCCATTAAGCCAACACCGGCTCGATTGAAGTCTAAATAAGAGCGCGTTGGATGCATGTCATGAATAGATTTGCCGGCATCTTGCTCCAAATGCAATCGTTCAATGCCGATACGACTGATACCGCCATCTTCATTTGTCACATCTAAATAGCCTTCTCCGACAATCGGGTAAAACAATTGAGTAATTTGATATCCTGTCGGTAAATCACCGTAGAAATAATTCTTTCTATCAAAAACGGAATGTTTATTGATTTTTGCATTTAAACCAAAACCTGTTTTAATGCATTGTTCAACACATTTTTCATTTAAGACCGGTAATTGTCCCGGAAAACCGGCATCTAAAAAAGCAACATGATCATTTGGCTCTCCGCCGAATTCCGCAGAGGCGCCGCTGAAAACTTTAGAGTTGGAAATAATCTCGCAGTGAACCTCTAGTCCACAAACTAATTCCCATGTTCCTGTTTTGCCTTCTATACGATATGTCATTTGCACATCTCCACTACATCTAAAACTTTTAAAACCGTGGCATCATCCCACATGCGTCCGATGACCTGAAGTCCATTATTTGCACAGCCAGCCGGTACGCCGGTTAAACAAGACGGCATTAAATAATTATCATTGAAACGACCTTTTGCAGCACCATGCTTGGCTTCTTCAATCGTAAAAGGCTCAATCGGAACCGCCGGACTGAATAACACGTCTACTTTTTCGAAAGCTTTGTCAAAGTCCTGTTTAATTAAAGAACGCATTTTTTGAGCCGGAACAAAATAATCATGATATCCTTTTGCAGATGTAAAGAAAGTACCTAAAATCATACGGTTGCGTACCTCTTGTCCAAAACCTTTCATTCGGGTGTTCATATACATTTCATCCAAGGTTTCTCCATTTTCGCGAACACCATATCGTGCTCCGTCATAACGTGCTAAATTAGTTGTTGCTTCACCTTGAGAAATAACATAATAAACCATGCCGGCTTCTTCAGTATGCGGCATATCCACATCCATTAAAACCGCTCCTTCATCTTTTAAGAATTGAACCGCTTTTTCCCAGTTGGCAGGCAGTAACTCTTGGTATTCTTTTGGAATGCCGATTTTCATGCCTTTGATGTTCTTGTCCAGCATTTTATGAAATTCAGGAACTTCTCGATGAGAAGAAGTCGAATCTTTAGGATCGTGTCCGGCCATGACTTCAATCATGCGAGCACAATCTTCAACAGAACGAGCTAATACACCTGGCTCATCTAAGCTGGAAGCATAAGCGATAACCCCATATCGAGAACAACGACCGTATGTTGGTTTAAAACCGGATACTTTACAAAATGATGCCGGATGACGAATAGAACCGCCTGTTTCAGTGCCAGTCGCACCGGCACACATGTGAGCAGCTACGGCTGCGGCAGAACCACCGGAAGAACCTCCCGGCACTTTGTTTTCATCATGAGGGTTGTGTGTAACGCCATAATAACTGGTAATTGTTGATGAACCCATTGCAAATTCATCTGTGTTGGTTTTTCCAAGCAAAACGGCTCCGGCATCCCATAAGCGTTGTGTTGTGGTCGCTTCGAAAGGAGGAATAAAATTAGATAAAATTCTGGAAGCTGCTGTCGTTTTTGTCCCTTTTGTGCAGAACATATCTTTAATACCCAATGGAATACCTTCTAATTTTCCAGCTTCTCCTTTTGCTCGACGATTATCAGATTCTTCCGCCATTTGCAGTGCTTTTTCAGGCGTTTCTGTAATATAAGCATTTAGGCGGCGCAATTCTTCCATTTTGCCTAAATAAGCTTTTGTTAATTCAACACTCGAAAACTTTTTTTCTTCCAAGCCTTTTAAGGCATCAGTTAATGTTAATTCTGTTAAATCTGTCATTTTTTTACTCCACCATTTTAGGAACTGAGAAAAATTCATCCGTCGCATCTGTCGCATTTGATAAAACAGCAGCAGTTTGATGTCCTTCGGTCACAATGTCTTGTCGTAAAGGGATTTGTTCATCAAAGGGGGTGACCATCGGTGGAACAGTTTGAATTTCAGGATTTTTAAGCCTTTCTCCAATCCAGGAAAGTGTTTCTGTAAATTCTTTAGCCATTACTTCAGCTTCTTCATCCGGAATACGAACACGGACCCAAAAAGCCATTTCTTTAATGGTATCTTTGTCAATTTTTGTCATTTTTGTTTAATCCCTTTCATAAAACAAGCTTTTAAGATACGCTCATTTTCTCTTCTTTGTCAAGGGCTTTTCAAGAAAAAGAGATAAAAAATAACAGCTTTTTTTTGACTTTTTTATTTTGTCAATTTTTTGCATTAAATATAAATAAGGTTGACAAATAAAAGATTTTTTGATATCGTTCGTCCATAATGGAGATGTTTAAATGGTTAGTGAACCCAAAATAATTTCTATAGATACAATTAAGTATCATTATTATGATATGGAATTGGAAGATTTTGTTCGGCAAGCCTTAAAGGATAAAATGTTGGTTAAGCATGAAATGGAAGAACCATTTACCCAACATACACTTTATCAAGCTTGTGATAACTTGGCTTTTCGTTTTCGAGATAACCGATATAGCATTTTGAAAACGGATTGTTTACGTTTAATCGAAGAACATAATCAAGTTGTGGATTTCACTTTTTATAGTGCTGAAGAATATCTTCAGATTTTGGGAGAGTGGGGAGCTTGTTATCCTAAAGATATTGTTTCGCATGGTCGTTTATTAAGGCAAGTTGCTCGTTTCCTGGGCGTAAAAAAAGAGCATCAATAATTTATACAAAAAGATAAACAAAAATATTTACAAACAGAAGCGAATCTGATAAAATAAATTATTCTTTTCATTTTTAACAGATAAGGGAAAACAAATGACTGAAACAATGGCAGTAAAGCCTTCTGAAAATTTTATGTTGCTTGATAATGGAATGAATAAAGTTTATTTGCGTCGTTCTCATGATTCTTCTAAGCCTGCTTCGTTAGAAGAAAATAACGAAGCATTGGTGCGTGCAATTATTTCTTATGCTGGCGGTAATTTAACTTCTTATGAAAATCCAAAAGGGGAAAAATCTTTCTTGTTAAGACCTGCAAAAAAGGCTTATTCGTTCTTTTTTCATCGTCAATTAAAACAAGTTCCTCCTCGATATGTGCCTTTTTTCCACAAAAAAGGAGAAGGACATACCTATACAGTTGAAATTTTGACACCTCATGAAGCTGTTATGAAGTATAAAGCTATTCGAAAAGTGATCCAAAAGGAGACAAAAAAAGCCTACGAAAGCAGTCATATTCAACCGAAAATCGGAGAATATGATCCTTTATTTTCTGCGACAAGTCAAAATGCTGTTCCGAATGAAGTATTGATTTCTATGTTGATGCGGAATAATGGTCAAGAAGTTCTGTATCCGAAAAAGGCCGTTCCTTTGGCGGAAAAAGGAGCCTTGGAGGCGATCGTAAAAATTCTGAAGCCAGTCACAGTTGCTTTGCGTAATGGAGATGTAACGGGACGATATACTGAAAAATTAATTCCTGATCAGGATATGCCGACAGTCGTTGCTTTTGCAAGAAATTCTAATGGAGACTTATTTATGCTTCGCGTATTAGAAGAAGATGTTTGTGCTATTGTTTCAGAACACGGCCGTCGTAAGACTTTAATTGAAACAGTGGCTCAAAACATAAAAGGGCGTTTAGGGCGATAAAAAAAAGTCTTTACTTTTTTTTAAAAACGAGTATGCTCAGAAACGAATCTACCGTTTTATGCGGATATGGCGGAATTGGTAGACGCAACAGACTTAAAATCTGTTGGGACTTTGCTCCCGTGCCGGTTCGATTCCGGCTTTCCGCACCATTTAAAAATGCTTATAAATTAAGTATTTTCTCAAACAGAGGTTCAAGTTTATTGAGCCCTGTTATTTTTTTTGAGTTCCTTATAAATAAAGGACTTAATCACTTTTTTCGTCAAAGAAAGAAAAAAAGACAAAAATAAGAATTTTTTTTATGTAGTAAAAGTGTAGTCAAATCTACTCATCTAAAGGAACAAATAATGTCTAAAACACTATTTTAACCCGTTTCTAATGAGAAAGAGGGTGATATAAAAAAGCAACCTTCAACGTTTAAACGTCAAAGATTGCATTTTCATTAAAATGTATATTTAATACCGGCTTTTAGGTTGGTATGCGTATCTTCTTCTATGAAATGCTTTAAAGAACCATATAGGTTAAAATTACCTAAGTCATAACCAAAATAGAGAGAGGTGATTCCTCGGTAAGGAGAATAATCCTCATCATATAAGTAAAATGAACCATTCATATCTCTTAAGCCAACTCTCATATTATAAGGGTCTGCAAACTCTCGATAAACCATAAGTCCTAGAGATAAATTAAATTTTCCGACAGTTTTATTCATATAGAAACCTAAACCAGCTTCTATAGATACAATATTATCAGATCGTATTGCTAAAGAGTAAGGTTTTTTATCTTCTTCTCCTTTTTGATTATAAAGTATACTATTCAATTCAAGAGTTGGAGAGAATTGCCAACTCCAAACTTCTATTGGATAACGAGCCTCATTCATTAAAGCAAAAATTCTTTTTTCAATAATACCATCATATGAGTTTGCATTAAACCCTTTTCGGGTATAATGAGCTCTTGAAAAGCCGATTTGGGGCGTAGAAATCATTTGCCATCCGAAACGATCATAACTAATCGGGGTGAAAACTTGAAAAATAGTATTTTGCCGATTTGTATCATTATCATCATCTGTCGCTATATTTGTATTACTCATCGCATATCCAATTTTGACGCGAGGAGTAATACGTTTATTGGCCAAAGCATATTGTGCTGAGGAGTTTGTATTATTTTTGAAACTGAAAGTATCAATTCCTCCGACAGTTTCAAACATCGGTTTATCATTGTTGGCAAACATAAGAGAATTCATGGTTTGATTGATTTCTCGAATGGCAGTTAAATCTTCATTTGTAAACTGTGTTAAAACATCAGCTCCTGTTATACTGCTGATAGCAGATTTTAACGCCGCTTGAGTTTCTGTTTTTTTCAGATCGTTAAAGAATGCTTCATTATTCTGTTGATGATAATTAGAGCTTAGAAATTGAGCCAAACTTTTGTTTTTTATCACATCGTCAAAAGATTTCATTTGCAAGACAATATCTTTTCCGTTTTTGTCTAAACTTGCTTGAAATAAGACTGAATTTGAAATCAAGTTTAAATTTGTTGTATCTTTTGCTTGAACCGCATCTGAAATTTTATAGCTCGTATTAAACCCTTCTGTGACATTTGAAGTATCAATATGTAAGTCTCCCTTAATCGTTTGAGCTTGGATAGTACCGTTTTTTAATAAAGAAACAGTCCCGGTCCCATCTGGAGAAAAAGAATTAAAATCTAAAATATTTGAACTTGCCAAAGTTCCGCTTGTCGCTAAGTTAGCACCATTCATAAGAACAATAAAATTACCATGAGGAGTACTATTATTTGTATAGGAGCTGCCATTAATAGTAATGGTGCCGTTATTGTAAACAGTTCTATTCGCTCCATTCAAATAAATGCCGTACGCTTGTCCGGTACCAGTATTAGTAAGTATAATTTGACCATTATTTGTAACAGAATAACTATCATAAATACCGTAGACATTTCCGCTTCCGTTATTTGAAATAGAAATTGTTCCATTATTCGTGACAGAGAAAGCTTTAGCAATACCATAAGCATCTCCATCCCCGATATTATCAATATGAATTTCAGCTCCTGTCGCATTTTCAATACTTCCTGAACTATAAATACCGTAAGTTTTTGCATTGCCGCGGTTTGTTATATGTATTTTCCCTTCATTTAGTGTTTTTAAATATGAAGTAGCTGATATTATTCCTGTTGTCGTTGATGTTTTAGATGCATCTATATTAATGCTTCCTGAGTTGTAATTACCTTGAAGACCGTAAATAGTATCACTGGATCCGGTTAGTGTAATATTGCCATAATTAGAATTATTTCCATACATTCCGTAAGTTATATTTCCTGAACCGCTGACATATACATCTCCATAATTATCTGCGTTTGATAAACCAATCGTTTTATTTGTTTCTTTACCTATTGAGGTGACATTTACTTTTCCATAGTTAACACTCTTAGTACCGATACCTCGTGACATTCCGTAAACATCATGAGCTCCGGAAGCAATAATGTTAATAGTTCCATAATTTTCGTTGAATTTTTGAAGGTTCGTCATACCAAAAACGCTTTTTGTATCTGACGTATTCAAGTTAAGATCTCCATAGTTATTAGAATCTGCTAGACCTATTGTTTGGTCTGTTTGTTCTGCAACAATAGAAATTTCTCCGAAATTATTCGATAAATATCCTCCGCTAAGGAATGAATAATTCAAAAGATTTTTAGCATCAATTTTTATATTACCATAATTTGTTCCTTCATACATTCCTAAGGTATGATGATCTTTGTCACTATTTTGTGAGACAATATAAATAGATGCAAAGTTGCTTCCTTGATATATTCCTACTGTTTGTCCTTGAGGTGTTTCTGTCGCATTTTGATAATCTCGAATATTAATTTGTCCATAGTTAGCAGAGTTTGGACCATAGATTCCATATATATCTTGCCCATTAAAAGAGTTAATTTGAATTGTTCCGTAATTTCGAGTATCTTCTCCATTATTATAAAGACCAAAAATGCGACTTGAAGAGCTTCCATCGATTGTAATGGAACCATAATTTTCTAATACTGAAAAGGAGGAAGAACCATATAAACCATAAATTTGATATGTTTCTCCCTTTAAATTAATTGAGCCATAGTTATAACCGTTTCTGGAGTAAATGCCATAAATATTACCGGCGTTTGTTGTTAGATTGATATGCCCATTATTGTCACTCGTTCCTGAAGTGTTATTTTGCATACCAATGACCCTACTTTTATTTGAAGTAATTTGAATAGTTCCATTATTTACTAAAGATGCAGAGGCCGAACCATAATACATATTCTCCCCCTTCATTCCATAAAGATCTGAAACTGAGGTTTCATTATCATTATCAATATCAATCATTCCATTATTAATCGCTAATGCTTGTTGAGAACTATCTGAAGTTGCCGTCATTTCTGATGTTAAAGTCGTTCCTTCTGGATTCGTCGAGATATTTAAAGAGCTTGTTAATATACAACTATTTCCAATACGTGTATAACCATCAATACATGTCCAACCTCTTTTATCTGTTTCATCTGTTTGAGCATTGCTTGGAAGTGCGACGCATTTAAAACCATTATAATATTCTCCGACATCACAACTTTTTTTGTCTAGGATACATCCATTAGCCCCGTCAGATTTATATCCGCTTGCGCAAATCGAACATGCATCAGCGGATGAAGAACCTAGCCCCATTGTTGTAAAACCTTCATTACAGCTTATACATTCTGAGCTACCTGTTTCAGATGAGTATGTTCCTCTGGGACACTGGAAACAAGCAAAAGAACCTTCTAGAGAATATGTTCCGATTCCACACGTTGCACAAGAAGTTCCATTCCAATACTCGCCAGCATTACATGACTTGTTTAATGGAACACATTTTCCGTTTTTCATTGTATAACCTTCAGCACAACTTTGACATGCATCTATACTAGAAGCTCCGGCTGTTTCTGTTGTATATCCTGCAGGGCAGTTTGTACAAGATGAATTTGCAGAACTGGTTGCATAGGAACCAATTGGACAAGCAGTACAAGTGTAATTTGTTGAACTGGAAGAATAGCTGCCGGCTGGACAAGCAGTACAAGTTGTTCCATCTCCTTCATAGCCTACAGCACATATATCACATGATGACATACCTATAGCAGAAGTTGAATACCCTGTTGGACAACTTGTACATTGTGTCGCTCCTTCTTCTGAGTAACTTCCAGTATAGCATTGATAGCATTGCGTCGCTCCATCTGTGGGAGAGTAAGTACCAGCTGCACAACTTATGCATTCAGTTCCGGTCCACATTTGCCCAGCTTTACATTGAGCAACACAATTCACGATACCATCTCCGGTTCCGTCGTCATAATATCCTTCATCACAAACACAAAGAGATTTATTATCTGCACCGGTTATGGAGGTCGAATGATATGGACAGTACTTACAAGATGTTGCCCCTGGAGTTTCATTATAAGTACCAGCACTGCAAAGGGTACATGAAGTAGGAACAATCCAATCTATAAAAGATGGACTTGCCGCATATGAACCGGCTGGGCATAATTCACAAGAAGACCCGTTCCAATACATTCCTTTTGTACAGCTTGTTACACATTTTCCTTCACTGGCTGACCAAGTATAACCTGTAGCACAAACATTACATTGCTGTGCACTTGTGGAACCTTTCCCTTCCGTTGTAGAACCAGTCGGACAGGGCATACAGTAAGGAGAACCTTTTGTTTCTGAGTAAGAGCCTTGAGGGCATTTTTGACAAAGTGAGTTTTCTCCTTCAGAAAATTCACCAGCTTCGCACTCAATACATTCTGTTCCATTCCAATATGTTCCTGCAAAACATTTGGGATCATCTGTATGAACGCATGCGCCTGTGTTTATATCCATTTTATATCCTTCAGCACATATATCGCAAGAGGTAGATCCAGCGCTTTGTGTCGTCCATCCTTGAGGACAGATGTTACATTCTAATGCTCCTTGTTTTGCAAAAGTACCGATGGGACAATCTTCACAAGCAGAACCGTCGTATATTTGTCCAGGTGAGCAAGCAAGAATACACTGACCGTTTTTCATTATATAACCATTGGAACAAATATCACACTCTGTCATTCCATTTGTAGATGTTGTCCAACCAATGGGACAGCTTTGACAAACAGAAGCTCCACTTTTATCACTGAAATAGCCATAAGGACATTTGGTGCAATAATTAGACCCGGAAGCTGAAAATGTTCCAGCGGTGCATGTTTTGCAAGTTTGTTCTGTTTCATCCCAATATTTTCCCGCTTCGCAAGAATATTGCTGTAGAATACATTTTTCTCCGACGGATATGTATCCATTTGCTGTATCACAAATACATTGAGTAGCACCGGTCGTTGTCGTCGTTTGACCTTCTGGACATGCGTTACAACTGGAACTACCAGATATACTTGTATATTCTCCAATTGGACAATCAATACACGAATTTGTTAGAGAATCTGCATAGGTTCCTGCAGAGCACTTTTGACATTGTCCATCTATGAATACATTTCCTGGTGTACAAATCGAACATTGCTCTTGAGACGTAGAACCGCTGCTTTCTGTTGTTGCGCCGGATGGGCATCTTATACAAGATTTTTGTCCTGCTGAGGGCTGATAAAAACCTATTTGACATTCTATGCAATAAGTTGCTCCTCTATAAGAATAAAAACCTGCTTCGCATATCTGACAAGTTTGTCCATTCCAATAATAACCCGCCTCACAATAGGCTTGACAAACACCATTGACTAAATGATATCCACTTTCACATATGTCGCAAAATGTTGCTCCTTCAGAGGATGTTGTCCAACCCGGCTGACACGAATAGCAAAACTCTCCGTCTGTGCTATAATAACCTACTTCACATTTGATACACTCGTCACCCTCTGGCTCAAAACCAGGTAAACAAAAAGCCTCTTCAAAAGATTCTTTTTGCGCCATACAAACACCATCTATCCACATATAACCATCTGAACAGGTATTACAATAAGAACTTCCGGGTGCGGATGTAGAATATCCTTCTGGGCAACTAGCACATGATGTGGCTCCCGCTGTTGAAAAGCTTCCTTGAGGGCAAGAAGAGCAAGTGTTTCCATCCCAATATTCTCCGGCTTTACATGATGCAATACAAGAATTACCTTGTCGATGAAAGCCTGGAGCACAAACATCACAACTCGTAGAAGCTATTTCAGATGTACTCCACCCGATGGGACAATTAGTACATACGATAGAACCTAATTGATTAGCATAGCTTCCAATAGCACATGGAGTACATGTATTAGACCCATGTTTTGCATAATATCCTAAACCACATGGTTCGCATGTATTTTCTGCAGTTAAAAATTCTCCGGCATTACATATTCTGTTGGGATCTACACCTGGATCAGGATCTACGCCTGGATCAGGGTCTACACCTGGGTCAGGATCTACGCCTGGATCAGGGTCTACACCTGGATCAGGATCTACGCCTGGATCAGGATCTACGCCTGGGTCAGGATCTACGCCTGGATCAGGATCTACACCTGGGTCAGGGTCTACACCTGGGTCAGGGTCTACACCTGGGTCAGGATCTACGCCTGGGTCGGGATCTACACCTGGGTCAGGGTCTACACCTGGATCAGGGTCTACACCTGGATTTGATGGTGTATTTTCATCATGATCTCCACCACCATTGCTACTCGCTGCTATGGCAACTCCTCCACCAATAAGAATAGCCGCCCCTATTCCAAGACCAATCATTGCTCCGGTACTAATACCTGTTGTTTGACTCGTTTCAGCTGTATCAGCGACATAAAAAGATGAACCTTGATTGGTTTGTGAAACCGGTATGCAAGTCCGAATACCTTCGCTGTTTAAAGAGCAAATTTTTCCAGCTTCAGAAGGCTTTCGAAGTGTGTTTATGGGTTCGTCTATATAAGTAATATTTACAGCTTGTTTATAAGTTTGAGGAATTGTTTGCATGCATAAATGATTTGTATCGGCTCCAGCTTGAATTAGGGTATCAACCGCTGTTTGATTCTGACGCCATATTGCTTCGCATAGCGCGGTATTTCCTTTTTTATCCTCTAAATCAATAAAAAATCCTTGTTTTTTTAATAATAATAAATTAGGAAGGTCTGCCCTTTGAGCATACTGGTATATCATTGTCCTTGGCGTTGCATCCTTTAATGGAATTTGAGCAGAGACCTGATAATTAGAACATATTAAAGCAATTGTTATGAAACTAAAAAGTATCTTTTTAATCATTTTCTTACCTATATAATAAGCTTGTATTATTAAATACATACAGTTATATATACGATAATATATTAATCATTAAATTTTTCTTAATTTAATGGGAATTTTAAAAAAGTATTTTTGGAAAAATATTTGATTTTGTTCTAATAAAAAACAGTGTATTAAACACTGTTTTATAAAATTTTTTAAATTCAATTTGATTAAGCAATTTCTCTGCTTCTGGTTCGTTTAATTTGAGCAATAGTCAATGAAGTAGCTCTTTGAGCAGAAATAGGGTGCTCTCGTTCTAAAGTCCCTAATCGTTTTCTTAATTGGCTGCGAGGCGTAAAACCTGCGACATTTAAAGCCATCAGTTGTGGCATAATCTGAGTTCTGTCTTTCATTAAGTCAGCGGCTGTTTTATGATTTTGGGTTAATACTTGCTCAAAATTATCCATAACTATACTTAAGTGTGCCAATGTTTGACGATGATTATTGAGTTCTGTTTGCAGAGTTATCAAATGAGGCGCTTTTGAACTTGGGTCTTGTTGTAAAGTTTCTTTATGTGCCTGCATCCAATGTTTTAATTTCTTTTCTAAAATTTTCGCTTTTGCTTGGCGAACAGAACGTTCTTGACGGATGATTCCCTTCAATAATTCTGTACTATCTACTTCCAAAGTTTGAGCTTGATGTTTTTCTTTCAATTCAGGATGTGCTTGATAAACAGCTTTTTGTGCCAAACGTTGTTGTGCAGGATGTGCAGCGGCTAAGTTAGCTAGAATAACTGTTGGATTAACAGCTGGCTTTCCGGCAGCTTGTTGCTTAGCTTGAGCATCTTTAACCAGATAATCATTAAGTTCCTGTGCTTGGTTTTGTAGAGTGTCATAATGCAAATGACTGTAAGCATTAGCAGACGCGACAGGTGGAGGAGGAGGTTGTTCTCCTTCTTTGTGAGCCATTGAACGCCATAATTTCCAAGCAGCCCATTTTTGTTTGCGTCCAACGCCGCGCGCGGGTCGTTCAGGAAGCTTTCGAGCAAAGCCTAGTTCTTCCACAGGTAAATTGGTGAGCTCGGAACTAGGTGTTCCCTGTAATAATTGGTCCATAAATTTTTCTTCGTAATACTTTTTGTTTTTTTCTTCGAATATTGTTAATCCTAAAGCAGCGGTTACAGCAACGGTTGTCACTATTGGAGCTATTGAAAAATCATTTTGTTTTTGTTGTTGTTTTTGTTGCTCTTCTTGTTGTTGAGTCACTTCTTGTCTGAGATCTTCTATTTTATCCAAAACTTGTGGAGAAGCAACAAATTGAGCATCTTTTACATCTGAAATGGCGTCGAGGAGAGCGTTGATCGCTTCAGGAGGTAAATCTGAAGCTTTAATATCGGCTTCTAATTCTTGGAGTGTCCCAAAAATCCAATTTTCAATTTCTTTTTTTGCATGATCTAAATATTGTTTTTTTAACTCTGCACGTTCAGATTTTGGATGTTTTTTTAATTCGGATTTTTGTTCTTCAGTTAATGTCGGCTCTTGTCGACCTCTAACGCGCAACAGTTCCAGTTTATCAAGAAATTGCTGTATGTTCATTGAAATTCTCCTCCATTTTTCTTAATGGTATCATATTTTTCTTTAGAACGCAAGCTTGTTTTTTTGTTTATTTTTCTGTCAAAATCATATAAATGATGCCATCTTTGGCAATGTGTGTTAAGCCATCCCGTTTATAAGGTTTGAGCGTCAATTCATTAACAGCAAATGTTGTTTCAATACGGTCCCAAAATTTTAAGATATGTGTGTTTTTAGTAATAATGCGGGGCACGTTCCAATGATCTCCTTCGACAAAGTTATGATAGCGCATAATACAAGTTTGCTTTGGATTGTTAAAAAAGTCTTCGACTTGTTGAAGTAAATCTAAAATTTTCATTCGCTTTTTTCGGAAAGGATAAGAAAAAGTAATTTGATATCCTTTAAATTGTTTTTCCAAATAACGACAAGCTTCTTGTAAAAGCTCGTCCATTAACTTGTAATCCGTTCCGCTTTTTAGAACTCTGATAAAATATTCATTGTCATATAAATACGTCATGAGATGTTGATAAAAATGACAACCTCGCTCATAACTGAAACGAATGTTCACATCATTGAATAAAAGCCGTGATGCATTGATAATGGCATACACAGCACAAAAGAAATCAACAGTTCCTTGGTGATAAGCCTGCATGCTTGTGTCCCCTTGTCAAAACTACATAAAAACGGATGAATGAATGCATGAAATTATATAGAAAAAAATTGAAAAAATCAACTTTTTTTTCGTGCTTTTATCTGAAAGCGTAAAAAAGTTGAAAAAAAGAAAAGAACATGCTACAAACACAGCCATACAGAAAGAAAGGAAACCAATATGGCAGCATATCAATATATTTATGTAATGAAGGATTTGTGTAAAACTTGGCCCGGAGGAAAGGAAGTTTTAAAACATATTTGGCTTTCATTTTATCCGGGAGCAAAAATTGGCGTATTGGGGCCAAATGGTGCAGGTAAATCAACTTTGCTTAAAATTATGGCGGGCATTGATACGGATTTCAGAGGAGAAGCTTGGGCTGCTGAAGGTGTTCGTGTTGGTTATTTGGAACAAGAGCCTCAATTAGATCCTTCTAAAAATGTGATGGAAAACATTATGGATGGTGTCGGAGAAGTTCGAGACTTATTAAAAAGATTTGAAGAAGTTAATATGAAATTTGCCGATCCAGACGCAGATATGGATGCTTTGTTGGCAGAGCAAGCGGAATTGCAAGAAAAAATTGATGCTTGCAACGGCTGGGAGCTGGAGCGGATGATTGAAATTGCAATGGATGCTTTGCGTTGTCCTCCGGGTGAGGCAGATGTGACAAAGTTGTCCGGCGGAGAGCGTCGTCGTGTTGCTTTGTGCCGCCTATTGCTGAGCAAACCAGATTTGTTGCTTTTGGATGAGCCTACCAATCACTTGGACGCAGAGTCTGTTGAATGGTTGCAAACACATTTAAAGGAATATCCCGGGACGATTGTTATGGTAACGCACGATCGGTATTTTTTGGATAATGTAACGGGTTGGATTCTGGAATTAGATCGAGGAGAAGGAATTCCGTATGAGGGGAATTATTCTTCTTGGCTGGAACAAAAGGAAAAACGGCTGGCTCAGGAAGAGCGGGAAGAAAGTGCGCGACAAAGAACAATGAAGGAAGAGCTTGAATGGATACGGCAATCGCCTAAGGCGCGTCAAGCGAAGTCAAAAGCCCGTATTGCCGCTTATGAAGAGCTGGTCAAGAAAGCTTCAGATAAAGCCCCGACGACGGCACGTATTATTATTCCGGCAGCTGAGCGTTTAGGTGATCTTGTTATAGAGGCAAAAGATTTGAAAAAAGGGTATGGGGATAAACTCTTATTTGAAAATTTAACATTTAGTTTGCCTCCCGGAGGTATTGTCGGAGTTATAGGTCCGAATGGTGCTGGCAAAACAACATTGATGAGAATTATTACAGGGCAAGAGAAACCCGATGCCGGAACATTTAGAATAGGGGAGACAGTTCAACTTGGATATGTGGATCAAACACGAGACGAGTTAGATCCTAACAAAACAGTATGGCAAGAAATTTCCGACGGAAAAGATATTCTTACCTTGGGTAAAAGAGAAGTTCCTTCACGTTCTTATGTCGCACAGTTTAATTTTAAAGGCGGCGATCAACAAAAGAAAGTAGGTCAATTATCCGGTGGTGAACGCAATCGTGTCCATCTGGCAAAGATGTTGAAGCAGGGTGCTAATGTTATTTTATTGGATGAACCGACGAATGATTTAGATGTGGATACTTTGCGCGCTTTGGAAGAAGCATTGATGGATTTTGCGGGTTGCGCCGTTATTACATCGCATGATCGATGGTTTTTAGATCGCTTGGCAACGCATATTTTAGCGTTTGAGGGAGATAGTCAAGTTGTTTGGTTCGAGGGGAACTATGAAGAATATGAAGCTGATAAGAAAAGACGTTTAGGAACAGAAGCGGCTGGACCTCATCGAATTAAATATAAACCGTTGACACGATAAAATTGATTATTAAAAAAGGCTCGAAAATCGAGCCTTTTTTTTAGGAGATTAAGCTTTTTGATGATCTCGTTCAGCTTCATTAACAAAATTGGCTGTGTGATGAGCGATTGTTTTACATGATTGTTTCATCATTTTTCCGATAACATGTAAAGCCAGAGAGTTTTGTTCATGTAAAGCCGTATAGAAAGGTGTTTCTCCTTTTTGATTGGATTTTAATAAATCTACCTTTGGATGAGACAGTAAAACAGCCAAAGCACCTTGCAACATGCCGTCTTGAGCACGATAAATATTGCCGGTACGTGCTGCATGATGTACAGGTGTATCCCCATTGATATCCTGAGCATTTACATCGGCTCCGACATGTAATAAAAAGTGAGTGCAGGCAGCACTTTTACGTAAAACATCCATGTGGATATTTATGGTGTTAATAACTTTTTCAATATAGGAATTATTTAAAACACCATTTTTGAGAGTTATATTAGAGCAAGTTATATTTTTCATACTTTCTTCAGCACGCTCAAAATCTGGAGTTGTTCCGCGAGCAACAATCATTAAAGGAGTTAAACCATCTAGTGTACGAGACTTAACAAGTAATTCTTCTGTTCCTTTTTCAAGAGCAGCATTATAGATTTTGCACATGATAGGCAGATTCATATGACGTGCGGCTAAGATCATCAAAGTTTCATCTTTTTCGTTGTCTCTCAACATCGGATCGAAACGATAACTCATCAAATCAAGTGCTTCATCTGTTTTGTTTTGTTGAACAGCTTGGATTAAATCAAAGTCTCGGCTCATTTTTTTGCTCCTTTATTATCTTTAAAAAAAGTATTTTATATCTTGTCGAGTTTTTTGTCAATACTAAAAAAGATAAAATAATATATGATTTTCTTGCCTGTTTTTATAATTTACTTAAAAAAAACTTGACAGTTGTTTTAGATGTTTGATAAAATTCGCTTAAAGAAAGGAAAAGAAATGTTTTTATTCCAAAAAGCTCAAAAAAATTGGTGGTGCTTGTCGATATAGGACGAGCTTTTTGGCATGAACAAATGGGTCGTCCGAAGAAGGGCGGCTTTTTTTATATCTTTCTCCGGACGGCAAAAAAAATAAATTAACAAATGGAGAAAATTATGAAAACACTTTTATCTGGTATTAAACCGACAGGACGTCCTCATTTGGGCAATTATTTGGGTATGTTAAAGCCTGGTTTGGAATTAGCTTCTCATAACGATTATCAATCTTTTTTATTTATTGCGGATTATCATGCGCTCAACTTTATTCAGGATCAGAAGTTAATGCGAGAACTTGTTTTAGAAGTTGCCTTGACTTATTTAGCGTTAGGATTGGATCCGTCTAAAACATTTTTTTATCGTCAATCGGATATTCCAGAAATTTTTGAATTGGCTTTGATTTTACAATGCGTTTGCCCAAAAGGCTTTATGAATCGAGCTCATGCTTATAAGGCTATTGTTGATAAGAATAGGGCCGAAGGACGAGATGAAGATGATGGTGTTAACATGGGCTTGTTTAACTATCCAGTTTTAATGGCGGCGGATATTCTGATGTTTAATGCGGACTATGTGCCGGTCGGGCAAGATCAGATTCAACATTTGGAATATACCCGTGATTTAGCAATTAAGTTTAATCATATTTTCGGAAAAACTTTTAAAATTCCTGAAGCTTTAGTGAAAGAGGAAGTTGCTGTTTTGCCAGGCTTAGATGGGCGTAAGATGAGTAAGAGTTACGGAAATACAATACCTTTGTTTGAGCCGGATAATAAGATTAAGAAAATTATCAACAGCATTAAAACGGATTGTAAGGGAGCAAATGAGCCTAAAGACACAGAGGGAAATTTGATTTATTTAATTTATAAGGAATTAGCCTCACCGGAAGAAACAGAAGCTTTTGCAGA
Organism: uncultured Alphaproteobacteria bacterium; assembly: GCA_944392795.1. Taxonomy (GTDB): domain Bacteria; phylum Pseudomonadota; class Alphaproteobacteria; order CAAHEQ01; family UBA3637; genus CALXXX01. The sequence continues at coordinate 23,023 of CALXXX010000012.1, read as the reverse complement.
AGCTTTTCATTCAGGGATTTCTTATGGTGAAGCTAAGCAAAAATTGTATGAAAAATTTATTGAGTATTTTTCAGGACCCAGGGCTGTTTATGAAGATTTGAAAGCTCATCCGGATACAGTGTTTGATATTTTGGCGGAAGGTCAAAAGAAAGTTCGTCCTATTGCTCAGGAAGGTATTCAAATTATTCGTTCTAAAATTGGGATTAATAGAAATTAAATATATCAAACTTTGAAGAAGCGTATGATTAAAAGGCTGCTTTGGCAGCCTTTTATTTTAAAGCTTTTAATAGGATACGATAAGCACATGTGATAGATTTAAATGTCTCTTCTGCTCTTTTGTCTCCATTGTTTTTATCTGGGTGATATTTTTTTGCAAGCGTTTTATAATTTTTCTTTAAACTATCTAAAGTAATGGGGGGCGTTAGCTTTAATGTCTTAATTGCTTCCAAATGTTCGATAGTTGCAAGAGAAGGTTGTTCTTTTTGTTGGCTACTAAATGAACTTGGTCGAGGTCTTCCACGACCTAAGCCCAAAATATCAAAAGGGTCTTTGAGCCGATTGGCATAAAGGTCATTGACTTTCCAGGTTGGTCGATGTCCTACAGTATCGCGGCGAATTTCTTCTTCGATTTGTTCCGGAGCTAGTCCTTCATAATAATTCCAGTTTTTGTTGTATTGTTGGACATGTTCTAAACAAAACCAGTAATGTTCTTTTAAGGAACGATCTTTGGGTGCACGATATAATCCTTCTTTGTGACAGTTAGGGTGGTCACAAATCCTTTTTTGCATATGTGTCGCTTCTTTTTTAACGAAGTTCATCTATCATTTTTCCATTTTTTGTGCAATTATTACAAATAAAAGTTGCACATTTAAAATAATATTCTTATAATAAGTGTGTTTAATCGATTCGTTATGTAATCGTCTATTTTGAAGATATAATAAAAAAGGGGAAAAAACAATGCTCTTATGTAAAAATGTGGTTGTTAATGGTCGTCGAACAAGTATGCGTTTAGATAAAGAAACTTGGTTGGCTTTATCAGATATTTGTAAACGTGAGAATATTTCACTATATAAACTATGTTCATTGATTGATAATTCAAAAGGGTCGTCAGGTCTATCTTCGGCGACAAGGTTGTTTGTTTTGACCTATTATCGCCGCTCTTTGGCTAAATATGAGGTGAATATGAAGCCTGTTGTTGAAGCTGCTCCGAGTTTTCGAGTGGAACAAGTATTAAATGCTGTTCGTGCTCAATAAGGTCGTTTCGGTCCCGAGAATGTTTTTTCATTCTCGGGATTTTTATGTAAATTTACAGAAGAACACGGAAAAAGATTTTTCTTTTTAAGAATTTTTTGTCATCATTTTTGAAAAAAAGAAGGAATTTTGATTTTTGTGCTGGCAAAATTCTCTAATTTTATGTATAATGACAAAAAATAAAAAAAAGAAAGGCTTCAAGAATGAACTTTAAAAATCTGCTGCGTGGGACGTTTATTTTTACCCTTTGGACATTTTTATTCTTTTTATGGTTTCATTGGTTTTTATTAACAAATTGGGACTTTGATATTCTTCTTGGCTATCATTGGCAGTATATTTTCCAACAATGGTGGTATGGCGGTTGGGTTATTCAGGGAAGCTATTATTGGATTTTCGTTCTGAGCTTATTTTTTGCTATTCCTGTTTGGTTGATGGGTTTTTTCTTTTTTGCCTCTATTAATTATACTCAACTTATAGAAAAATTGTTCTGGGATTGGATTTATCAGAAGAAAACAAAAAAACTGCAAAAACAGAGCAAAAAAATTCGGGTTCGTAAGAAAAAATCATATAAAGAAATACGTCCGAAACCTTTGGCCTCAACGATAGATACAATTCAAACAGCTGTTTCCGCATCTGATGGGCAGGAGCCCGGCTTTTTTATGGACGAAAGTCGTCGTCGTTTTTCAGAGGAGACACCTCATTTCTCGCACAGAGAACTTCCAGAAGATTTATCAACTTCTTCACCGTTTTCGGCTGCAAGCAGTTTCTCAGGCGAGGAACAACCTCTGTCTGTTGAGCCTACGATTGAGCCTTTGCATGAAGATTTAGAAGCAATTATAAGAAAATCCGGAGCGCACGTTCAAAAGGGTGTTCATTTGGGCGAAGATGTAATTGATTATGTCGCTTTTGGACAAAAAGATGCCTATTTGGTTTTGTTGGATAATGAGCCAGGAGATTGGTTGGCTGATGAAGAACGCTTTAATGATGAGGATCCTCTATGGTTCTCAGAGAGTTCACATCGTGTTTCTCCGTTAACGGTTTTGCGCCGTGCCGCAGATAGGTTAAAGACAACTCTGGAGAAGGAAGGTATTTCTTTAACATCTCATATTTTACTGGTTAAAACAAAAGGAAATATTATTAACGCTGAAGATATGAAAGATGTATGGAAAGAAATGAATGTGACTGTTGCTCGGACAGATGTTGGGATGCCTGAAGAATTACCCTCTTTTACAGATGCTTTTCCGACAAATGTTGAACCAATGTCAGAAGATGTTTTTGCTTCTGTTGAAACAGCTTTAGGAAAAGGGGAGTAAGGGGATGGTTTTTCAGCGTGCTTCAGAATATGCCGATCGCGATAAGGCAGTATCATTTTTAGTTGTTTGGGCTTTTATCGGCATTGTTACGGCAATTATTTTGTTTTTCTTGATTATTCCGGTTAATAATATTATTGAGAATGGTCTGAGTCGTCAATCATTGGCTGCTTCAATTAACTTTTTTGTAGAGTCTGTTAAGAATCCAAAGTTTCTATTTTCACAATATAGCTTAGGAATCTCGAAAAGTTTGCGGCTTGGCCTTTATATGCGCGTTTTTATCTTGATCTTGCCATGGATTATCGGTGTGGCAATTTTTGTTATTGCGGCTATTTTGAATCCAAATGACTTTATGTTGAAAACTTTTGGCGGAGGTCGGCTTGCGACCTATAGTGATGTCAAAAAAATGAAGTTATTTAATGGCTTTGTTATTGTGTTGGGGCGGTTTAAGGGCAAATTACTGAAAATGCCGGAAACACTTTCTGCTTTAGTTGTTGCACCTCCTGGAACTGGTAAAACTGTGGGGGTTGTGATACCGACTATTTTAGAGTCACCGGGGATGAGTATTATTGTGAATGACCCAAAGCCTGAACTATGTTTTAATACCTCAGGCTATCGAGCAACTCAAGGACCTGTTTTTATTATTAACTGGGGTGCGGAAGATAATCCAGAAAAAGGAGAATTTTATCCTTCTTGGAATCCTTTATCAGCCAGCTGTTTGCCACCAGCTGGTCCGGCACGTGATATGTATATTGATAGTATGGTTGCGGTTATCGTAGAAGAACCAAAGGGCGGTGCAGATCCTCACTGGTCAAAGACCGGTCGAAACGCGATGTCCGGTTTCTTACATTTTATTTCCAGTAAATGTGAACGCGCACGAGCAAATGATTACTTTGTCGCTCGCTTAATGGAAGGAAGTTTTGATGCAGAAGATGCAAAAGTCTTGGCGACTTATTATGCAGATATGCCGGATATGAGTGCTCGGTCTGCCTTAGATGCTTTGCAACAAGGAAATTTAACTTATGATAGCTATGCGCCCATTGGTACTTGGGAAGGATTGCCGGAGTATTGGCATGGTGCAGAGCCATGTATTGCTATGATTTTGGACTGGTTAAATGATACGCAGATGAAAATTGCGGCGGACATTAAACGTCGTGCCGATGCTGGTGATCAAATGGCGGCTTTGGCTGATCCGATGAGAGACGTGTTGGATTTTGCCGTAAATGAATGTTCTCGTTTCCATTATTCTCAGCGCGCTATGTTGGAAATGAACCAATTGGCCAGTACGCCGGATAAAGAACGTGGTTCTATTTTATCAACAGCTTTAACGGGTATTGGTGTGTTTAAAAACTCTGCCGTTCGTTCTCGGACACGCTTTTCTGACTTTACTTTCCGTGACTTAAGAGGAATGAAAGATCCGATTACCGGAGAAATGAAACCTATTTCCGTTTATTTATCGGTTAACCAAGTAGATGCTCGAGCTCTTTCGGTTATTACGGGTATTTTTATTGAGTTGATGAGTTCTTTCTTGATTGCTAATCCACCTAATTTTGTAGGGACAGATGGAATTAAGTCAGGTCCATTCCCTGTTTTATTTGTTTTGGATGAATTTCCTCAAATGCCAAAATTGGCTGCGGTCAAAGATGGTCCGGCTGTCGGTCGTGGACAGAAGGTTTCTTATTTGCTGATTGGACAGGATTTGGGACAAATTTCCGGTCAATATGGTAAAGATGATTTGGAAACAATTATTACAACGACAGCGGCTAAAGTGATTTTGGCTCAGAATAATGAACAAACTGCTGAACGTTTTTCGAAAATGATTGGGACAAAGACAATTCAAACGGCAAGTGTTTCACAACAAGAATCATTTGGATTTAATCCAAAGTTGTCAGCGAATGTTTCAAAACAATTACAAGCAACACAAGTGGTTGGAGCTTCTGAAATGATGAGTTTGGATATGTTGAAACAGTATGTGATTATGCAGGGCTTCTTAAATCGTCCGATTTTGGCAGATTCTCCACGATGGTATTTAGATAAAGGAATGCGCAAAAAGTGCTCTTTACCGCGCGCTCCTTTTGTCCCTTATTGGATTGTTGCCCAGCGTGAAAATACAGATTTGGATAGTTTGGCTAACTCACTTCAGGAAGAAATTTATGAGCTGGAGGAATAGTTTTTAATGACTACCGAGGTTCTTTTCCCTGCACAGAACAAGAAAATTGTCACTGAAGTGACAGATAATATGCTTTTTGATCTAACTTATTGGGAAGCTAAGTTTCAAAAGATGAATTTCCCTGGCATGGATTTAGTCGAAGCAACAGCTTATCCATTAACTCTCTTGGAAAAGATCAATCGTAAAAAACAGTATGCGCGTGTGAAAAGAGATTTTTTACGTTATGTATCTTATAACTATGTCAACGATCTACGAAATGCCGGCTTAGATGAAGATAGTATCTTTTATTTTAAAAAAGGGATTATTCCTGAAAATTTCAATGTTCACATTAAAATTCCGTTTGATTACACAGGTGAAGTTGACTTTTCTAATATGTGTCTTATTCAAAATATTCCCTACCATGAAGATATTCATCGTTTTATAGACATGCAGATGGAAGGAATGGCCTCTCATCTGCGGCCACGTAAATTATATATACCTGTTCCGACTGGGAAGGTTTACATTCCTCTGACGATGTATACAGGGTCTGGAGGAAAGGGTAAACATGATCGGAGTGTTTTTGCTGGGTATACAGAAAGCGCTTTTAAGAGTTTGGCTCAAAAAAGCATGCCGGGGAGATAAATATGCTATTAGAAAAACTGTTGGATAAAATGTATCATGCACGTGCTCAGGTTTTCCAACCGGTCAAAGGTGAAGAAATTCGTTCAGTTCGTATGTTTTTAGCTCGCAATAAGCTTCCACCCTTACCATCAGATTATATAGCTTTTTTAGCATTAACGGATGGATTGATTTGGAATGGGCTTCGTTTTTTTGGTGCTATGTCTCATGAGCGAACAAAGCAAAATTATACTTTCCCCTCTTTATCAGAGGTGAATATGGATTTTGCAGAAAGACATCGTTCACAGAGTCTTTTAATTATTGGCGAGAAAGATGAGGACTATATCGTCTATCATGCACAAGAGAAAAACTATCAGCTAATGGATCGTATAGATTTGATGACTGATTTGTCACTTCCTCGTTTTTTTGATGTTTTATATTTGTTCGGAGAAGATTTAATTAAACAGGATGCCTTAAGAGAGGTTCGATGAATTGGATCTTAAAACATTGGCGTGGAGAATATTCTTTAAAGACCAGTTTTTGGTTAAATACGATTTTAGTTAATTTTATAGTTTCGCTTCCTTTTTCTTTTGTTTTAATAGATCTACTTCAGTCCGGGCAGGAAAATTTATTTTTACGGGTTTTATTAAACTTTCAGCTTTTGAGAATTTTAATATCTGTTTGGCAAGCTGTTGGCGTTTATCGTTCTTCTGTTTATTCTTTATTGTCCGGAAAATCTTTTTGGGGATTTGTTGCTCGAGTGATGGTCATTGTTTTTACAGCAAATGCTATTTTATCCGCATTGATGGTTTGGTACCATAGTGAACAAGTTTTGGGTATGTGGTTAAAAGCACTTGAGATAAGCTGACTTTTGTTATTGATTTTGAGGGAGTAAAAGGGTACCTCCTGGGGCCGCTTCAGGGACACCTGTTGTTGATGGAAAAGAAATAGGAAGATCAAAATACGTTCTCGTTGCCAGGAAAGCAAAACCTTGTGCCTCTAAAGCTTGAGCATTCCATCCAATTTCTTGTGCTGTTGAGACGTTACCATTCAATCGCTGTTTTAGGCTTTTTATCAGAGAGGGATTTTGTGCGCCGCCACCTGTGACAATAAAATGTGTGGGATGAAAAGGCAATTGAGATACTGCGTCACGCAGTGCTTCTGCTGTAAAAGCTGTTAAGGTCGCAGCACCATCTGCAATTGTTGAACCTTCAACGTCTTCTAATAAGTTGTTAAACTCATCACGATCCATTGATTTCGGCGGTTTCTTGGAAAAGAAGGGATGTGTCATTAACTTTTTTAATAAACGTTCATCTACCGTTCCTTTTGCTGCCCATAAGCCATCGAAATCCATTTCGGCTCCCATTCTTTGCTGCATCCAGGTATCAATTAAGATATTCCCAGGTCCGACATCAAAAGCGATAAGTTCTCCGTTTAAGCCAATCGCTGTTAAAGAGGCTAGTCCGCCAATTGTTAATACGGCTAAAGGTTTTTGCATGTCATGTGTTATGGCTTCATAAAAAGAAGGAAACAGAGGGGAACCTTGTCCTCCCGCTGCTAAATCGCCGCCAGCGAATCTTGTGACAACAGGTATTCCAAAATGCTGCAACATTGTCTCGGCATTACCAATTTGTCGGCTGAGCTTTTGAGAAGGTCTATGTAAAACGGTGTGTCCGGGGAAACCAATCACATCTATGTTCATCGGATTTTTATCAGCTTGTCTTAATAAAGTTTCAACGGCTTCGATATGATGTTGAGTGATATGCTCATCAACTTCTTTCAAATGTTGAACATCTAATTGTCCTTTTTCGCCAAGAACACTTTGAATTTCCCTTTTTAACTCAGCAGAATAAGGATGTGAAACACTTGGGCCAATTTCAAAGATATCAATTCCGTCTGTTTTAATTAAAGCGGCTTCTACACCGGTGATGGCTGTGTCGCTTCGTAGGCCGATGGCTTGTAAAGGGTGTATCGTTTTATCTATCATTTTATCCATGATTTCCTCTTTCTATTTTATTTCATTATATCTACTTTTCGATTAAAAGCTAGACAAGAGATAAAAAAAAATGTAAATAAAAGATATGAAAATAGTCACTTTTGGTTGTCGGATCAATACTTATGAATCAGCCTTGATACAACAAATGCTGGGAGATGTGCCGGAGCTTGTTGTTGTCAATACATGTGCTGTGACGGCCGAGGCGGAACGGCAGTGTCGTCAAACTATTCGCCGGTTAAAAAAAGAAAATCCAAAAAGTTCTTTGATCGTGACAGGTTGTGCAGCTCAATTACACCCCTCTGTTTATGCAGCGATGCCCGAGGTTGATCGTGTTTTAGGAAATCGAGAGAAACTAGATAAAGTTTGTTGGTCAAAGACTGATAAAGTATTGGTTGGGGATATGGAACAGTTTTTTTCGATTCCTGTCGTTACGGAATTTGAAGGTCGAACACGTGCTTTTATCCAAGTTCAACAAGGGTGTGATCACGCCTGTACTTTTTGTGTTGTGCATTCTGTTCGAGGACATAATAAAGGGGTTCCGATAAAACAAGTTCTGTGTCAAATGAGACAGTTGCTTGAAAAGGGCTATCAGGAATTTGTGGTAACAGGGATTGATGTAACCAGTTATCCGTATGGTTTTTCAAGTTTAATTGAGCATATTTTAACGGAATTACCGGAAATAAAACGTTTAAGATTAGGCTCTTTAGATCCTAAAGGAGTTGATGAACATTTAATAGATTTGTTTGGCAGGTATCCTGCTTTGTTAGGTCATATGCATTTATCTGTTCAAGCAGGAGATAATCTTATTTTAAAACGTATGGGGCGTCGACATACGCGTGAAGATGTTCTGAAATTAGTTAAAAAATTACGTTCGGTTCGACCCGATATCATTTTTGGAGCTGATTTTATCACAGGTTTTCCGACAGAGACGGAAGAACAATTTGAGCAAACTTTAGCATTGGTGCGTGAGGCTGATTTAAAACTTTTACATGTTTTTCCTTTCTCTGTTCGTCCTGGGACGCCTTCAGCGAGAATGCCTATGGTTTCTGTTGATGTTAGGAAAAAGCGAGCAGAGAAGTTAAGAGCTCTTGGCGAAAAACAGTTATTTTCATACTTGCAAGGTCAAATCGGGAAGACAGATGATGTTTTAATTGAAGAAAACGGGCAGGGTTTTAATACACATTATATCAGGACAAGATTAACGACAACGATTGCTCCCGGGACAATTGTGCGTGTCAAGAATAAAGGAATTGAAGGAAATGAGTTGGTGGCAGAGGCTTAGAGCAGGTTTAAAAAAGACATCTGATCGTTTGGAACAGGCTTTTCGTTTTACAAAGTTGGATGCGGAAGCATTAGAGGAAATCGAGGATGCTTTAATTATGTCGGATATGGGTGTCAAAACGGCACAGAGTTTGATACAAGAGCTTGTCGCAAGTAAACCACAGTCAGCTCAAGACGCTAAAATATTTTTAAAAAATAAAGTGACCTCATTGCTTCAGCCGGCTGAGAGTGTTTTAAATGTGTGTTTAGCTCAGCCTTTTGTTATTCTGATGGTTGGTGTCAATGGGGCCGGTAAAACAACAACTATTGCAAAAATGGCCCAGAAGATGAAGGCAGAAGGGTTGCAAGTTGGATTCGGTGCCGTTGATACATTTCGAATGGCAGCGATTGAACAGCTAAAAGTTTGGGCAGAAAGAACGGGTGCTCATTTTTATGCGAAAGAAATGGGCGCGGATCCGGCAGGAAGTGCTTATGACGCTTATCAAGCGGCCATAAAGAATAAAGATGATGTTTTGTTTTTAGATACAGCAGGACGTCTTCAAAATAAAGCTCAGCTGATGCAAGAAATTCAAAAGATTATTCGCGTTATTCGTAAAATTAATCCGGCAGCTCCTCATGCAGTTTTATTGACTTTAGATGCAACAGTCGGTCAAAATGCATTATCTCAGGTTTCTGCATTTAAAGAAATAGCAGAGGTCACCGGACTTTTGGTTACAAAATTGGATGGGACAGCTAAAGGAGGTATTTTGGTTGCTTTAACGGAGAAGTTTCATTTGCCAGTATATTATATAGGCGTTGGTGAACATGCAGATGATTTGCAACCATTTAATGCGTCAGATTATGCAGATAGTCTTTTAGGAGAAAGTGATGAACCAGATACGCAGAAGTGTTGAAAAAATACTAAGCTTTTCTTCTGAGCAACTGTTATTACTGTCTCTTTTGAGTAGTTTAGCTTTTCTATTAGGTATTGTAGGGACATGGATTGATGCATTAGCAACAGGTCTTTATGTTGGTTCTTATGGTTCTATAGATTTGGCTTTTGAATTTATTTGGGGCGGTTTTTTGTGGATACCTGGTGGTTTTTTCTTGTTGAAAATGCAGCATCGTTTTGGAGATGCATATCCATTTTTATTAGGAGGACTTTTTTTAGTTTTAACAGGATTATTATGGGCTTTTTATCAAGGTTCCTTTTGGACAGTAGATGTCTTTTTTGGTTTAAAGTTTTCTATTCAATTATTACTATTCGGTGGCTTTTGGTCTTTGGTGATGCGTTTTATAAAACTTACTTTAGATTCTAAAAGCTTTTTAGGTTTAGTTCTGTTTGATTTGTTGGGACGCATTTGTGGTGGCTTTTCAGCAGGTTATACAGCAGCCATCTGTGGAAATGATTTATTCTGGTTAATATTGGTTATGATGTTATTCGGCGGCTTTCTTTTATCAAGTTGGATTCTTTCTTTCCAAAAAGAAACCCCTGAGGTGCGTCCAACGCGTAACGGCGGCGTTCGAGAACCATCTCAGATGAAATTAATTTATTATATTTATGCGGCAGCTTTTTTAATATCATTTGCCTTTTGTCAAATTCATTATGTTTATATGCTTGGTTTGTTAGAAAAAATAGGTCAAAATCCGGCAGTAATAATGAAATGGGTCGGTTTCGTTTGTGCTTTCACAGGATTACTGACTTTAGGAAGTATTTTATTTTTATATCGTTTGCGGCATCGTTTTTATGTTCTTCATGGATTATTGATTATTGCACTTTTACCTTTATTATCAGCGTTTGGTTTTTCATCCGGAGAAATGTGGGTTGTTTTTTTGGCTGAAGTTCTATTTGGTGTTTTGGCTTATTGCTGTATAGGCTATTACTTTAGTATGTTGCCCAGACCGTTATCGCATGGTAACTCTTTTCGGTTAAAAGCCATGCGTTTTGTTTTATTCCGTCCGCTTGGTTTTGTATCTGCTTCCTTAGGCTTTTACTTTTTGCCTTTTTCATCTTTCTTATGGTCTTCTGCTATAGTTATGGCTTTATTACTGTCGGCCGTTGTTATAGATGCACAAACGGAATACGCAAAAGTTTTGTTATCTGCTTTTAAAAGTTTTCGTTGGCGTGGCGGGCAACTTATTCTGACTAATCCGACGGTTTTATCTTATGTGACGGGAAAAGTATCAAGTTATGATGCAGATGAATCTATTTATTTTTTGCGCGTTTTAGAAGAAGCTCAGGTAGATGATTATAAAACCTATTTGCGTCGTGCTTTAAAACACCCGGATGAGCGCGTTCGTTATTTTGCTCTCACACGGATAGAAAAAAAAGGATATAAAATGTTTAGAAAAGTGTTGGCTGATTTGTTAATACATGATAAATCGCTGACTGTTCGAAGTGCTGTTCTTCGAGTTTTATGTGCAATTGGTGAGAAGTATGCAGAAGAAAAAGCTGTTTTATATATGGATCATCCTGAGTTGCGTCAAGGAGCTTTGACCGGGCTGCTTAAAAGCGGAGGAGAAGGGGTTTTAATTGCTTCGGAAGGTGTTAATCGGTTGGCTGTTTCTAAGAGTGTTCGACAGCGGCGAGAAGCAGCAGAAATTTTGGAAGAAACTGGGATTAAAGGCTTTTTTAGACTTGTCTTGAAACTGATGAGTGATGAGGATCTTTTAGTGCGAGAAAAGGCAGTATTGGCAGCCGGACGTATTAAACATCCATCTTTTTTACCTGTTTTGTTTCGTTCACTAAATTCCTTGGAACTACGAGATAAAGCTTTACAGGCAATTAAAGATTTCGGGTCAAAGGCCTATTCGGCCATAGGAGAAGCATTGCTTAGCTCAGAACGGACTTGGTTGTGTAAGAAAACTTTAGTGTCTTTTTTATGGATTAACGAAGATAGCGGTGCGCAAAAAGTTTTATTTAAAGCTTTAAAGCGAACGCCATTTGCTCTGCGTTTTGATATATTAAGGCATTTAAAGGAAACATCTTTTCAGGCAAGAGCTTGGAAACGGTATAAAATGCTTTTGCCTCTTATCCAGATGGATGAAAGTCAAATTATGACTGTTTTAGCTTTAAAAAAGGCTTTAGAAATCGCACCAATCCACGAGGCAGAAGAGGTATTTGAATTACTTAAAAAAGCGTTGGATAAAGAGTTGACGAAAATTCAACATAGTTTGTTGATGGAATTAACTTTGTTATTTCCTACAGCTTTATTTCAAAAAGCATGTCAATGTTTGTTAAATCGCTCCTCTCGTTTTGAACAGCGCCGAATGGCCTTAGAATTAATCGGCGATCTTTTACCTAAAAAGTTATGTCACTTAAAACAAGTTTTAAAACAGGCAGATACGATTTTAAGAGATGAAAAATCTTTTAAAGATTTTTCTAAATTGCAAGAGTTTTCGATGAATGAAGCTTTGGCGACTATTTTAAAAAGTAAATCGTATCGATTACCCTGGACAAAAGCTTGTGCATTACTTTCTGTTCGAAAAATAGGTGAAGTTTCTTTGACGCCTTTAATAGAAGATATGTTAACAGATCCTCATCCGTTAATAAGAGAAGGCGTTGTTTGGACATTGGGCCGGTTGATAGCAGATAAGGAAGAACGGCGGCATTTGTTGGAGCCTTTGAAAAAGGATGCCGTGGATGCTGTTCGGCAAACAGCCTTGGTTGTTCTTGAAGAATAGGAGAAAAGAATGCGCTTAACTTTAGAAAAGGTTTTAGTTTTAAAAAATATTACAGCATTTGCAGAAGCGTCTGAGTCAGCTTTGAGTGATTTCATCTATGCTTCAGAAGAGGTTGCTTATGCTGCTGGTCAAGAAATTGTTGCAAAAGGTCAATTGAACAACTACCTTTATATTTTGCTGTATGGACGTGTAGCTGTCAAAGATGGAGAAACGATTTTAAGTGAGGCTGAGACACATCAGGTCTTTGGTGAATTAACGGCATTAGATCCTGCAGTGGTCGATGTCAGTGTTATTGCAGAAGAGGAAACCATTGCTTTAAGAATTTCTTCAGAGAATCTCTATGAAATGATGACACTTCATCCCAGTATTGCAAAAGGAATTATAAAAGTGCTTGTTTCTCGACTAAAAGTAATAGATAATAGACATATTTAAAACAACTTAAAGGAGGAAAGGAAAAAACATGAAAAAAGAAAATAAAAACACAAAGGGAACTCCCCTTTATAAAAGACCGACCTATATTGTCGGTACATTAGCTGTTGCTATTGCCCTTGTTGCTGGTGTTTCTTTTTATTGCAGTAAAGATGGTCATCAACCTTTTACTTTGCCAGTTATGGATCAAGGTGTTATCGTGGCTAAAGTGGGGGGAGATAACATAAAGCTGGCAGAACTTGAAAAAGTAAAAGCATCGATTCCTCAATTGAAAGATATTCCAATGGAGGTTGTTTTTAATCAATTGTTGGAGGCTTATATCAATAATAAAATTATTTTAGATGAAGCTAAGAATGCTGGTTTACAAAATCAACCAGAAGTTAAAAAACTTCTTAAAGATGCAGAAGATCAAATTTTGTTTCAGGCTTATCTATCCGAACGTTTGAAAGAGCGTATGACGCCGGAAAAATTGCAAGCGCTATATCAAGAAGAACTGAAAAATTATAAACCTCAAGAGCAAGTTCATGCACGGCATATTTTAGTTAACTCTGAAAAAGAAGCTAAAGATATTATCGTTCAGTTAAAGGCAGGGGTTGATTTCAAAGAATTAGCAAATAAACATTCTTTGGATAAAGATCCAAATCATTTAACCGGTGGAGATTTAGGCTATTTTACAAAAGCTGAGATGATCCCTGAATTTGCAAATGCTGCCTTTGATTTGGAAAAAGGAACTTTTTCTCAAAAACCTGTTAAAACAGCTTTTGGTTGGCATGTGATTTTAGTTGAAGATAAACGGTTGGCTCCGCCGCCTTCTTACGCTGAGGTTGAGGAAGCAATTAAAGCACGTTTTATTGAGTTAGATGTTCCTCAAATTATCGCAGAAGAACGGCAAAAAGCCAATGTTCAAATTTTTAAAACGGTTGAACAAAAATCAGCTGAGGTCAATAAACCTCAAACAGAAACAGTTCCGACTGTGGATGTGGAGGATGAAGAAGTTGTTGATGAGGAAATCTCAGCTGTCGCCGCCGATACGGCAAAGGCAGAAGCTGACAATAAAACAGATCAAAAAGCTGAGTAAATATAAAAGAATAAAAATAAAAAGCCCCTCAATCGAGGGGCTTTTTTTAGAAAGTATTTTAATTACATCCCTCGTCTTGTAATTGTTCCGCGCACGGTTGAACCAGAAGAAGTCTCTTCTGTTGATGATAATGGGTTTTCAATATCAAATTTTGCGACGCTTTCATAAGTCAAATTCATAATTTCAGATGCTTCTGTTGCTTGTTGAAAGGCTTTTTGTATTTGAATGAGATCATTACTGTCATCAATATAAGTCTTTAGTTGTTGTATTAAAGTCATGGTTGAAAACCCTTTTTTATAGGCTTGCTCAATCATATCTACACCTTGTAAACGTTGATGAATGCGATTAATAGCATGCATGCGGGTTTGCGCGGTACTTTCCAGATTGACCATTTGTTGACGGATTACTGTGGTTGCTTTTTCTGAAGCAGCCTTTTGTGCAGTTGTTGAACGAGAAATAGCTAAAGCTCCTTGTTCCTCAATTTTTTGTAAATCTGCAACAGAAATATTTTCTTTTAAACTAAGTTCTTTTAAAACTGCAAGAGCATCTTTGGCACGGATCATCTCGTTTTCTGCTTCAGGTGTCGGAGCCAGTTTTAAAATCTGTTCAGCCCTTTCAACAGCAAGAGTTGCCTTATTTGCAACGACTTGAACACGTTCTTTCCGCTGCTTTTCATCTAATGCCGCTTGTTTTCTTTCTGCTTCACGAGCTTGTTGTAAAGCTTCATTTTTAGCATCTGCAGCTGCTGTTGAAATGTATTTGATAAAAGGCTCTAAATCGATTTCTGTTTCGGGCGCATTTGCTAGTCCTTTGACAACAAGGGAGATGGGTGGAAAACCTGCAAAAGGTTGCATCGTTAATCCCATGGATGATAAAATGGTCCAATTCGGCATGTCAAAGCTTAATTGAATAATTGCATTAGCATCACTGGCTCGGAAAAGTGCATCAGAAGTGCGAGCTGTTCCATTTGTGACGGCATAGCTGCCTGTTAATGATTCAAAAGGCGTTTCTCCTGTTGTCATTTCTTTTTTAAGGCGATTTTCCAGACCTTCTGTGCTTGTCCCTTTTGCAACTACAACTTGAACACTTCTTTCAAATGTATTGAGATTTAAACTGGATAATACGCCGTTTTTTATTGAAAAGCGCCCAGTTGCTGACAAAGCTTTTACCATATCTTCTATAGAATTGCCTCGTGTTGTTAAATCGGAAGAGAAGCTGGCGGATCCTGATTTTAACCGAAATAAGCCCAAACGTAAAATATCCGGTTTCAAAGCAACATCTTCTGCCTGAACCGTTGCGCGAAGCATAGGAACAGCCGTACTTGTGTTTAGATTGGCTGTCATATTTAATGAGCCGCCATTGAGCGTTCCTTTAAAGCTATCAATGGAGAGAACATTTTCTTTGAGCGTGTAATGTGAAGAAACCAAATCCATATCAATTGGTCCGAATAAGAGTTTATCTGTTGTAACGGTCATATCTAAATCCAGGTTATTTAGACCTTGGAAATCTAACAAATCATTAGAAAATTGAGCTTTCCGATTTTGAGGATTTACGCCTCGGAATAAACTTTTTTGAGGAATAAACTTTTCTAAGTAAAGTAAACTGGAAGATAAATTACCTTTTAGTGCTAAGAGATTTTCTGAGCGGGTGACTGCGATATCTCCTTTTAAACGTTGATTGCCAATCATAACTTCACTTTGCATTAAAGAAAATGCATCAGCTGTTCCTTTTAAATTAGATTTAAGCGTAAAAGCGCCTGTTAAATAACGTAAGCTATCAAAATTGGGATTGAACAGCTTCATAAATTGTTGGAAGTTTGGATGAGCTAAGCTTAAGGCTAAAGAATAATTCGGTTGTTGAGAAAGATTTTCAATTGTTCCATTCATATTTACTTGAGCTTGAGAGAAGGTGTTCTCTAGATTAACCTTAAGTGCATCCAGTGTTCCAGATACGGTTCCTTTTAATGCAACACGATTTAAGGCACCTTCTACAGGGGGTGAAATTTTAGCACGATCTAAGAAAACGGAAGCTTTTGGAATTTCAATGTCGTATGTTAGGTTTTGAACATAAATAGAACGATTGGGCAGTTGTTGAATACGAGCCGTCATATCAACATCAGCTGTAGCAGCTTGGGATAATTTCATTTGAGACGTGACCCACTCACCCGAGCGAATATATCCGTCATATATCATTTTTTGAATAGGAATATTGCGGAAAGTAACATCATTCCCGACAGCTTTAAGCTTGAAATCAATTTTAGATAGAATATCTGTATCTAGAAGTTTATCTCTTAATTCTATTAACAGAGAGATAAAAGTTCTGTTTTTTTCTGGTGTTTTATAAGGAAGATATGTATCGATATTGATATTTTTTAAAGTTAAATCGGCAACGCCGGTTGGTTTTTTTTCTGTTAAAGAGAAAGCAATAGCTCCTTTAATCAAGCCATCATTTAATGAAGCTTCAATATTATTAAAAGAGATATCCGTTGGTCGTAAGATCATTGATCCTTGTAATTTAACATTATCAAGTTCATTTAAATTGACGATGGAATCAGTCGGTAAATTAAACCATTTAACAGCCTTTTTCGGATCGGGTGCAGAGACACCAAAAGTGATTTTTGCGACCGGCTTATTATCTTGAGCAGCGATTAGTCCGGTTGCTATGATATTTGTTCCTCCGGGTAATGTTGTTTTAAAATCTTTTACTTCTAACCCGCCATTTTGGAATAGAAGGTGTAAGTTGCTTTCTTTAAGAACATCGCCGCCAAAAGCTAAATCTTTTGCTTTTAAGTTTAAATCAAGTTCATGTTCAAATGTTCGTCCCCAGCTTAAAATGCGTGTTTGCATTTCGTCAGCCGAAGGAATTAAAGGACGGAAGGCATCAACATCTAACTTACTTAACAATAAAGATACATAAATACGTGTCAGTTTGTTTTGACGGTTCGGGTAAGTGAATGAGACTGTACCGGTGGAAGAGTTTTCTAATTCTTCTGTTCCATAACGTAATGCAATATCTTTAAACTCAGCTTTGTCTTTTGAAAAGACAAAAGTTGATGTTCCTACAATGGGTTTTTCCAAACTGGATGGTAAAGCTTTATAACCAATAGCATTTGTTAAAAAATGGGATAATTGAGGAATATTAAAAGAAAAACCACCTGTCATATCTGCACTGCGTATTAAGTTTTCAATTTTTCCGGAAAGGCCTAAAACAGCTTTGCTAGAATCGGTTAAGGTTAACTTGATATCTGTTGCTAAATTACCGGAAATTTTACCTGAATCTAAAGAAACTTGAACAGGTGAATTATTCCAATCAAAAGTACCTTTAAAATTAAAAGGACCGCTAATAGATTTGCTTTCAAGCTGTCCGTTCACATTAGAGAGAGTTAATGTAAAACCAGAAACAGCACTTGCATAATGTAATGTTCCTTTTTCTATTGCTAGATTTTTAAATTGAGGGGGTAAATCTAAAATTGATTGTCCAATTAAATCATCAGATTGTCCTTCTTTTGCACGTTCCATTAAGAATGGGAAATCCCAATTAGGGATTCCATTTGTATCTCGACCAACAAAAATTTCCGGTTTTCGTAAAGTTACTTTCTCGATAATAAGAGGATTTTCAAATAAAGATCCCCATTTAACAGAAGCATCGACTTGTTTAATCACTAATAAATTAGGAGCATCAAAACCTGTTTTATTTTTAACAACGACATCAGACATTGAGATAGTCGGTGTGGGGAATAAACGAATGGAAACTGTTCCATTAACAGTCATGTCTCGACCTGTTAGTTCTTTTGTTGCTTTGATAATTTGTTCCTTATAACTTTCTTCATCTAAGGTTGTATAAACAGCGAACAAAGCTCCAGCTGCCAAAGCAAAAAGAATAAGGATAAAAATAAGCAACTTTTTCATGAAAGGCTCCTTTTCAATATGATATATCGTCTTGATGATAAAAGAGGATGTTTAACATTTCGTAAACAGTTTCAGCTAATCTTCCAATTTGACGCGCAAAAAAGTCATAAGTTCTTGTTCTTCGGGTGTATCGCCAAAGCGAGAGCGAGCTTCTTCGATAGCACGGTCAATTTCATTATTTGTTGCATTCTCATAAAGGCTTTTTAATTCTTTTTTTAAAGCATAACATTCATCAGGTGTATGAATGGAGCGCTTTTTTATAGCCACAGATGGATGCGTTTGCATAAATTTTTGAGCGTCTTCTAAAAATCCCATCAGTTTCTCCTTTTCCATAAAGTCGGTAAAAACAAAACGATAATTGTCATAAACTCTAAACGACCGAGTATCATAACAATGGACAGAACCCATTTTGCTATATTTGAAATTTCCGCGAAATTTTGATCAGGTCCTACGATAGGCCCTATTCCTGGACCGACATTGGCAAGACAAGTCAATGTCGCAGAAAAAGATGTTATAAAATCAAGTCCAGTTAGTGACAAGATTAAAGTAGAGACAGTTGCTGTTAAGAAAAAAATGGTTAAGAAAGCAATAATACTGATAAAAATGTTTTCAGTAATAGGTTTGTCATTATAACGAGGAATGATAATAGCATGAGGTGTCAGCATCATCTGTAAGTGTCGTCGAAGAGCTTTAAATAAGATATTGAAACGAAAAATTTTAATGCCGCCTGCGGTGGAACCAGTGCATCCGCCGATCATTGTTAAAAATAGGAAAAAGGCGATAAAAAAAGGTCCCCAATTTGTATAGTCTTCATAAACAAAGCCTGTAGTAGAAATAATGGAAACTACTTGAAAAGCAAAAATAGTTAATGTATTCCAAAAACCTTCAAAAATCGGTAAGAATAAATACATACAGATAGAAATCGGAACAATCAAAACAAGTAAGAGAAATAAAAATGTTTTTGCTTGAGTATCATTACGAACTTCATCCCACTTCCAGCTAACTAAAGCCGAGATAAAAACAAAAGGTAATGAACAAATAGTCATAAAAAAAGTTAAGACCCATAAAATAGCATTATTGCCTTCAAAATGTCCGATAGACATATCATATGTTGAAAAACCACCTGTGGAAACGGTTGCCATCATGTGGGTTATAGCCTCAAAAGGTGTCATGCCGGCGACGAAAAGAAAAAAAGCACACAAGATTGAAAGAGATAAGTAAATTAAAATAATATTTTTCATTTTTATGGCGACCAACGGAGCATTTTTTCCTGAGTTATCCGAATTTTCTGTCGCAAAAAGTTGCATTCCTCCGATTTGAAGCATGGGTAAAATAGCAATTGCAAGAATGATAATGCCTAAACCGCCAATCCATTGCGTCATAGCTCGCCAGAGTAAAAACCCTTTTGAATAAGTTTCCAATCCTGTTAGAACTGTTGCTCCCGTTGAAGTAAATCCGGATACGCTTTCAAAAAAAGCATCTGTCAAGGAAATAGAGATATCAGAAAAATAAAATGGTAGTGCACAGCAAAAAGCAACACTGAACCAAACGGATGAGGTTAGTATGAACATTTCTTTCATGCGAGGCGCTTCTAACACAGACTGATAAAAGAGCAATGCTCCAAATGCACCACCCAATAAGGTTAGAACACCACAGCTGAAAAAAACTTCTGATGTTTCATCAGAGCCTGTTATCGAATCTATAAAGCCAGGGATAAACATCAAAGCGCCAAAAAACGCAATCATGACGCAACAAACAAAGAAGATGAATCTTAAACGCATATTTTTTCCTTTTTAATTCAGTTTATTTTTATGGCTTGAAAAAAGCAATCGAAAAGTATAAATTAAGTAAAAAAAGGGAAAGAAATGCCTGTTTATTTCGATGCTCACGCGCATTTGCAGAATATGGTTGATTTAAAAAAAGCTTTGCTAAAAGCAGAAACAGCTCAAATTCAGGGGATTATCTGCAATGCAACGCATGAAGATGATTGGGGAAAAGTAATAGAGCTTTCCAAGACTTATTCAAACATTCATGTTTGCTTGGGTGTTCATCCTTGGTTTTTGGGAAGTTTGAAAAAAGGTTGGGAAGCTCGATTAGAACGGTTATTGAAAGAAAATCCTTCTTATATGGTGGGGGAAATTGGGTTGGATAAAGTCCGAGCTGATCAGGATCCTGTTATTTCTTCTTTGGATAATCAAGAACGTGTGATGCGGATACAAATGGATTTAGCTGCTCAATATAATCGTCCGTTTCATATGCATTGTGTGCATGCTTGGGATAGGATTATGCACGTTTTAAAAAGCAATAAAAGACCGGATTTTTTTGTTTCACATGCTCATCATGGCAATGTTCATTTAATTCCAGCTTTGGCTGAGATGGGCGCTTTTTTTAGTTATGCTTCTACTTTTGTTTCCCCCGAGAGAAAGAAAGTTAGGGCTTGCTTGGCTGCGACTCCTTTGGATAGGTTATTAGTGGAAAGTGATTGTCCAGATTTGTCTTCTGAACCGGCAGAAGTTCCTAACCTCGTGAAGCATATGGCTGTTGTTCGTCAGCAAGATGAAGCTGTTTTAATTAAAGCATTATATCAGAATGCGGAAAGGATATGTTATGGAAGATAGATTGATGAGAACACGTCAATTATTGGGAGACGAAAACGTAGCTAAATTGAGACGTTCTCGTGTGACGGTTGTTGGGTGCGGTGCTGTTGGGAGTTTCGCGATTGAAGCCTTGGCCAGAGCTGGTATCGGGCATTTAAAATTAATTGACTATGATGCAGTTGAATTGAGTAATATCAATCGTCAGCTTTTCGCTTTGACATCAACACTGGGGCAAAGAAAAGTTGAAGTTGCCAAATCTCGGATAAAAGATATATCATCCGACATTTTAGTTGATGTCTTTGATGAAAAACTAACAAAAGATAATGTAGAAAAGCTGCTTGGTGAAACGGATTTTGTCATTGATGCAATAGATGATATTGATGGGAAAATAGCTTTAATTGGTTGTTGTAAAGCGCATCGCATTCCCTTTATTTCATCAATGGGCGCAGCCAGGCGAATAGATGTTTCCAAAATTAAGCTTGGTCGTATGGATAAAACCAGTGGTTGTCCCTTAGCTGCTCGAATGCGCAAAAAATTGAGGTCAGAAGGAATGGCCTTAGATTTTCCTTGTGTTTATTCAACAGAACAAACTTCAGATACGGTTGCTCCCGGGCGTGAAATGGGCAGCCTTGTGACGGTGACAGGTTTGTTCGGATTGATTCTGGCTCATACGGCTCTTCGGCGCTTATTGGATTTATAGCTAATTTATTCCTTGACATTCAAAGGAAAAAAGATACACTTTCTTTCAAAGAACAAAAAGGAAACAAAATGACAGATCCATTTGATTTGGCTGATGCTTTTCTGTCAGAGGAAGAGACAGAAAAAAAGCCTGAGAAAGATATTCCCTATATTGCATCATTGAACCCGGAGCAAAAAGAAGCTGTTTTAACAACAGAAGGTCCTGTTTTGGTTTTATCCGGAGCCGGAACAGGAAAGACGCGCGTGTTAACAACTCGTTTGGCTTATATTATAGATCAAGGTTTAGCAAAACCATGGCAGTGTTTGGCGGTCACGTTTACAAATAAAGCCGCTCGAGAGATGCAAGCGCGTTTAGAAAATATGATAGGTTCTGATGCCGCTTCTGTTTGGCTGGGGACTTTTCATCGGTTGGGGTTGCGTATTTTAAGACAACACTATTCTATTGTTGGTTTGGAAAAAGACTTTATTATCTTAGGGACAGATGATCAAGAGCGTCTTTTAAAACAAATGATGCAGAATAATGGTGTAGATATCAAGCAGTGGACACCGGCTGGTCTTTTATCTGTTATTCAAAGGTGGAAAGACAGAGGTTTGTCTCCTCAGATGGTGACGCCTAAAGAAGATACAGGCTTCATGTATGGTCGTGCATTAGGCTTTTATAAAATGTATCAAGATCGGTTAAAAGAATTGAACGCGGTTGATTTTGGAGATTTGCTTCTTTTGCCGTTAGAGATTTTTAAACTTCGTCCGGATATAGCAGGTTTTTATCAAAAGCAATTTAAATATATTTTAGTAGATGAATATCAGGATACAAATGTGGCGCAATATTTGTGGTTACGGCTTTTGGCTATGGGATCGAATAATCTGTGTTGCGTTGGAGATGATGATCAATCCATTTATTCTTGGCGAGGGGCAGAGGTCGAAAATATTCTGAGATTTACCAAAGATTTTCCGAATGCCAAAGTTATTCGTTTGGAAAGTAATTATCGTTCGACGGAACATATTTTGGGGGCCGCATCGGCTCTGATTGCGAACAATGAAGAACGTTTAGGAAAAACATTGCGTGTTGCTCCTGGAAGAGATGGCAGTGGAGAAAAGATACAAGTGAAAGGCTATTGGAATGGTAAGGATGAAGCTGAGCAAATAGTGGCGGTTATTGAAGATGAAATGCGTAAAAAAGAACCTTTGTCAGAGATAGCTGTTTTAGTCCGCGCCGGTTTTCAAACACGAGAGTTTGAAGAGGCTTTAATCAGAGCCGGTATTCCCTATCAGGTGATTGGGGATTTTAAATTCTATGAACGTGAAGAAATTAAAGATGCTGTTGCTTATTTGCGTCTTTTAGCGAATCCAAATGATGATTTGGCTTTTCAGCGAATTGTCAATAAGCCGCGCAGAGGTGTTGGGGCAGCTGCTTTAGAGGCTTTGCAAAATGAAGCTAAAGCTCTTCACTCTTCTTTGTTTTATGCGATTGAAACAGCTCCCTTAAAGGGACAGGCAAAAGCAGCATTAACTTTGTTTAAGGATCATGTGTTGCGTTGGAAAGAAGCTTTACAGACTTTGCCTTTATCAAAAGTGACCTCTATGGTTTTAGAAGAATCCGGTTATTATCAAATGTGGAAAACGGACAAGTCGATTGAAGCGGAAGGACGGTTGGAAAACTTAAAAGAATTATTGAATGTGATGAACGGAGAATTTCAAACATTGGATGCCTTTATTGAACATGCCAGCTTAGTTATGGATACGGATAAAGAAGTAGAGCAAGATTTATTGACAGTGATGACTTTGCATGCTTCTAAAGGTTTGGAATTTGATGAAGTATTTTTGCCAGGTTGGGAAGAGGGATTGTTTCCACATAGTCGCTCTTTGGAAGAAGGAGGAAAAGAGGCGTTGGAAGAAGAACGTCGTCTGGCTTATGTTGGGATGACGCGGGCGCGTAAAAAAGCTTTTATTTCTTTTGCTTCTAATCGTCGGGTGTATGGTCAATGGCAAAATTCTCTTCCTTCACGATTTATTGATGAGCTTCCGCCGGAGCATATTCAAATGA